>JAKIUY010000138.1 GCA_021647315.1 Victivallaceae bacterium
GACAGCATAGTTTAAAACAGGGGGGTACTTTTGAGAAATTGAACAAAATTGAACAAAATTGAATGACTTGAATGGAAAAAATTGTTAAATCAGGTAGTTTTTATAATTGTTAGGACAGGTGTGATTTATCGTACTAAAGATACTGTAGAAAACTGTTTTGATGACTTAAAGAACCATCTTGACATGAAGCGCTTGCGTGTTCATAGCTCTGCTGCAATGGACAGCAGATTGTTTTTACAGTTTATTGCACTGATATATGTCAGTTCAATACGTAATACAATCCAAGCAGACTATAAACTCAAATATCTCACGGTTCGGGAAGTGATGGAGGAGATGGAAACTCTGACAAAAATTAAATACTCAAACCGTTACGGGCAAGTGTTCACCGAAACAACCCCTGTTCAACGCCGTATCATGGACGCATTCGGGGTTGAGATTCAAGCATAGTTACAAAATTCTGGAATTCAGGAAACATAAGTCATTTTCAATAAAAAACTGCTGAAAATATTGATAGACCTATAAAAAGGATTAAACAATGAAAACTAAGCTTTTAGATCGCCAAATGGGATAAGGTTATTTTTACGGTTGCGAGAAAGTTAACGGTAAGCCGTTTTTATCGGTGAATCTGAAATAGAAGCTCCATGGCTTAGCAATAGTAACAGTTTTTACCACGACTTGGTTACGGCCCTTTTTCAGTTTGATTCCATTGACAATATCCTGATCCCAACGACTGTCACGATTATGACGGTTATAGGTGTGAATCAACTGACCATTCAGCCATATTTTAATATAACCACCGCTCCCGCTATATAATTTCAGGTCTGAAATTGGTCGATCACTGTCAAGGAAGGCAACTGCATAGGCTGCTGAATATTCGATGCCGGGAAAAATTTTTGCCAGATTAACTCGTCCCGGGAACTGTTTTGTACATGTTTTATCAGGTAATAATAGTTGAGATTTTCCGCTTCCACCATTAATATTTTTTTCATTATCAACGAATGCGCGATGAATAATTGCTCCGGTCGGGGGTTGTTTATTGAGGCTCTCTTTGAACTTGAATGGACCATATACCAGCCAGCGGGTAACAAAATTATCGGCTGACAGAAAACGACTCCCTCCAGCCCCGGGCATTTTGACTCGGCTGACATTCCGTTTGTCGATTTTCGGCGCTGGAGATGTTTTGAGCTTCGCAGGCTGAGGCTTATTTATCAGTTTAATTTCCGGTTGCTGCATCGGGATCTTAGGATGAACATGTGGAATTATTTTTTCCGGTGTTGGTTGTATTGGTGTCTTCGTGACAGCTTTTGGCGGAATCTGCCGTGCAGAACGACAGCCAAAATGCATTATAAGCACAATAGTTCCGGCAATCAGCCATATCCGATATTTCAACATTTTTTCAATCAATCCTAATCAGGTGGCACCTGAAAGCAGATGCCGCTTCAAACTCCGCTCCTGCGTCGCTACAGAAGCGGAAGTAAAACCTCAATTCTTGCCAAAAAATGACAAGACTTTGCAACCAAGGGGCTACAGACGTTCGTCTGGCTTATACTGCTTCAAACTCCGCTCCCGCGTCGCTACGGAAGCATGAAAAGCAACTTATGTCGAAAGTTTTGTACATGTTAGGCGCCAAGCGCCTAAATTTAAAAAGATTCCCGCTCTATTGACCATTTTGCAAATTGTTTTTCAGTCTCCTTGAGATCCGGATGCTTGACGGTTTCAACAAATTTCTTGAAATACTCTTCCATTACCAGCCGGAAAATACTCAGATTAAGAATACGTTCAGCAAAACGGCTGTGCAGTTCCATTTCTTCGCCTTCCGGCACTGATAGTCCGGAAAAGCAGAATTTTTCTGCATCAAAGGTGCCGCCCCAGATATCTTCGCCACGTGCCAGGGTAAACTTGGCTTTTTTTAATTTTTTCCCAACACTCAATGCGGCTTTAGCTTCTGCACTATACAGTGGTCTGTCACCTTTTTTCAGCATGGTTTCGGCTGCACCTTTAGCCTCAGATGCAAAAGCGAGCGTCAACGGTGCTTCAATAATTATTACAAAATCACCAAACTGTTCGTGGTTTATTCCACCACCTTCGTGTTCACTGTAGAACCAGAGCCAGGTAAGGAAGTCACGGGCTGGAACAGCTTCAAAGTCTGATTTTTCTGAAAATTTGACATTAGGCAGATCATGTTCCGACCCCAGATTGTTAGATTCCAACATCGTTTCAATATTCATCTGGACCGGTTCAATATTAACGGTTTTATAAAACATGCCAATAAACTCATCGACCTGTTTAGTGGAAGTTGCTCCGAGGTAGAGCGTCCTGTCCGTCATATCAATCACAGCTGGCACCCCGGATATGGATGGCGGCATTTTCATTAAATTCTGCTCAGTCGCAGTCTCTTTTATCTCTCTGCGGATCTTTGTCGGCACCGAGAAGGTCTCATTTGCTTTCATGTAAACCAGCTCTTCGCGCCGGCAGATAGCCTTGAGCAATGAAGAGGGAATCTTGCGTTCTGCCGTCCGCAGGTTAAAGTAAAAATGTCCACCACAGATTGCGGTTTCTTCATTGATCGAAGTTTCCAGCAGATGGCGTCCGCTTACCCAGCCGGTCTGCGGTTCATCTTTAACGTCATCCAGCATTCCTGCTCTGGCGTTATGAAAAAGTTCAAGAAAATTCTCCGGCAGTTTTTCCGGCAAAGAAAATATTGTAGTGGTCATAGACCCGCTTTCGAAAGGCATATTCAGCTCCTGTAAATTGTCTTGGGATAAACCCGTTGTTTATATTTATATATAATCTTAATTTAGCCTCTGCGAGGTTATAAATTTATCTGTCTTCGCCAGCTCACGCTGAAGGTTACCCGGCTTTGTTGCTTGCCAAGCTATTTAGTCAATTTTAAAAGTTCTATCAACAGCCGGGTTCGCGCGTTTTCTTTCCGTTACCGCCAATTGCTGTTCCGATGGGGGTTCCGTTTCCACCGTTTCAGACACAAATTCAACCCATTGGATTTCGGCCTGGGTTGATGACTGTGTATGTTGACTGTTAGCAGCAATACTAAGGGCAAATTTATCAGGAACAACTCCGTATATTTGCTTGAAATCATCCGCAATATTTCGTTGTTCAGTGTACCATTTCCCAAGCTGATCACTTTTATTTCTCAAACAAAACCATTTGACTTTCATTGTTCCCAGAATATAACTGGTTTTAGCTGACGCGTCGCGCGGGGTTTCAGTTTCCCAGCGATAGGCGAGTGTTTTCTGACTAAAATAGCCACCTTTTATTCCAACATAAATAGCGAGTGCCTGATCATCCTTGTTCGTAATTCTACCATCAGCTTTGGACGGTAATTTAGTTACTCGCCAGCGCCAGCGCATAATTGGTGTTTTGTGTAAATCAACACTTTTTACTGTGGTGACTAAAGCACCTGATGATTTTTTTGCACTAACTACCAAAGCCTGTTTTTTCGCTTGCTGTTCAAGGTTAAAGGTCGTTTTAGGAGTTCCAAAGAGCGTTTCAATTTTCCAGTTTTCCGCTAATAATTTAGCTTGAACAACCGTAAAGTCGACTCGCCACCCTGTTGAAACGGGCTGTTCACCGCCAATGGCAAATAGACTGCTCAGCAGCCAGGCAAATACTATAATTACTTTCAAACTGTTTTTCATTGTTGCTTTACTGATTTTCCAATATTTTCCGCTGTATAGTTACGATATTTTTCCATTACCTGTTTAACATATCTTTTGGTACTGCCGATGGAGATTTTTTCCATAAACGGCTCATTAATGTTCTCTGGTGCCCATTTTCTCGCCCAGCTGCCGCCGGCGTTATATTGGCACAGTGCCAGTTCGCGATAATATTTGTATTTACACCAACGTCTAAGCCCCTGTTTAAGGTACCAAGTACCAATATCAATATTCACCTGCGGCCTGAACAATACACCATCACACGGCACGTCAACATTATGAGCAACAGCCCAATCAGTCACCGCTTTGCTAGGTATAATCTGCATCAGCCCAACTTCACCGGCAGCGCCCCGAATATTTGGTTGAAAACGAGTTTCCTGATTAATAACCGCCTTTATTAAGGCAGGTTCAACATTATGTTTTTCCGCCGCGACATAGATGTATTTATCATAGGCATCTTCTGAGCTCATCATAAACATATCACGGACCGAATGACGCCATTGATACAAACTCCAGCACCCCCCTGCTGCAAACAGCAGGAACAGAAATTTGATAAAACGTCTACTTTTACGTTTTCTTCTGTTCCTCAACTTATCTCTCCTGTTGTATTGGTAGCTTGCGATCTCCGAGCGCAAAGAGCAACTGTTAAAACTATTCCGTATCTAGAACATCCATGAAAAGCATTTTGGGTTCCCTAAAAACAAATAGTCAACAATTAATATTTTATTTTTTGCTACTTCTTAGTTTGCGCTGTTTTTTAGGACGATTTTTCTGTTCAGCTATATATTTCTGTAATTTTTCACCGAGCTGCTCCGGTACTGAAATATTAATGGCAACACTGCTACCGTTGGCTTTAACTTTAACCGCCTGCCCGACTTCACCGCCTAACTGTGGATTGTCTTTAAATGCCATAGCGCTCATCATCATAACCATGCCCTGCAGTTGCATACCCATTCCAGCAGCGGCATTCGCATCACGGCAGCTGATCTGAGCATTCAAGCCAAGGTCACGTTTTTTAGCTCCGGTGAAGTCCAGTGACAGGCCTACACCGGTAATACCATCCATCATGCCAGGACGCTGTCCCGGTTGTGGAGCTACTGCCGGGCTGTTGTTTCTGAAAACCAACCATATTGGTGCGTTACGATCAACATCCGCACTTTTGCCCAGCAGGCGTTTAACGGTCGCCCCATTATTTTTGATTGCGCCGACAACTGTATCAAGCATATTATCTTCACAGATTATCGCGATATCAGATTCAAGAAAAGTCAATGCCGGCACTTTACCGCCCTGTATTTTTGACAACTGTGATTTAGGTAGCAGATTATCATCCAGTACATATACGGTATTGCCGTTAAGTTTACGGGTTGTATAAAGGCTTGGCTGTTTACGCTGTTCTTTTTTCAAGATCTCAACAAAACGTTTCTCATTCAGTGAGGTTTTTAATACCGCACCATTAAGTTTTTGATCCTGGGAAAAGAAAATCAATGCCTGATTAGGCAGGTCATTTACCGTCAATCCATAATTTTTCAATAAATTTTCAAATTCCGCCCACTGCTTCTTCAGTTCAGGATCAGTAGTACGTTTCTCTTTAAAAACCGGAATATCCATAATCTGTTTAATGCTGATTGAGACAACTCCATCAATCCCGGCCGGAACATAATCAAGCAGTTTACCGCCGGCGTTAATATTAAAGATCAGGGTGGTGGCACACACAACAAACAACATAATTTTCTTTCTCATAATTACAATCCTTTTTAATTAACCCTTGCGGGCGGTAAACATAACCGGTTGCGCCGGAACTTTAAACATCCAAACTTATTAATCGTTGAACATTAACCATGAATCATTATTAACTTTCCTGTTTTTCCTGTTTTTCCTGCTCTTTTTTCGGCAGGACAACGCGCAGTGAAAGTTCTTTCAACTGACGAATTGAAACTTCAGCCGGAGCATTCATCATCAAATCCTGCGCCTGCTGGTTAAACGGGAAGGCAATGACTTCACGAATATTCGGTTCATCGGCCAGTAGCATCACAATTCGGTCAACACCCGGAGCCAGTCCACCATGCGGCGGTGCACCAAGTTTAAATGCATTGATCATGCCACCGAAATTTTCATCAACTTCAGCCTGTGAATATCCGGCAATATCAAAAGCCTTGTACATAATTTCAGGCCGATGGTTACGAATCGCGCCGCTTGACAGTTCAACGCCGTTACAGACAATATCGTATTGATATGCGAGAATATCCAGTGGATCTTCTTTAACCAGTGCATCCATTCCACCCTGCGGCATTGAGAACGGATTATGGCTGAAAATAATCTTACCGGTCTCTTCATCCATTTCGAACATTGGGAAATCAACTATCCAGCAGAACTTAAAGACATCTTTGTCAATCAGCTCAAGTTTATCAGCCAGCTCAGTTAAGACATTGCCACCAATGTCAAGGGCTTTATCTTCTTTGTCAGCCAGGAAGAACATGGTATCGCCTTCGACGATGTTGCCCGCAGTCATCAGGCTGTCAAGCTCTTCTCTGCTCATAAATTTAGCAATCGGACTCTTTTCTGTTCCGCCGGTCCAGATAATATAGGCCATCCCTTTCGCTCCGACAGACTGGGCAAATTTAATCATATCATCAAAGAATTTACGTGGTTTACCGGCAATACCAGGAACTTTTATCGCTTTAACCTTGCCGCCTTTGGTAACAACTCCGGCAAAGGCATTGAAACCACTGTCACGGAAGCTTTCAGAAACATCAATCATTTCCAACGGGTTACGCAGATCCGGTTTATCACTACCGAAACGTTGTTTTGCTTCAGCATAAGGCAGACGAACAAATGGTGTAGAATCAACTGCCTTGTTGCCGAACTTTTCAAACAGCTCTGACAGAACCTCTTCGATTACCGCAAAAATTTCATCCTGCGTAACAAAACTCATTTCCAGGTCAAGCTGGTAGAATTCACCGGGAGAACGATCCGCACGGGCATCTTCATCGCGGAAACATGGTGCAATTTGGAAATATTTGTCAAAACCGGCCACCATCAACAGCTGTTTGAACTGTTGCGGAGCTTGCGGTAACGCATAAAATTTACCTGGATGCAGACGACTTGGTACCAGATAGTCACGGGCACCTTCAGGTGAACTGCAGGTAAGAATCGGGGTCTGGAACTCATTGAAGCCCATTGAAGTTAATTTACGGCGCATTTCAGCAATAACCTGTGAGCGCAAAATGATATTTTTGTGTAGCCGATCATGGCGCAGATCCAGAAAACGGTATTTTAAACGCATTGCTTCGGGGGTCTGTTCCTCTTTGGCGATCTGGAATGGCAGGACTTCAGCTTCACCGAGTACTTCCATGCTTTCAGCCAGGACTTCAATTTCACCGGTTTCCAATTTAGGATTGATGGTTTCGTCGATCCGCGCCACGACCAGACCGGTAAAACAAATCACGCTTTCAATTCGCCAGCGATCAAGGTCCTGATAAAAATTCTTTTCAGGGTTGATAACCACCTGGGTCAGCCCGTAATGGTCACGTAAATCAATAAAAATAACGCCGCCATGGTCGCGCACGCTATGTACCCAGCCGGAAATTTTAACTTCCTTACCAACATCTGACTTACGCAAAACTGCGCAGGTGTGAGTTCTGTACTCTGCCATAATATATCTTCTCTGTTTTGTTTTCTGTTTATCTGGTTTATTTAGATTGCAAGATACCAGGAATCAATGACTTATTATTCTGTTTCAATTAAATAAACTACCGTTGTCAAGCTGTTTCTTCAACGAACCTTAATCTCTGCAATTAACTATATTATCAATATTTTTTAATAAGCCATTAATATAGTATCGGTTAGCTTAATTTCAAAGCCTACGAAGCTAAAACAAACACTTGATTTAATAAAACATTAGATTATATTCAATTGTGATTAGAAATAAATAAAATAATAAACAGGAAACTTAATTATATTATGGAACGCCCCGGAACAATTATCAGTAACGATATATTGCAGGATGACTATTATATCGTAAAATTTCACGCCCCGGAAATTTGTAAAACAACTATGCCCGGACAATTTGTCCATGTTAAAATTGCCAACTTGCGTGATCGCATTTTGCGCCGCCCATTCAGTATCTGTAATGTCGATAACGACGGCGTGTTGACCATCGTCTACAAAGTTGTCGGCAAAGGAACTGAAGCATTGTCCCAACTCAAATCCGGCATCGTCTGTGACCTGATGGGACCGCTCGGTAATCCATTCACGCTGCCCAAAGCCGATGAAATTCCGGTAATTGTCGCTGGTGGCTACGGTTCAGCCGCCACCTATATTCTGGCGCAACGTAGCCCTAAACCCGGAATTTTACTGCTTGGAGCTCGGAGTAAAACAGATTTGATTTTAACTGATGAGTTCGCTCAGGCGGGTTTTGAGGTTAGAACTGCAACTGAAGATGGGTCGCAAGGTTATACTGGACGGGTTACCGAATTATTGCCCGAGGTATTTGAACAGCATAAAAATGATAAACTACGTTTTTACGGTTGCGGCCCGACTGGAATGTTGATGGCACTGGGCAAAATATTGATGACAAAAAATTATTCAAACGGCGAACTGAGCCTTGATCATCTGATGTGCTGTGGTGTCGGAGCCTGTTTTGCCTGTGTGGTAAAAGTCAAAGCCGACAACGAAGATGGCTGGCGTTATGCTCGTACCTGTAAAGAGGGCCCGGTATTCAAGGCCTCGGAAGTCTATTACGGTTGAGTTTAATTAATCTTAAAACAACAAAACCGTTAGCTACTATTAAAAAATTGGCGTATTGCAGAACTGTTGGGTTTGATTATCTCTTTTGATTTGTCTTCTATATAACTTAGAGAATTTAAAATATGTTGAATGAAAAATTGGTCAATGGTCTTTATGAAAGTGTAATTACCCAGTCATTGCAGCAGGAAATCAATCAGGCAAAGGAGCAATATGCTATTGAAACTGGT
Organism: Victivallaceae bacterium; assembly: GCA_021647315.1. GTDB lineage: Bacteria > Verrucomicrobiota > Lentisphaeria > Victivallales > Victivallaceae > JAKIUY01. The sequence continues at coordinate 8,648 of JAKIUY010000138.1, forward strand.
TCTCTGAATTCCGCTGAAAGTCACTTTACCTTGGCACTGCACTTGACAAAATTAATTTCTAATTCACTTGCAGGAATTAAAGGCGATAATAGAGCAGCAAAACAGGCCGAATTATGCAATAAATTACTAGAAGTACTTGGTGATCATGATAAAAATTTTGCTGTAAAAGATGAACAAATAATTGCAGAATTAGAATATCTCCTGGAAGTCCATGATAAGATTGCGAAGAAGAATGTTAGACCAACCACACCACTAAGCAACGGTTGGTTATTTACCGGGACGAAAAATGATCCCAGCTTTGAATCTCAACTTCGTCAGGAAATATTAACTGCTAATCGAATTGATATTCTGTGTTCATTTATTAAATGGAGCGGGATTCGTTTGTTAATGGATGAATTACGAGAATTCACCAGCAGGGCTGACACAAAACTAAGAATAATTACGACATCTTACCTAGGTGCAACCGACCTCAAAGCTGTTGAGTTTTTAGCGAATTTACCTAATACAGAATTACTTGTATCTTACGACACCAAGCGGACAAGACTTCATGCTAAATCGTATATTTTTCATCGTCATAGTAATTTTGGGACGGCCTACATTGGTTCTTCAAATATTTCTAATCCGGCATTAACCAGTGGTTTGGAATGGAACCTTAAAATAAGTCAGTTTGAATCTCCATATTTGTGGGACAAAATGTGTGCAACTTTTGAAACTTATCAAAATTCAAAAGATTTTGTTAGGTATAATAATATTGATAGAGAAAAATTACAAAAAGCTTTGAATGAAGAACGTAGAGGTAACGTTAACACTTCAGAGGCTATGACTTTTTTTACAATAACTCCTTACCCCTACCAAAACGAAATTTTAGAAAAATTAATTGCAGAAAGAGAAATTCACCAGCGATTTAATAATTTAGTTGTTGCCGCAACTGGGACAGGCAAAACAGTTATTGCTGCATTTGATTTCAAGAAAATAAGGAAGAAGAATGTTAACGCAAAATTTTTATTTATTGCGCACCGAGAAGAAATTTTAACGCAGAGTCGCAATACTTTCAGAAATATTTTGCGTGATCAAAATTTCGGGGAACTGTTAGTGGGAGATCACGAAGCAAATCATTTTGAACAACTGTTTATCTCAATTCAGAGCTTCAATTCCAAAGATTTAGCAAATCAATTACCTGAAGCTTATTATGACTATATCGTGCTTGATGAATTTCATCACGCCGCGGCCAAGAGCTACAAAAAACTTCTGGAATATTTTAAACCCAAAGTTTTACTTGGACTTACCGCAACTCCAGAACGCCATGATGGATTAGATATTTTACATTATTTTGACAATCATATTGCTGCTGAAATCAGACTCCCTAATGCAATTAATCGCAAACTGCTGTCACCATTCCAATATTTCTGTATAACAGATTCTATTGATTTAAGTAATCTCTCATGGCGTGGCGGAAAGTATGACCCGACAGAGTTAAATAGATTATTGACGGGGAATGATGTTCGGGCTCATTTAGTGATTGACAAAATAGATGAGCTTCTGTTAGATATACAAGCAACTCGGGCTCTTTGCTTTTGTGCTAGCCAAGACCATGCTAATTATATGGCTGATAAACTAAATTGTTCTAACCTGAATGCAGCAGCCTTAACCTCACGTTCTTCAACTGAAGAACGTCGTATGATTCAAAATAAATTAAGGAATAGAGATATTAATTTCATCTGTGTTGTTGATCTCTATAATGAAGGGATAGATATTCCAGAAATTGATACAGTACTTTTTTTGAGACCAACAGAGAGTCTAACGGTATTTTTACAACAGTTAGGCCGTGGCTTGCGTCTGGATGATGACAAGGAATGCCTAACTGTTTTGGATTTTGTGGGTAATGCGAATAAAAATTTTAATTTTGAAGCTCGCTTCAGGTCATTGCTGGGCCCCTCTGCGAGAAATATTACAACAGAAATAGCAGGCGGCTTTCCGCACCTGCCTGCCGGGTGTGATATAAGAATGGAAAAACAAGCCCAGGCATATATTCTAAAAAATATAAAATATAGCATCCATAATGCTCGTATAAATCAATTAGTACAACGTATTATAAACTTTGAAAACGAAACTGGGCTTAAGTTAACTTTTGCAAATTTCATCCAACATCATAATATTGAATTAGACAATATCTATCGAAAAACATCTTGGAGCAGGTTATTAGTTGAAGCAAATCTGCATGAAAATTTTGCTGCCCCAGATGAAGAACGGTTAACTAAAGGTTTACGTCGCATTGCTCATCTTAATTCAGCCTACCAGCTGAAAACATTATTAAGATTATTGACCAGCGATAAACTTGGCAAACTTGATGAGAATGAAGAAAGACTTATAACAATGCTCCATTTCTCTCTGTGGGGCAAAAATCATGAGTTTGCCTCGATTCAAGATTCATTTAAACAGTTAAAGAAAAATAGGGCTCTTTACTCAGAGCTGTTAGATCTACTTAACTATCTTTTTGAAAAAACGGACTTGGTCACAATAAAGCCAAAGTTGAAATTCGATGCTCCTTTAGAGCTACATGCGAATTATACAAGAGACGAAATACTTGCGGCGCTCGGGAACTGGAATTTCAAACAAACTCCCGAAATGCGTGAAGGAACAAAATATTTGAGAGACCTTGAAACAGATATCTTTTTAGTTACTTTGAATAAAACTGAAAAACATTACTCACCTACAACAATGTACTTAGACTCACATGTGTCCTAACAATTTTTAAAAAAGATTAAAAAGAGAGTGGAGCAACCTTATCCGTAAAGTATATTACGGTAACTCAAAAAAAGGAGGACTCCACAATGATAAATACATCGTTAAGTTTG
>JAKIUY010000013.1 GCA_021647315.1 Victivallaceae bacterium
AAGCTACCGTCTCAAAAATAGAGAAAAGGAGGTTGACAACGAGTTAAATCAAACGTAGATTAAAAAATGATAGGGGTGGTACATTTTGAAGTGACCGCAAGTGGTACACTTTGGGTGACCGCTGACAATATCGACAAAATCATTATCACATCCATTTTTTGCTGCCAATGGCAATGGATGAGATATCTTAAAAAGTCTTTTAATAAATTCTAACATAATATCCCTATTTGATCTTCTATTATTCTATATCAAGAAATAATCAAAACAGCCTAGTGCGGAGCACTGCATATTCAGGTTCGTAGCGGAGCGAAGAAGATGAATTATCCGAACAGATCCGGGGCGAACTTTTCCGGTTGAGACGGTTCTGTTGCAGTTTTTTCAGTGGGTTGTGGTGATGCTGCGGAGATCGCGAACAGATCACCTGTTACAACTGCCGGCCGTAATGTTTCAATCTCTTTAACGATACTTTTCAATTCAAGAGTTTCGCACAATTCATGGATTTTATCCCAATCCGGTTCACGTCTAATCATGGCCTGTTCTTTCAGCCACGGACGATCAGGAATATTGGTATTCAGTGTTACCAGTTTGATATTTTTCCGCAGTAGGTCAGCTGATTCAATAATTTTCAGCCGCAGTTTTTCTTTTTCAATAGTTTTCGGATGTTCCAGCATCGCATTGATGGAACCGGCTTGCGCCATCAATGTTGCAGCTGTTTTTGGGCCGATCCCGGCAATACCGGGAATATTATCTGAACTGTCGCCAATCAGTGACAGGTAATCGATAATCTGTTCCGGCGTGACCATGAATTTTTCGATAACCTCTTCTGGACCGCGAAGCTCAAGTACCCCTTTTTTGCCTGGAATTAACATTTTTACCCGGGGTGAGATTAGTTGGGCTAGATCTTTGTCAGCACTGATGATTCTAAATTCAGCCGTTTTGATATCACTGGCAATCGCGGCAATAACATCATCGGCTTCAAAATCTTTATCACCGAATTTAGGCCAGCCGAACGCTTCAACCATCTCTTCAATAGTGTCAAGCTGGGAGCGCAGATCATCCGGCATCGGCGGACGATTAGCCTTGTAGTCAGGTGCTAGTTCCATTCTGAATGCCGGTTTGCCACGGTCAAAAACGACCGCACCGCGTGACGATGGATATTCACGGTGCATGCGCAGGAGAAATTTTGTTATGGCAAAAATAGCGTTAACCGGTTCCTGTTTTGAATTTGTCAGGTAACGAATGGCGTAGTATCCACGGTAGATCTGGGCGAATGCATCTATAAGTATAATGGGTTTGTCTGACATGTTGATCCTTTATCTTGGTCTAATAGGGAATTGTATTGCGAGCACAACTAAAGTTGTGAACTCCAACAGCGTAGTGCCCGATTGCAAGTGTGACTGTTTGAATTCAATGCTTTAGCATTGCTTTTTAATCTGAAAGTTCCGGCAAAGCCGGCTTTGTTCAATATTAACTTAACCTTTTATCGCATATTATCAAGTTGACGTTTAATCAATTGCTACTAGCTCGTTCGTAGTTCCCACTTTAATGGGCGTTTTACCGCATCTTCAGGTGCATAACGGCTCGCTAAGGAATCACAAAAAACAGGTTGGAACTTTTCACTTGATTGCAAACAATTTTGTTGACAATGTAAGCTTCGATACATATTTGTCTTTTTTGTGTATTTTATTACTTAAATGCTATACTGGTTGTATATGATGACAGTTTTGTATTATTTTCCTTTGTTGTATTGGTTTTGTTTTTAGTGTTTGTTTCTTAAGATATTAATTGATAGTTATTTATGTTTTTTATTGATTTTTGGCATGCGATGTGCTTTTACTATCGTATTGCCGGCAACTGGTGTCGACATGATAATATTTAATTACTAAACGAGGGAAATGATGAAACTGGTAACAGCTTATATCAAGCCGGAACGTTTGAATGCAGTCAAACAGGAGCTGTATAAACGGGATATTTTTAAAATGTCAGTAACTAACGCATTGGGTTGTGGGCAGCAGAAAGGCTACCATGAGAGCTACCGAGGCGTTGAGTATGAAGTTAATCTATTGAAGAAATTACGCATGGAGATTGCGGTGAATGATGAATATGTAACTCAGACGATTGAGGGGATTATTGCGGGTGCCGCAACGGGCAGTATTGGTGACGGGAAAATATTTGTTACTAATCTTGAACAGTGTATCAGAATTCGGACTAAAGAAAATGGTGAACTCGCGGTTGGCTGATATTAGAGTTAAGCTTTAATATATTTTAGATTATTACTCATAAATATCTTACGGTTTTCTGTTAGGATATTGTTATATACCCGCTTCCGCAGCAGTGATAGCTGCGAAGTTTGAAGCGGATTAGTTCAGACGAACGTCTGTTATCAAGGAAAGAAAAAAGATGAAAAAGAATAGTTTAATAAAAGTTGTGGCGGTAATGATTATTGTTGGGTTGGTTATCCCAACCGGATTTGGTGCTGAAATTAAACCGGTATCCCAGGCATTGTTTACGGTTAATAATATCTGGATGTTGGTTGCGACGTTGTTGGTATTTATTATGCATTTGGGGTTTGCCACCCTTGAGACAGGGTTGACCAGAGCTAAGAATACGGTCAATATACTCGCAAAAAATACCGCGATTGTCGCAATTGGTTTGCTGACTTACGCGCTAATCGGGTTTAATCTGATGTATCCTGGTGATGATGCATGGTTCAGTGCAGCTAAATGGCTGGGTTTCAGTGGTTTTGGACTGGAATGTCCTGTCGGAGACGCGGGATTGATTAATTATGCAGGAGGGGCTTATACCTATTGGACAGATTTTCTGTTTCAGGGCATGTTCGCCGCGACTGCCGCGACCATTGTTTCTGGAGCGGTAGCTGAACGGATTAAATTAAGCAGTTTTCTGATTTTTTCAGCCGTCTATGTCGCTCTGGTCTATCCGGTTATCGGCTCTTGGGGCTGGGGAAAAGGGTGGCTGGACGTGATGAATTTTCATGATTTTGCCGGATCAACATTTGTGCACTCGGTTGGTGGCTGGGGAGCACTGGCTGGAGTATTGTTACTCGGTCCGCGGATTGGCAAATATGTCAATGATAAAATCCGTCCGATTCCAGGGCACAGCATGCCGTTGGCGACGATCGGCGCGTTTTTGCTCTGGTTCGGCTGGTTCGGATTTAATGGTGGATCGGTACTGTCTGCTGATCCGGGAAAGGTCTCTTATGTTTTTGTAACGACAACTCTGGCGGCAGCAGCCGGGATCATGGGGGCGATGATTACATCGTGGATTGTTCAGCGAAAGCCTGATCTGTCAATGATGCTTAATGGTTGCTTGGCGGGACTGGTCGGCATTACCGCCGGTGCTGATGTGATTGCGGTTCCTTATGCTATTGTGGTCGGACTTATTGCCGGAATTATTGTGGTATTAGCTGTTTTGATGTTTGATAAAATCAAGATTGATGATCCGGTCGGTGCGTTGTCGGTGCATTTGGTCTGTGGCATCTGGGGAACATTGGCGGTTGGTATTTTTGTCGCTGAATATAGTTTTCTTACACAGTTGACCGGCATCGTAGCTGCCGGCGCATTTAGCTTTTCTGCGGCGTTTATAATTTTCTTCGTCTTGAAGAAAACTATTGGTATCAGAGTTGATGAACTTGAAGAGCTCCGTGGTCTTGATATTGGCGAACACGGCATGGAGGCATATAACGGTTTCCAGATTTTTACTACTCAGTAGTAGTAGCTTACTTTTATGATATACTTTGAGCGGGAAGAAACTTAACTTTTTGCGTGATGATGGTAATGCTGGACTGCTTTTGGTAAGTTATTGGCTACTAGAAGTAACCGATAATTTGCAAAAGGCAGAAACAGTGTTATCGAGGTGCGCAAAAAGCTAAGATTTCAAGCGTTTAAAGTATAGATCAATCCTCTGCTTAAAATATGGAGGATTGATTTTTTTATTTGCCATCTAAACAGGGGATGTTTTATTATGATAAAAATATTATAAATGATTCTATTTAAGTAGTATATGATATTTGACAGAAGAAAATTTTCAGCTTAATGGTTTTCTCCGCTTAATGTGATAGATTAATTGTTTGCCTGTAAGAAAAATGTTCCTAACTTGCTGGCTTTAGCAACGATAGTTATGGCGTTTGAAGTAGTATAATCCAGACAAATGTCTGTATTTTAACATAACAAAAATTTTACCTTAATAATAACCTAACATTAGCGCGGTAAAGTATATGTCAAAGGGAAGTGTTTGAGATGGCCAATCACTTCGGCAGTTAGATATTTATAATCATAATTTATGGAGGAATATGTTCTAGAATAAAATATTTCAATCAAAATTCAACCTGTAAATAAATTATACCCATTATGGGTAGTTTTTAGTTAGTTTATCTGGCAAATTAAGCTCAATTGCACAGAATAAAAGTTTAAAATTCAACCTAAACGAGTATTTTAATAAAAAAAGTGATAAATAAAATGAAGAAAAAAATATTAGTTGTTTTAACCACCGTTTTACTGTTAGGTATGTTGTCAATTGTCCATGCTGGAAAAACCCGAATAATTGAATTTGTCGAGGATGATGCCCAGAGTTACATGGTCTCAAAGGTTTATAAACTTAAATATGCCAGAGCGGTGGATTTGACGCCGTTTATTCTCGGGGCGGTAAAACGTTATAGCCCAAACTCAACCGTATCTCGTTTGAAATACAAATATGGACATAAATTCTTTTTAGTGGTAACAACTGCTCAGGAGATGATGCCGTTTGTTGATGATATGATTGCGAAACTTGATCGTGCTGGAATTAAGAGAGATGAATGGGGGTCGATTATTGAAGGCACCGGCATTTATCGTTTTGCGTACAGACCTAAATATCGCTCAACAGAAGAGATGGTTCATATTGTGCACGAAGGTGCTGGCAGTGGGGACGGCGATGTTTTTCGTGATATAAGTTCAAATATGATTTATTGGAAAGATTCAGCTTCAGATGGTAAAAATGTTTTGAAGTGGTTGAAAAATCTGGATCGTCCAGTTCCGCAGATTGAATTAACGCTAAAAGTTTACAGTGTCCGTGAAAGTGATTTGCGTGATATTGGAATTGATTACCTGGCCTGGAAAAATGGACCAGGTTTGGAAATATTCGGATTTGGATTTGATTCACTCAATTTTCGCTCAGCTGAAAAACTGTTTAGTTTGGCCGCGCAGAAATTTGCCGATGTTTCAAGTAATATGAGTTATGCATTTGGTGGTTTTTATACCGCGCCACAGTTTGACGCCAGCTTCATTCGCTGTCTTGAACAGTCAGGTAATGCAAAACTTGCCGCCACGGCATCATTGACTGTTACTAATAATTATGATAAGGAATTCTCCATTAAATTCACTCCTGAATATCAAAATATAATCAAAGATCCTGACAATGATAAAAGTAATGTTGAGCTCAGCCAGAATGCTGGGTTTGAATTGATTATCACTAATCCAATCATCTGTTTTGAAAATTTTGCCTATCAGAGCAAGACAGATGGCACACTTGTTCACAACAAAAAGGATTATGATCGGGGTAATGGCAATGTGATTTTCGGCTATAATGTCAAAATGAATAATGTGGTTGAAAGAAATAACTACGGCGAAGAGTTATCTGATGTCAGTGAAGTTGAGTCAAGTATTACCTTGAATCTGCGCACTGAAAAATTGTTAGCCACCTGGACTAAGGAAAGTGATGTTGAACAAATTATCGGGGTGCCGTTTCTTAGCAAAATCCCATACATCAAATATCTATTCAGTACGACAACCACAATTAAAGAGAAAAACTTTCTCTTCGTTACGGTAAAAGGACGGTTGGTGCATCCTGAATCATCGCTCTCTGAATTTGCGGGGAAAGTTATTGCGCTCGCTGAAATGCCGGGAAAATAATTTTAACATTTGGCAATACAAATGTTATAATTCAAATTGTTGACCTAGATTAAAAACTTAACTTTTTTTTAAAAAACTCTGAATATAAGAAACAACTTAACCTTCGCCCGAATGGGTAGAAATAAGGATTTCATAATGAATATTACTAAATTTGCTGTTTTAACCGTTGCCGGTATGCTGCCACTGGCTGGTGCAATCGCCGGGATTGAACCTGGGCCTTCTAAACCGTACGCTAATACTAAAGTAGAAGCGCAATTGCGTGTGGAAATTGATAAAGATACCGATAAAGTTCATTTTATCAGAAATAATAATGACCCCTATGTAGTTACCAAAACTTATGTACTGAAATACGCTGACCCTTATGAACTAAGGCCATATTTGCGTGGCGTAGTAGGGGGGCGACGAGTTGATACCTCAGATGTTTTTATCGAATGTATTAAATATAATGACGGAACGGGAGTGTTGATTGTCTCAGCTGAGGAATATCGTTTTAAAGATCATAAAAATGGGATGGGGATTGATTCGACGATTAAAGAGCTGGATCAAGAGCGAGTTACCTCGTCATCAGATACGGCGTATTATCAATATTTTCCCAAATATCGTAGTGCGAAGAATTTGCAGACGATGATTTTTAATGTCGGTTTGGTGCATGATGGCGATAAATTTGAATTACAGTACGGAAAAGGAAAAGTTTTTGTTGACTCTAATCTTAATATATTACATTTCGCGGTCACAAAATTTAACCGGAAAAATATTACCGCAATGCTAGCGCAATATGATGCCCCCAACCCAGAGATTATTCTGAACTACAAGTTATATGAAATCAATGCTGAGAATGATGCAAAAATCGGGCTTGATTTTCAGTCGTGGAAGAACAATGACGGTGCTAATTTCTTTTCTGTCGGTGGACGTTACCGCAGTAACTGGGCTGCTACATTTGCTGACGGCATGACACCGAATGGTTCAAGCAAGACCTCGTTTATTAACTTCAGTCCGAAATGGAATACCAAATATCTTGATTTTCTCTCTTCTATAAGTAAGGCTAAGGTTATTACTAAGGGACAACTGACGGTTCGCAACGCTGAAACCGCTAGAATTGTCAGGAAAACTCAGTTATTTAACTATGAATTTACTGATTTGCCAAATAAGACACTTGGGCAGGAAATAACCTTTTACACTAATGTTACTGCTGTTGTCGCATTTGATAAAGGGCGTAAAAAAATTACCTTGTCGGCTCCAATTGGAGCTACTGGTCATTTAGAGGTGGTAAAAGTCACCGCTCCTAACTCTGGACAGGAAATCTATTCTTTGACCTTAAAAGATACTACTGCTCAATTTATCAAAAATGGTAATCTGAGTGGTCAGGAACAGACGGCTTGGGTTGTCCAAGAGGTGGCGGTAGTTGATCCTGATACCGACATCGAGATGCAGAATTTATCACAGACCGTTTACAAAGGCAAAAATGTTGACACAGTTGCTGGTAGTTATGGTTTTGAATGTATTATTATCCCTTCTGTTTGCGGTAATGCGACTAAATTGAAGATTAAAATAAATAATAACTCTTTAGTAGGTTGGGAAGCTAGTGGTAATCCACGGATCAATAACAGCTATGTTAAAACTGAAATCATGATCAGTAATGATAAAAATCAGTTTGTGATTGGTGGTATTGAGAAGACTACAGTAACCCGTGGCGTTGGTGGGCTACCATGGCTTAAAGACATTCCGCTATTAGGGTGGATATTCTCGACTGAAACTGAAAGTACCAAAAAATCACAGTTGGTGCTGGTTGCGGAATGTATAGCTGTTCGCCCAGATACGCCAGTTGAAAGCAAAATTATGGAAGGGTTCGGTGAAATAAAAGAAGCTCTGAAAGATGCCGGCGAAAAAAATAAATGGGGCTTTAAACAGTATGTGCTGGATAAAGATAAGAACAGATCTTTTAAATAGTAATTACAGCTATCAGCTTAATTATAATCCCGTCAGGAGTAATCCTGCCGGGATTTTTTTACCCTGGATGATTTGTTGAGAGTTTCCACTGCGATGAAATATTGCTTCTAGAAAATTAACCTAAAAAATATATCACGCTAACACTAATCTAATAATTGACCCTTAATTTATATCATATAGATGTAACAAGGTCGCATTATTGAATCAGCATTAGTGGCTAGTTATAATTGAAAACAAAACCAGGAGTTTAAAACAGATGAAAAGTATACATAAAAAGATGCGTGAAGTAATAAACTCTTCACGCGAGATGATATTGGCAAATCTGTCAATGTTAACTCAAATTCCGGCACAGACATTTCATGAGAGTGAACGAACTCAGTTTATTCTGGAGCGTTTTACTGAAAGTGGTGCGCCTGAAGTAAAAACCGATCCCATGCATAATGCAACAGCATTTTACAATGGTAAAGCAAGCAGGCCGACTATATTGATGTTTTCTCACATGGATAATCAGTTTGATCAGAGTATTGATCAGAATATTACTATCAGTGAAGATCGAGTTTATGGCGCCGGTGTGGCAGATGATAATATTGCTTTGGCTGTATTACTGACAATTCCAGATATTATGGAAAAAATGAGTCTGAAACTGGATTGTAATCTTATTCTGCTGGCAACTACCAGGTTTCATGGCAGGGGTGACTTTGGCGGCATACGTCATTTTATTAGCAACTATTCAGGTAAGATTGATCAGGTTATTAACCTGAACGGAATTACTCTCGGTTCAATGAACTATTTTACCCGGAGCCGGTTTAGGTGTGATATTACTTGTCGCTTAACTAGTAAATCTGACGCATCGCAGGTAAATATAACGACTGGCAATGCAATTTTGACGATTAATGAAATAGTTGATAGTCTACTGAAGATTCCACTGCCGAAGAAACCGTGGACAAATATGAATATTGGCATGATTTCAGGTGGCGAACGTTACAGTACCCCAAGTAGAGAGGCCTCTATTCACCTTGAAGCGCTCAGTGAAGATGATGCAATTATGGATGAACTTAAGGCAGAGATTGAGAGCCGGGTTATGGATGCGGCCGCCAAACATGGTGTCCAGTCAACCATAAATTTTTTCGGTAATTTGAATAAATCTGAATTGACCAGCCGTGACCCATTGGTCAGGAAATCAATTACCACCTTGGGTGAGCTTGGTTATACACCGCATATGGAATATGGCAACAGTGAAATAGCGCTTCCGCTTTCAGCTGGTATTCCATCGGTCAGTCTTGGCATAACCACTGGTTTGGGTGGTAGCACTCAGGAAAGTTATATTGATATTCCGCCGATATGCGACGGGATAATGCAGATATTGATGATTTTAACCGGTTAAACGCACCGGCATAAAGCTATAATGAAGGGATAAAAAATATGAATAAATTACAGAATTGGTTAAATAATAAAACATTTCATCACTCAGAATTCAGTGATATAGCTCATTTGGTTGAGCTTAAAAAGCAATATAACTTGACGATTAGCCTCTGTTTTCCAACCCTCAATGAAGAGAAAACCATTGGTAAATCAGTTATTGTTATGAAATCTGAATTGATGGACCGTTATCCATTATTGGATGAAATTGCGGTTATTGATTCAGGTTCAACGGATAATACGTTGAATATCGCCCGTGAATTTGGCGCTAAGACCTATACTGCTTCTGAACATCTGCAAAAAGAGGGTGATTTTAAAGGTAAAGGCGAAAATCTCTGGAAAGCACTCCACCTGCTTAAAGGCGATATAATCGTCTATGTCGATGCTGATATCTCCAATATTCATCACCGTTTTGTTTATGGTTTGGTGGCGCCGATGTTGCTGAATACTGAAATCAGGTTTGTTAAAGCATTCTATAACCGCCCATTTAAAAGTTCAGCAGGGATTTCGCCATCCGGCGGTGGCAGAGTCACTGAAATTCTGACGAGACCGTTGTTTTCACAGTTTTATCCTGAATTAACCGGTATTATTCAACCGTTGTCGGGGGAATACGCCGGGTATCGTGATATTCTGGAAAAAATTCCATTTCCAATCGGTTATGGCGTGGAAACCAGTATGTTGATTGATATTTATGAGCGCTGGGGATTAGATGTCATGGCGCAGACCAATCTTGATCTGCGGATTCATCGCAATCAGCACATCGCGTCGCTGGGTAAAATGTCTTTCGGCATTATGCAGACGTTCTGGTCACGGCTCAGCCAATACAAGAAAATAGATCAATTGGTGCCGGAATCACTTATCTTAAGACAGATGCGTCTGAACGGTACTGAACCGGAATTGTTGGAAACTGAAATTACTGAACGCGAACGCCGTCCGATGGAAGAGGTCAAAGAGTACCGGAAAAAATTTGGTAAAGATAATCAATAGCCCAAGCGAAATCAAAGGATTTTATTAATGAAACTTATTATACTTCATCACCATTTGAAGCCTGGCGGAGTTACCCGGATAATCGCGTCGCAGCTGCAGGCATTAGCAGGACATAACAGTTTTGATATTGAAATACTTTGCGGCGAAGCTCCACATTGTCCGGATTATTTTCCGGTGCCGGTTACTGTTGAACCGTTGCTTAATTATCTGCCGCAGGACATGATGTGCCAACCTGCGCAGCTTAAGCTGCATTTTTTGAAACTGGAACGTTTTCTGGCAGATAAGATTCCGACCGATGCACTCCTTCATGTGCATAATCTGAATCTGGGTAAAAATCCGTTACTGACGCTTGCCGTCAGCCGTCTGGCACTCAAAGGACTAAAGGTCTTTAATCATGCGCATGATTTTGCCGAGGATCGACCGGACAACTATCATGATCTTGAACAGGTTATTGTTAATACATTCAAATTTAATCTAACCGATGTGCTTTACCCGATATGTGATAATTATCGTTTTGGAGTATTAAATCGTTTTGATGAGAAACGTTTGAATCAATATGGTGTCGCTTCATCAAGAATTGAATTTTTACCTAACCCGGTTGCTTTCAGTGATAACAAGCTTTTGCCGTCGGACGCTGGCAGGCATGTACGGGAGCATTTCAAAGTTGATGCGGAAAAACAGCTGTTTGTCTATCCGGTCAGAGCTATTCGCAGAAAGAATATTGGTGAACTTGCCCTGTTGGCAACTCTTTTTAAACAGCGCGTTGAGTTTGTTATCACTTTACCCCCTGAAAATCCAGTTGAACAAACTGATTATCGCAACTGGGTAGAATTTTGTGGCGAACATAATATCAACTTGCACTTTGAAGCCGGGTTGAGATTTTCATTTACTGAGATCATGGCTGCGGCTGATAAATGCATTTCGACCAGTAGACGCGAGGGTTTCGGAATGATGTTCCTTGAACCATGGCTCTTCGGCAGGGAAATTGTTGGACGAGATCTGAAATATGTTACAGATGACTTCAGAGCTTCCGGTATTGTTTTTCCTGCATTGTATGAGCAGTTGAACGTTACTCATAATTCTGAAATAGTTGATTTTGCTGTTCTCGCTTTAGACAGTCAGCAGGATATTATCCATTTAGCGTTTGATAATTCTGAGTATATTCAGGAACTGTTGAATCTTAATCCACAACTGGAGCAGATGTTTGCTTCGGCATCAGCCGCAACAATTAACTTGAATCGCAATATTATTAAGACAGAATATTCTGTAAAAAAATATGGAGCTAAATTAAATGAAATATATCAGTAATTTTCTTGAGCTTTTAGAGGAAAAACTACCACTGCCAACTGGAGTTAGACCGAAATACAGTCATGATGACTCGATTAAGGCCGTCATTTTTGATATTTACGGTACTTTGATGATTTCTGCTTCTGGGGATATTGAAGAGGCGGAAATGTCCGCGAAAAATATTATTACCGCTTTTGATGCGGTTGGTGTTGAAATAAAAACTGATATCGTTGATGATGGCGCAACCCTGATTCTTACTGAATTTACCCGTGAAATAAAACGTTCGCTGCGTAAATATCGTCAAAAGGGGTTGTTTTACCCGGAAATAGATATTCGGAAAGTATGGCAGGTGATCTTTGATAATGCTGCCCGTTGTGGTCTGATTTCAGCCGTTCCAGGCGATGAAGTTATCAACGCAGTAGCCTTTATTTTTGAATTGTTAAGTAATCCGGTCTGGCCAATGCCCAATATGCGAGCTGTTTTACAACAGCTTAAGGATCAGAAAATTCCCGTTGGTATTGTTTCCAACGCCCAGTTTTATACACCGCCGATTATGAACCATTTCATGACTGGCGAGATGTCGCATCAGGAAACTATTTTTGCTGTCGATGATGATATAGCGGTATATTCATATCAACTTCGCCGTGGAAAACCTGATGTTTTTCTTTATGAACAGCTATTGGAAGCTTTGTATGAAAAATATCATATTCGGGCACATGAGGCAATTTTTGTCGGGAACGATATGAAAAAAGATATTATGGCGGCTCAGGAAGCCGGATTCAAAACAGTACTGTTTGCTGGCGACATGCGTTCTTTGCGGATGCGGGGAAATGACCCGGAAGTGCAGGGCATAATACCAGATCATGTTATCACAGAGTTGGGGCAGATTCTGGATATTATCGGAATAACTGCTACATGTTGCAATAATTTAGCAACCACGTATTAAAAAACAGGATGCAGGCATGAATCTTTCACACATTAATATCGCTATCATTCATTCACTAATCGGAAAAAATGATGGTGTATCCATTGTTATTGACCAATCTGTATTGGCAATGAACAAATATATGAACATACCGTTAGGCAATATTTTCTTTCTGGCGGCACATGTTTCACGACGTTTTAACAGTGAAACAGATGAAGTTTTCTGGCATAAAAGTGCCATGAACCGGAAAATTATTTCTGGCTATTCTCAACCTGCTGACGATGCATTGGACAGGGAGATTCATTATGCAGCGATTAAAGCTCAACAACGTATTGCCGAATTCGTCGAAAAACATGATATTGATCTGATTATTGCTCATAACACATCGCATCCCTACAATTTTATTACCGCCGTCGGGCTGGGATATTATTTGAAGGAAAAACGCCGGACAGGCTACTTATGGCCCAAAGTAATTACCTGGTGGCATGATTCATATTTTGAACGCCCGGCCTTTGCGCATCCTAACCGGGTTATCCGCAAATATCTTAAATATCTGCCGGGAACTGATATTGACGGGGTTGTTTTTATTAATGACATCCAGCCCAGATATTTTGCTGAATTTCTCAACAGTCAGCGCATTGAAGATGCTGAAAATATGCTAAAGGAGAGAATTGCGGTAATTCCCAATACCAGTGATATTGAGTGGGATTGGCGGAATTGGGAAACTCAGCATTCAGATAAACAGATTATAGCTCCGCCACAGGATAGCTATAATGATTCATTTTTTGATGATCTTGGTTTGACGGCACGGTTGAAACTCAGAAACAGAACGATTGAAGATGCACTGTTTTTGCTTCAGCATACCAGAATTGTACCAAGAAAAAAGATCGAGCTGGTGCTTCAACTCGCGTTTGAATTAAATAAAAAATTTCACGGTGAACGTCCAATCGTATTGTTGGTTTCCGGGCACTCCGGTGACGAACAGAATCAATATAAAGCGGAACTGCAACGCTGTCACGATGACTTAAGCCAACGTGACAAGACCGATAATGTCCTGCTGATTTTCGGCGAAGGACGTATTTTGTCATTCAGAGAGCTGATTGTAGATAAAAAATATTATGCATTTGATGAGATTCCTGCAATTATTGCCGCGCACGGCGGTATCGGAACTTACTTCAGTGAAATCGAAGGATACGGTAATAATCTGCTGGAAATGATTAGTGCTGCTCTGCCGGTCGTCGTTAATCGTTACGATATTTATCGCAGTGACATTGAACCGCTTGGTTTTGATTTACCTGCCATTGATAATGTTGAGTTTACCATGGAAATTGTTGATGCCGCTTACCGCCTGTTAACTGATTTTGATTATCGTTATAAATTGGTAATAAATAACCTGAATGTTCTGGAAGATAAGCTCAGTCATAATATCATTGCGGAAAAACTGCGTCCTTTGATTGAGTGTGTATTCTATAAACGCATTGGCAGAATGAAGTCTCGGTAACTATAACAATTATTCACGCCTGTTCTGCTGACAGAACAGATAAGAAGCTCTGTTTCGAGGGCTGAAAAAAATGGAAGTTTGATTATGGTACGAGAAAAACTGTTGAATGAAATCTACGGCAACAGGCTGCCTGCGTCATTTAATACCCGGCTTGAACAACTTATTAGGCATTATAAAACGCTCATAAAGCGCGGTGAATCATTTTCAGCATCACATTGGGACATCATGCTGATTACTTATGCGGATATAGTGCATGGAGAGCACGCTACTCCGTTACAGACGCTAAAACAGTTTATGCTTGACACTGTTGGTGATTCTATTTCAATCATTCACCTGCTACCGTTTTTCCCATACTCTTCCGAAGATGGATTTTCGGTTATTGATTATTACGCAGTTGATGCGGCTAATGGCACTTGGCAGGATATTGACGCATTAAAAGAAATATTATCGTCTCTGTTTCGATGCCCATGCCGGGGATTCCCGCCCTCTATTTTTTATGTGGATATTACCTAGGGTTTACCTGCGGTTTTTTCAAGTCACCCTAGGCTGCTGAATTTTGTGCTTACAGCACCGTGAAAGGGTGAAACCCTGAAATTCAACAGCCCCAGGTAAAACCTGGGGTTATTTCCCCACATGATAATCAGTGCTGAAAGCACTAAAGAAAATTTGTCTCACGAAAACCCCCAAGTTATTTTTTTGTGGGTACTAGGTCATGTGTTCAGAGTCTGAAAAGTTCCGGTAAATTTGATTTTGTTCTTACAGACCGCCGTGGCGGATAATTTCGCCACGGATCATATAGACGATATCTTCACTGATATTGGTCGCATAGTCGGCAATCCGTTCAAGGTGCTTTGAGACACTCATCAGCTTAATGAAATATGGTGCTTTATCGGGCTGTTCTGTAATCATTGCTTCCAGTTTTTTAAGCATTTTGCTATTATACTGATCAACCTCGTCATCTTTTTTCAATACTTTAAGTGCCAGAGCTTCATCATTATGAATCAGCGCGTCAAGAGTATCTTTTAACATTCCTCTGGTTATATCCATCATTGGCTTGAAGTCCAGCTGTAATTCAGCAGTCGGGTATTCGGCGATGGTAATAGCACATTTAGCGATATTTGCCGCCAGATCACCGATGCGTTCAAGATCATTATTGACTTTCAGACAGGCGATAACATAACGCAGGTCACCGGCCAGCGGTTGATAAAGCGCCAGTATTTTCAGACACTCCTCTTCGATTTCAAGCTCTTTATGGTCAATCTCCAGGTCGTTCTTGATAACCTGTCGCGCCAGCTCGGTATCATGCTGAATGATTGCGGCAACTGAAGAGCGCACCGCAAGTTCAACCATATTGCTCAATTCCAAAATTCTTTTTTTAAGTCTGCCGACCTCTTTCAATAAATGTATGTTCATTATAGTACTCCGTTTTTTATCTGTAATTCAAGTAGTTTGCGCTGTTGCAGCGCAAATATCCATATAAGTAAACTAGCTAAATATTAACTTTACTCTTTAACATTATTTGTCAACCATATTTAACTTTTTTCGTTACATGCGTTGGGACAACGCATACTACTAAAGTCATTTATCCGAACCGTCCGGTGATGTAATTTTCCGTCTGCTTTTCCTTTGGATTGGTGAATATCTTTTCTGTTTCATCATACTCGATGATAACTCCTTCATAGAAAAAAGCGGTATTGTCAGATATTCTCGCCGCCTGCTGCATGTTATGGGTTACTATAACAATGGTAAACTGCTGTTTCAATTCGTTAATCAGTTCTTCAACCTTGAGCGTGCCGACTGGATCAATCGCCGAAGTGGGCTCATCCATCAACAGTATTTCAGGTTTTGCCGCAATTGCCCGGGCGATACAGAGGCGTTGCTGCTGCCCGCCGGAAAGCGCCATGCCGCTCTTTTTCAGTTTATCTTTAACCTCTTCCCATAATGAAGCTCCGCGCAAAGCCTGTTCGACCCGTTCCTGCAATTCATGGCGTTTTACTTTGAAATGAAGTTTCAGTCCATAGGCGACATTATCAAAAACCGACATTGGGAATGGGGTCGGTTTCTGGAAAATCATGCCGATTTTACGCCGCAACTCCAGCACATTGACTGATTTATCAAGAATATTGGTGCCGTCAATGCTAATCGTTCCGGTTGCCCGTTGATCATTATACAACTCAAATATACGGTTATAGGCTCGCAGGTGGGTTGATTTGCCACACCCTGACGGTCCGATGACCGCTGTAACTTTATTTGCTATAATATCCAGATTATTATTAAATAAAGCTTGATGGTTACCGTAATGAAAATTAAGCTTTCTAACTGAGATCTTTACTTTGTCTGTCCTACTGTCTATCATTAAATTTTTCTCCAATATATTAACCATGTCTCTTTTTGCCGAATAACAGACGGCAGGAAATATTCAATACCAGAATAATAACTGTAATCAGTAATGCTGCGCTCCAGGCGCGGGCATGCATGACATCAAATGGTGAATTGGTTGCGTATTCACTGATGGTTACGGTTAAATTTGCCGTCGGCTCGGTAAAAAAATGGGTCGGCCAGTCATCACTCCATAATGCAGTGAATAGCAATGGCGCGGTTTCACCGCTAACTCTGGCGATTGCTAATAGCACCCCTGTAATCAGTCCGTCCTTTGCTGAACGGAATATTATATAAAAGATTGATTTCCAACGTGGCATACCCAGTGCCAGGGCTGATTCTCGCAATGAATTCGGTACCATGCTGAGCATATCTTCGGTTGTACGCAGGACGACTGGAAACATGATAATTGCCAGGGCAACCGAACCGGCGACGCCTGAAAAGTGTTTAGTTGTATAGACCAGCATTGCGTAGACAAACAGCCCGACAATGATTGACGGCATGCCCATCATGACATTGGCGGCGAAACGGATAAAGTCACCGAAACGGCTTTTGCTGCCGAACTCTGAGAGATAGATGCCCCCGAGAATACCGGTTGGCACACCGATAACAGCGGCGCCAAGGGTAATTAGTACTGTTCCTAAAACCGCATTGGCGATCCCCCCGTCAGGAACCCCATAAGGGGCGGTTGGTTCAATAAAAAATGTCCAGCTTAACGCATCAACACCTTTGCCAATGACAATATAGATAATCCAGCCCATCAGGGCAATGGTGATTGTGACAAAAAATATTGACAACAGTTTTACCACGAAATCAACGGTTTTTCGTAATGCTATGCCACGTCTTTTCATTAGCGTTCTCCCATTTTGCGACTGACTCGGTTAAGCCACAGCTGTCCGACAATCTGAATGCAGAATGACATGGCAAGTAGAATCAGACCCAGTTCAAACAGTGAACTCATGAAAATGCCGTCTGCTTCAGCAAAGTTATTAGCCAGAGTCGCGGCAATCGTCGTGCCGCCGGAAAAGAGTGAATATGATAGGTTCTGACTGTTTCCGATAATAAACAGCACCGCCATGGTCTCACCCACCGCCCGGCCTAACCCGAGAAAAACAGCACCGAGCATGCCACGAGCACCATATTTCATCGTTATCCCCATTGAGACTTCCCAGGAGGTGGCTCCAGCCCCAAAAGCAGATTCTTTTAATACTGCGGGTACCATTTTAAATACATCGCGCATTACCGCGCAGATAAACGGCAGAATCATCAGTGCCAGGATTAATCCGGCAGTCAGAAAGCCAAAACCGTTATAGACATCACCGAAAACAGGTAATGATTTCAGGTGGAGGGTCTCGGCGAGAAATGGTTGAATATAATCCTGCATAAACGGGACAAATACAAACAAACCCCACATGCCGAAAATAATACTGGGGATTGCCGCCAGCAGATCCAGCGCATAGCTGACTGGTATCTGAATACAAGGTGGTGCCGATTCTACCAGAAACATCGCGGCGATAAAACTGATTGGCACTGCGATTGCGACCGCAATGGAGGTGGTAATCAATGTTCCGACAATTGAGGGCAGGGCGCCAAAAACATTTTTCACCGGATCCCACTCTGTGGAGATTATAAATTTAAACCCGAACTGCCTGATCGATGGCATTGAATACCAAACTAATTGGACAAAAAAAGCAACCATCAACGCGATAACCACAAATGCGGCTATCGCGGTGATGATTTTGAATACCCGATCCGATAATTCAGGCGGGATCAGATATTTCCTGCTGATAAGTTCACTTTTCATATTTTTTGTTGATTTTATCTAGTGTGGTTTTTAGGCACTGATTGAAAAGGTTTTTTGGCTCAGCTAAAACAATCAGTTAATTTTACCACTTGAGGTTGTTTTTAGCTTTGCTCTTTACGCTCGGAGAACGCAAGCTACCAACATCAAATTATAACGATTATTTGTAGACAGCAACGCCGTTAGCTTTAATCTCTTTAGCCCACATCTGCTTGACCATCTTAACAATACTCGCGGGCATCGGCACATAAGACATTCTAGTCGCTGCGGTTGCTCCCTGGGAGTAACACCATTCGAAATATTTCAGCATTGTTTTTGCCTTGGCGGCATTCTGCTGCTGTTTGTAAATCAGAATATATGTAACACCGGTAATCGGCCATGAACCATCACCAGGTTGATCTGTCAGCACCATATAATATCCAGGCGCGTTATTCCAATCGGCGTTAGCTCCGGCAGTCTGAAAGGCTTTGATGCTTGGCCCGATAAATTTACCTGCTTTGTTTTTGATTGTAGTAGTTGACAATTTAGCTTCAATTGCATAAGTATATTCAACATAACCAATAGAACCTTTGATGCGTTTGACATTACCGCTGACTCCGGGATTTTTCTGTCCTCCAAGTCCTACCGGCCATTTTACTGCTTTACCAGTTCCAACCTGATTTTTCCAGTTAGCAGAAACTTTGCTCAGGTAGTTAGTGAAAATCCACGTGGTTCCTGAACCATCTGAACGATGTACAACTGTAATTGGGATGCCTGGTAGAGTTATTCCTAGATTCAGTGACAGAATCGCCGGATCATTCCATTTTTTAATTTTGCCGAGAAAAATGTCACCGATAGTTTTGCCATCAAGTTTCAGTTGGTTCGTTTTGATCCCTGGAATATTAATGACAACTACTACTCCGCCCATTAACATCGGGAACTGTACTATGCCATGTTTATCCAGATCAGCTTTTTTTAACGGCTTGTCAGAGGCTCCGAAATTAACTGTCTTACCTTTTATTTGCCGAATTCCGGCGCCTGATCCGACTGACTGATAGTTTACTCTGGTTCCTGTAGCTTTTTTATAGCTGTAGGTCCAGACCCGATAGACCGGTGCCGGGAATGATGCTCCAGCTCCATTGATTACGGCTGCCTTGGCAACTACTCCGCCAAGTCCCATGATTACAGTTAAAACTGCCGCGATTGTTAATTTCTTTTTCATTGTTCTTTACTCCTTAAATAATACGTTTACTTGATTTTAAACCATGTTTCCCATGATTTACAATATCAAACCATGCCTTTCATGATTTGTTATTATAAAGATAACTCACAACTATTAGGTTTATGTTAGGTAATAATTAAGAATAGAATAAATTTCACCTTTAGTCCTATGCGTCCCATAGAACTCATACCCCCAGATTCAGAAAACCTTACCTCGGTGTAAAGTTTGAGATTAACTGAAGTGTTATCAGAGGAAACTGTTAATGACACCTTTATTCGCAGCCGGGAGGCTGCTCCCACCTTAAATGTGGGAGCGACGTCCTCGTCGCGAATTGTTTTGGTGTCATCTCTATTTCCTACAGATCAAGATTTCTGAAATTCTCCCATTTTTTTTTGTTTTCAGCGTGCCTATAGCTATTTTGCTGCGGTTTAGTACTTTAGGCTTGCCACTGCAGTTCAGTATCGATCAGCGGGTAATAAAAAACGCTGAAAAAAGCCCGATTCGACTTGCGAAAAAATGAACCACTGCTAGATTAAGGGCTCGTTAAAAGAACCGGCGCATTGAGCTGAAAACGTTAACGTAAAAAGATTAAAATTTATTCCGATCTGATTTGCAAAATAATGAAACGGTGGTAGATTTAAAGTTCTGTCTTTCATCTCCGGATGCGGGGCGGAAATAAAAGATTGAAAATATCTGCAAGCGGGTTTGTAAAAGCCCCCGGGTATGATAAATTTAATCCTTTGCCGCAACTGAAAAGTTGTACCCGGCATGCGGGCTGAGTTGAGAGATTCGGTTCCTTTTTTTTGCCGGAGCTGATTGAAAATTGAACAGTATAATGTATTCCGAGTTAGAAAGAAAAACTTTGAGAAACTATTCTATTTTATAGGGTAGTCTCTGCACAAGCGATTCGTATATATAAAATTCAGTGTTAAAACTGATTAAATTTTTTTTACGGAGAGTTTGATCCTGGCTCAGAACGAACGCTGGCGGCATGGATTAGGCATGCAAGTCGAACGAAAAGCTAGAGCTTGCTCTAGCAGACGAGTGGCGAAAGGGTGAGTAACGCGTGAGCAACTTGCCCCCAAGATGGGAACAACGTCTGGAAACGGGCGCTAATACCGAATGTGAATATTTTACCGCATGGTTTGATATTTAAAAATTTATTACTTGGGGATGGGCTCGCGTCCCATTAGCTAGTTGGTAGGGTAACGGCCTACCAAGGCACCGATGGGTAGCTGGTCTGAGAGGATGATCAGCCACACTGGGACTGAGACACTGCCCAGACTCCTACGGGAGGCTGCAGTCGAGAATCTTCCGCAATGGGCGAAAGCCTGACGGAGCAATGCCGCGTGCAGGATGAAGGCCTTCGGGTTGTAAACTGCTGTCACCGGGGACGAAATTTGACGGTACCCGGAGAGGAAGCACCGGCTAACTACGTGCCAGCAGCCGCGGTAATACGTAGGGTGCGAGCGTTGTTCGGATTTATTGGGCGTAAAGGGTCCGCAGGGGGTTTGCTAAGTCTGATGTGAAATCCCGTGGCTCAACCACGGAACTGCATTGGAAACTGGTGAACTAGAGTACTGGAGAGGTAAACGGAATTCCTGGTGTAGCGGTGGAATGCGTAGATATCAGGAAGAACACCGAAAGCGAAGGCAGTTTACTGGACAGTTACTGACCCTCATGGACGAAAGCGTGGGTAGCGAACAGGATTAGATACCCTGGTAGTCCACGCCGTAAACGTTGTATACTTGATGTGGGAGGATTTATCCCCTTCCGTGTCGTAGCTAACGCGATAAGTATACCGCCTGGGGACTACGGCCGCAAGGCTAAAACTCAAAGGAATTGACGGGGGCCCGCACAAGCGGTGGAGCATGTGGCTTAATTCGAGGCAACGCGAAGAACCTTACCTGGACTTGAAATATAAGAGACCGTCCGTGAAAGCGGATTTCTGCTTGCAGCTGTTATACAGGTGCTGCATGGCTGTCGTCAGCTCGTGTCGTGAGATGTTCGGTTAAGTCCGGCAACGAGCGCAACCCGTGTCATTAGTTGCCATCAGGTAATGCTGGGGACTCTAATGAAACTGCCCGTGTCAAGCGGGAGGAAGGCGCGGATGACGTCAAGTCAGTATGGCCCTTATGTCCAGGGCTGCACACGTGCTACAATGGCCGGTACAGAGGGACGCAATACCGCGAGGTGGAGCAAATCCTTAACGCCGGTCCTAGTTCGGATTGTAGTCTGCAACTCGACTACATGAAGTTGGAATCGCTAGTAAAGGCGTATCAGCAATGACGCCTTGAATACGTTCCCGGGCCTTGTACACACCGCCCGTCACATCATGGAAGTTGATTGCACCCGAAGTCGCTGACCCGACCCCTCACGGGGAGGGAGGCGCCGAAGGTGTGGTTGATAACTGGGATGAAGTCGTAACAAGGTAGCCGTAGGGGAACCTGCGGCTGGATCACCTCCTTTTTAAGGAGTACCGGTTCAGAAGGCATAACAAACCCCTTTTGATATCGGGACGGATAAACTCCGGATTTATATATATTGTATAAATTTGGATGTGGGTGATGGTGACATCACCAAGGAATACATTGTACTGTTCAGCTTTCAGAAGCTAAGTGTTGATATAAAAATCATATTGTGATGTTGAATTTCCGGACTGCGGTTCGTATTTTGGTAACATGGGGCTGTAGCTCAGTTGGCTAGAGCGCCAGCTTTGCAAGCTGGATGTCCAGGGTTCGAGTCCCTGTAGCTCCACCATTTTCAGCAGTTGAGGAATCCGACGGGCGTATAGCTCAGTTGGTTAGAGCGCGTCCCTGATAAGGACGAGGTCCCTGGTTCAAGTCCAGGTACGCCCACCATTAACGGGGTACCGGGCGGGAGCAGCGGAATTTCTCATTATATCACACAAAACATTTTATCTGCTGCATTTATGCGGCGATGAAGCGGAAACTCAGGTTTCCGGTGTTAATTGACAATTGAAGAAGAATAAGTATATAGAGTCAAATATACCGCAAGTAAAAAATAACAACTTTGCTTGAGAACAGAAATAACAAATTTTCTGGTGGTTAAGCTGCTAAGGGCACATGATGGATGCCTTGGCACTGACAGGCGATGAAGGACGTGATAAGCTGCGAAAAGCGTCGGGAAGGAGCAAATATCCTATGATCCGGCGATATCCGAATGGGGCAACCCAGATGAAGTAATGTTCATCTATCATTAACTGAATACATAGGTTAATGAGGCGATACCGGGGGAAGTGAAACATCTCAGTACCCCGAGGAAAAGAAATCAACCGAGATTCCGCTAGTAGTGGCGAGCGAACGCGGAACAGCCTAAACCGGTCAGTTTACTGACCGGTGTTGCGGGACTCAGATATGGCATTGAATAATTGTTAGCCGAATGATCTGGAAAGATCAGCCGTAGGAGGTGAAAGCCCTGTAGGCGAAAACAGTTATCAGCCTATGAGTATCCCAAGTAGGGCGTCACACGTGAAACGACGTCTAAATCCGGGGGGACCACCCTCCAAGGCTAAATACTAGTCAGTGACCGATAGCGAATAGTACCGTGAGGGAAAGGTGAAAAAGTACCCTTGTTAAGGGAGTTAAAAGAACCTGAAATCATGTGTCTATAAAGTGTGGGCGTCTCAATTTATTGGGACTACCGCATGCCTTTTGCATAATGAGCCTGCGACTTACTCTATGCAGCGAGGTTAAGCCTAGGGCGGAGCCGAAGCGAAAGCGAGTGTGAATAGCGCGTTTAGTTGCATGGAGTAGACCCGAAACCAAGTGATCTATCCATGGCCAGGCTGAATCTCCTGTAACAGGGAGTGGAGGGCCGAACCATTGCGTGTTGAAAAACGCTTGGATGAGCTGTGGATGGGGGTGAAAGGCCAATCAAACTTGGTGATATCTGGTTCTCTTCGAAATAGCTTTAGGGCTAGCCTTGTGTTAATTAGTCTACGGGGGTAGAGCACTGATTGTTCGCGGGTCCTTACCGGGATACCAACAACTATCAAACTCCGAATACCGTAGTGCCGTATCACAGGAGTCAGACTGTGGGGGATAAGCTTCATAGTCGAGAGGGAAACAGCCCAGACCGCCGGCTAAGGTCCCTAATTTGGACTAAGTGGAATGAAGGATGTGGAGTTGCATAGACAGCCAGGATGTTGGCTTAGAGGCAGCCATCATTTAAAGAGTGCGTAATAGCTCACTGGTCGAGTGATTCCGCGCCGAAGATGATCGGGACTAAGTCCAGAACCGAAGCCGCGGAGTGTAATTTATTACACTGGTAGAAGAGCGTTGTATACGGGTTGAAGCCGAAGAGGGATCTGAGGTGGACTGTATACAAGTGACCATGCAGGCATGAGTAGCGAAAAACCGTGTGAGAATCACGGTCACCGAAAACCCGAGGTTTCCTGAGGAAGGTTCGTCCGCTCAGGGTTAGTCGGAACCTAAGGCGAGGCCGAAAGGCGTAGTCGATGGATGACAGGTTAATATTCCTGTACCACCTTATCGGAGTGATGGAGGGACGCAGTATGCTAAGTGAGCCGGCGATTGAAAGTGCCGGTCTAAGATTGTAGGGCGTGATATAGGCAAATCCGTATCACACACAGCCTGAGAATTGACGGGTAGTTCCTTCGGGAACGAATTCACTGATGCTACGCTGACGAGAAAAGCTTCTAAACTATGATGATATGGTGTCCGTACCGTAAACCGACACAGGTAGGTGAGGCGAGAAGCCTAAGGTGCGCGAGAGAAACCACGTTAAGGAACTCGGCAAATTAGCCCCGTAACTTCGGGAGAAGGGGTGCCGCCATTGTTACCGGACTTGCTCCGGGAAGCATACGGCGGTTGCAACAAAGAGGCTGGTGCGACTGTTTAACAAAAACACAGCTCTCTGCTAACTCGTAAGAGGATGTATAGGGAGTGACACGTGACCAATGCCAAAAGGTCAATGGGAGGTGTTATCTGTCTTCGGACAGAGAAGCTCCGAACTGAAGCCCTGGTGAATGTCGGCCGTAACTATAACGGTCCTAAGGTAGCGAAATTCCTTGTCGGGTAAGTTCCGACCTGCACGAATCGTGTAACGATGCCAGCACTGTCTCAACGTGGATCTCGGCGAAGTTGTAATTCCGGTGAAAATGCCGGATACCCGCGGAAGGACGGAAAGACCCCATGAACCTTTACTGTAATCTGATATTGGTATTCGGTTATTCATGTGTAGCATAGGTGGGAGGCTGTGAAACTGCGACGCAAGTCCCGGTGGAGCCACAGGTGAAATACCACCCTTGGCTAGTTGAATATCTAACCCCGATCCCGTGAATCCGGGCAGGGGACAGTGTCAGAGGGTCAGTTTGACTGGGGCGGTTTCCTCCTAAATTGTAACGGAGGAGTTCGAAGGTACACTCAACACGGTTGGCAATCGTGTGCAGAGCATAAGGGTATAAGTGTGCTTTACTGTAAGACCGACAGGTCGAGCAGTTGCGAAAGCAGGACCTAGTGATCCAGCGATAGAATGTGGAATCGTCGTTGCTCATCGGATAAAAGGTACTCTGGGGATAACAGGCTGATAGCGCCCAAGCGTCCATAGCGACGGCGCTGTTTGGCACCTCGATGTCGGCTCATCACATCCTGGGGCTGAAGAAGGTCCCAAGGGTTCGGCTGTTCGCCGATTAAAGTGGTACGCGAGCTGGGTTCAGAACGTCGTAAGACAGTTCGGTCCTTATCCTCCGCGGGCGCAGGATATTTGACAGGATCATTCCCTAGTACGAGAGGACCGGGAATGACTAACCTCTGGTGTTCCAATTGTTCCGTCAGGAGCATTGTTGGGTAGCTATGTTGGGAACGGATAAGCGCTGAAAGCATCTAAGCGCCAAGCCCACCTGAAGATTAGATATCCCTTTACCATAAGGTAACTGAAGGCCGGTCGAAGACTACGACCTCGATAGGCTGGAGGTGTAAGCACAGCAATGTGTTCAGCTTACCAGTACTAATCAGCCGTGAGGCTTAACCACCTTTTTTCTCTTACGCCAGCAATGGCACAAGTGAAAAAGGTTTATTAAGCAACATACGTTGTTATCAAAATCTTGCAATCTATTTACTCCATATACTTACCTTCTTCGGTTTTTCAGCTCTTCACTTTACGGTGGACGGCAAAAGAACTGAAGGATACCCTACGGTACTTCTTTATTGTATATAGAGTCTAACGACTTTTTTTCCGGTGTCCATAGCGGGGTTGAAACACTCGTTCCCTTCCCGAACACGTCAGTTAAGGACCCCTGCGGCGATGGTACTGCACAGTTGAGTGCGGGAGAGTAGCACGATGCCGGGATTTATTTTTTAAGAGCACTCAGTGAAGCATCTTCACTGAGTGCTCTTTTTTTTTGCCAGGCGTCAGCCTGATAGCTGCCGCTTCAAACTCCGTTCGCTGCGGAAGCGGGAAACAATGCGGGAGCCCGGCATCTAAATTTATTACCGCAGTCCGCCTGTTCAGGTGCCGGGGCGGCGAATAATACTGGAGAATGGGTCTTATTATGGGAGTTATGTGGCGGAGTCGCCACTGATAGGTCGGTTCTGTCCACCGCGTCCATTACACTGCAGCAAGCGAGATTCGTTTGCGTTTTATATCGATGTCAATTATCTTCACTGATATTTTCTGGTTGACTTTTACTATATCGTTGGGATCTTTGACAAAAGTATCAGCCAGCTGACTGATATGGCAAAGTCCATCCTGGTGAACGCCTATATCAATAAAAGCCCCGAATGCGGTGACATTGGTCACAATTCCGGGCAAAGTCATTCCGGGCACTAAATCTTCAATTCGATGTACTTCGTCTGAGAAAGCAAACAGTTCAAATTCCGCCCGGGGATCACGGCCCGGTTTTTCCACCTCCATAACAATATCTTTTAAGGTCGGCAGGCCTACTTCAGCGTCAATATAGTCATTGAGCTTGATGTTTTTGCATAACTCTGGAACTCCGATCAGGGTTTTTATTGTTTTCCCCATAGATTCAGCCATTCTTTTTACCAGTGAATAACGTTCTGGATGAACTCCGGTATTGTCCAGCGGGTTGACACTATTTGCGATTCTCAGAAAACCAGCAGCCTGTTCAAAAGTTCTTGCCCCAAGCTTGGGCACCTTTTTCAATTCTGAGCGTTTAGTAAAAGAACCATACAGGTTTCTGTAATTAACAATATTTTCCGCCACTTGAGGTCCAATTCCCGCAACTGAAGTTAATAATTGAATACTGGCTGAATTTAATTCAACTCCGACCTTATTCACAGAAAAGGAGACGACATCATCTAGTGCAATCTTCAGTTTTCTCTGATCAACATCGTGCTGATACTGCCCGACACCAATCGATTTGGGATCAATTTTAACCAATTCAGCAAGTGGATCCTGTAAACGCCGCCCTATCGAGACCGCTCCTCTAACCGTTATGTCATAGTCTGGAAATTCATCTCTGGCAACTTGGCTGGCTGAATAAATTGACGCTCCACTCTCATTTACAGCAATAACCGGAACATTGAGCTTTAAATTATTGATAAATGCCTCAGTTTCACGTCCAGCGGTTCCATTACCGACTGCAATCGCTTCAATATTTGCTTCTTTTACTAGTGTTGCTATTTTTTTAGCCGCAGTATCGCTGTTTTTATCGAAAGGAAAAATGGTAAATGTATCTAACAATTTGCCCTGTTTATCGAGGACGACTGTCTTGCAGCCTGTTCTGAAGCCCGGATCGATGGCAATAATGCACTTCTGCCCCAAGGGCGGTGCCAGCAATAATTCAGTTAAATTAGCGGAAAATACTTCAATTGCTCTGTTATGAGCAATCTCAAGCGCATTTTTTAATGTTTCAGACTCTAGTGATGGCGCACAGAGCCTTTTATATGAATCTGTAATGGCGGCTGAAATTATAGATTTATAGGGTGAATGATTGTTACCCATTATAATGTGCCTGATATTTGCCACTGCCCGTTCTTCATCTGGCAACGCATGAACTCTGAGAAAACCCTCGTTTTCACCTCGCAATATTGCCAGCAACCGATGGGAAGGTACTTTTTCGAGACGTCCCTGAAAATCAAAATAATTTTTGAATTTTATCGCTTCAGTTTTTTTCTTGATAATCACTTTTGCCGTTAAAATTGCCTGCTTGGTAAATTGATTTCTTAGTGAATAGCGCACTTCAGTATGTTCACTGACCATTTCAGCGATAATGTCGGAAATGCCTTGTTCAACGGTATCAATATCAGGCAATTTTTTCGCCGGATTAATATAAGAATTCAAGTCAATCCTGGCTGAGGTCTGGGTTAAAATCTGTTCTGCCGGCACTTTCAGCCCCTGTTCAATGGCAACACTTGCTCGCGACTTTTTTTTCTGTTTATATGGGAGATAAAGATCTTCCAGTTCTATTAAAGTTTCAACTTTGGCAATTTTTGCACTTAGTTCAGTTGATAAAAGTTCACGTTCCATGAGCGACTTTAATATGGCAATTTTACGTTTTCCAATTTTTTCATAGGTGATAAGTAAATCACGTATAGTCTGAATGGCAACTTCATCGAGTGAGCCGGTTTTCTCTTTTCGGTAACGGGCAATAAAAGGAATTGTGGCTTTGTCGGCAAGCAGATCAATGACGGCTTTTACCTGGACGTGAGCAATGCCGCTGTTTTTTGCGATTATTTCGATATATTTATTCATTGAAGTAAATTCCTTCCAGCTTAAAGTATAAATGAATTAAAAGTAACCGTTAAGCTTAGCAATTAAGGCTGCCACGTGTCGTGTTCCGCAACGTGGTCACGTGAAAAGTCTGCAATAAAACAAGCTAAACGATTACAATTAAAAAACTACTCATAATGGGTATAACATTAAATTTTACTATATCACACAAATATGATAATGCCTATATAGAGGTCTGAAATTTTAAACAGCCAAGACCAAATATGTTGTAAAAATGGAGCAGTGGGGTTTGGATAGGCTATTAAACAGTAAAATTCCGGTTATAATTCAGGCTGAACTGAAACGTGACTCAGGTGTCGACCCGCGTTACGCCAAGCAACGGGGCTGGACGCCGGGAATTTTATATGCAATTATTTTTTGCGGCAGGGCAGAAGATGATAAAGTAAAGATCATAGACCCTTCAGTAGGTCGCGAACAATGGCGTATTGAAGGAATCAAAACCTTATGGCACGGTAAAGTAATTTACCTTGACCAGGATCAAGATTTTTAGCTAATGATTCACACAAAAACAGAGCTATTTATTTTGTAATTTTTAGCGGGAATTGAGGAGAAATATTGGTGGGCGATGAGGGACTTGAACCCCCGACAACTTGGGTGTAAACCAAGCGCTCTAGCCAACTGAGCTAATCGCCCGTAAAGTAAAACTTTCGAGTTTGCAAGATACTCATTTTTATAGAATATACAAGCAAAATTGTAAAAATAAAGTGAAATTTATAGTAAGAGTTACCTTTAACGGTTTATTTTAGGATAAATCGCTGTTATATTGGTAAGAGAGGTAGTCGTAAAAACTTCCATGGCTTTTTCATTTTGCCCATTAATGTAGATAAATATAGATAGCTTAAGCGACATTAAAGACAATTTGCAACGGAAATAAAATTGGGTATTTTATGCATAACAGGGCGACGAGAAAATTTATTGACAAAGTACGGGCAAGTTTGAATCTGCAGGTGGCAGTTGATGAATTTGCTAATGCATTGTTGATTTGCGGCTGCGGTCTGGCTATTGTCGGCCTGCTGTTTATTATCCGTGGTCATAGTGTTGAATTGCCTTACCTTATTATTCCCCCAGTTGTCGCTCTGTTGTTTATGTTCATAAGCTATCGTAGAAAGCGTTATGATGTGGAACAGGCCGCCGCTTATTCAGATTCGCACTTTGCGCTGAATGATGCACTGGTGTCTCTGCTTGATTTTGAACGTCAGCCTGTTGTCGATGGTTTTCATAAGGTGCATTTTTCTGTCACTGAAACCGTATGTATTGCGGTCGATCTGGAGCGTTTACAGTTGCGTTTACCGTGGCGTAAACTTATTCTCAGTTGTCTGGCGGGAGTTCTTGGACTGATTCTGGCAACTTTGGATGATTCACCTGCGATTGTCGATGCTTTAAACCGTAAACAGCAAACCGTTGAACTGAGTGAGAAGATTAATCGTGATTTGCGGAAAGAACTTAAAACACTGGAGAAAAAGCTGTCGCCGGCAGAGAAGAAATTATTGAAAGCGTCTAAACTTGACAAACTTGTCACTGATCTGAAGCCTCGGGGTAAATTCAAAGATGCGATGCGCCAATATGCAAAACTGGAAAAAGTGCTTAACAGATTATCAGCCAGCCAAGAGTTGAAAGGTAATCGTCAGTTACTGCATGAGATAGCCCGTCAGCTGTTGAAAGATCGCAAGACTAGAAAACTGGGACAACGTTTCAGTCGTGGTGAATATCGGCGGGCTGCGGAGAATATTAAAGAACTTAAGCATTCAGGTGATAAGCAAAAAAATCTAGAACAGTTAAAGCAAGTCCTGGATAAAATGAAGCAAGTGGCCAAGCAGCTGATTGGTAACGACAGTAAGCTTAAAGACAGGTTAAATACTCTGAAAGAGGCAATAGATAAATATGATAAGGCCATGCAGCAACAAGCTAATAAACCTGACAGTGCCGCTAAGGAGAACCTATCCAATGAGAGTCAGAATGCGGAAGAGCAACTGGACAACTTGTCAGAAGCGCTGGAACAACAACAGGTGGCGGAAGATTTTATTGGTAAATTGATGAAGATGCGCAGTGCCATGCAGAAGGCGCAACAGAAAATGCGTGGTATGCAGAGTGGCGCAGGGATGCTGGGACAGGTTGGGATACCGGGTCGGGGTAACGAGAAGAAACCTGGGGTTGGTCCTGGGATTGGTTCTGCTACTGTATGGAATCGCCGTGAGGCTGGAGATGAGATATCAGCGAAGGGGAAGATAAGCAAAATAAGTGGACAGCAAGGCCGCGGAGCATCGCGGAAAAATATTGAAAGCGCCGCTAGTGGCAGTGCAGTCTCCCGGCGTGTTAATCAACAGATCAGTGGCGATTTCAATTATAAGGTGGAAGAGTTCATTAAACGCAATGATGTTCCGGCGGGTATGAAAGAGGGCGTTAAGCAGTATTTTAATGATTTACATCAGGATGATAGGTAATTTATTATATACCCATTATGGGTAGTTTTTAGTTAGTTTATCTGGCAAATTAAGCTCAAATGTACAGAATAAAAGTTTAAAATTCAACCTAAACGAGTATATATTTGTTGAGGTTGAACCTCAGCCTAATATGAAATGTGTCGTTGGCACAGAAAAACAGTTTTTTTAGCCGAGTTTGGGTTCAGCGTTTCCGGGTGAACCATATGCTGGTCTGACGACCAGCGCTCTCAGGGGGGATAGATGCCGGTCTGACAACCAGTGCTCCCAGGGGGAAGAGGTTTTGTGGAAAGGCTATGAAAAGATTTATGCTGGATGAATCTAGTGGTAAAATCCGGTTTTGACTGGAAAAAGTTGCAAGTAGCAAGTAGTTTTAACTAAATGAGGTAATTATTGTATCTGTCGCTATGCTCGTGTAGGCAAGTACCTCAAATACAAAAGAGAGAAAATATGGCATATGATTTTAATAATGAGCAGGACGTAGTTGCCGCGGTTGAACAGTTTAACGTTACGTTTAAAATACTGCAGGATGAAATTGGCAAGTTTATTGTCGGACAGGTAAATATTGTTGAAAAAGTTCTGATTGCTGTTGTTGCTGGTGGGCATGTCTTGCTTGAAGGGGTACCGGGACTTGGCAAGACCGCACTGGTTAATACGCTGGCGAAAACTATGTTGCTCGATTTTAAACGTATCCAATTTACCCCTGACCTGTTGCCGGCGGATATTCTCGGCACTAATATCATGATGGAAAACGAGGATGGCAAAGGTTTTGTTTTTCAGCGCGGTCCGGTATTCACTAATGTGTTACTGGCGGATGAGATTAACCGCGCTACGCCCAAAACTCAGTCGGCGTTGCTTGAAACTATGCAGGAGAAACGGGTAACTGTTGCCAATTTCACCTATAGCTTGGACAGACCGTATTTTGTACTGGCAACCCAAAATCCACTGGAAATGGATGGAACTTACCCATTGCCCGAGGCGCAGCTTGACCGCTTTTTTTTCAAGCTGAAGGTTGAAATGCCTAAACATGATGAATTTTCAGCCATTCTGGATCGGACGACTGGTATTACTGAACCGGAAATTAACGCAGTAACCGATGGCAAGGTGATTCTTGATATGGGAACAGTGGCACGTCATGTCCCTATTGCCAAACCGATCAAGGACTATCTCATCAGCTTGGTGCTGGCGACTCATCCCGAGAATGACGCCTCATCAGCTGAAGTGGGACGTTTTGTTCGTTATGGAGCTTCGCCACGGGCGGCTCAGACTATGCTGTTGGCAGCTCGGATCAAAGCGTTGCTTAACGGGAGATTTTATGTTGCGAAAGAGGACATCAACGATGTCGCAGTTGAAGCCCTGCGTCACCGGATGATTCTTAGCTTTGAAGGGCAGGCTGAAGGCATCACCACGGATAAAATAATTGGGGATATCATTGTTGAATTCAGTGATAATAATTGATCTAAGTCTCGGTGCTGTCAGGCGAAGCCTGAAAGAAGCCTGTCAGTTTAAAGTTTTGCGTATATAAAAAATTATGAGGATGATACAATGTCAAAACGTTCAAGTGTTATCAGTGTTTTCTTTATCTGGGGATTATTATTGCTGCTGGCTCTGGCAATAGCCACTATCGGGCTTGATTTTTATAGTACCTCCCGTAGTTTCCAACGCAGATCTGATAAAATCCGTCACGATCGGCTTCGTGAACAGAAGCAGATAATCCGGCGTGAAGTTGAGCGGGTCGTTGAGATGATCAATCATCAGATTGCCCAAAGTGAGGTAGAAGCGAGGAGGCACGTTGAGCGACGCACCCATGAAGCATACAGCATTATAAAAAATATTTACGAACAGAACAGAGCGAGTAAGAGCAGTGCTGAGATTAAAAAGCTGCTTAAGGATGCTCTGCGGCCGATACGGTTTAATTATGGTAGAGGTTATTATTTTATTGATTCTATGGCTGGTGAATGTATTCTTTACCCGATCAGACCTCGTTTGGAAGGAACGAGTATTATTAACTTGCAGGATTCCCGAGTTGAATATTCGATAAAAAAAGAGATTGCCTTGATGGAGAGGCAAAATGAAGGCTTTACTGTTGGTTATTGGCCGAAACCTGGACAAGGACTTAAAAAAGATTTCAAGAAGATAACTTTTATCAAAAAATTTGCTCCGTACGCCTGGTATGTCGGGACAGGCGTTTATATTGATGATATTGAAGATGAGTTAAAAAAGAGGTTGCTGGAACAGCTGAACAAAATTCGTTTCGGTAAAAATGGTTACATGTTCGCCGGCGACTGGTTAGGCACCACTCTGGCTAACGGAGCCCAGCCAGATATTATCGGCATGAATATCTGGGATTCTGAAGATTGTCGCGGTAATAAACTGGCACAGGAGATTATTGCCGCTTCCCAAAAGCCTTCAGGGGGTTATGTAAATTACTGGTGGCGGAAGCCGGATACTGGCAAAGAGAGTCCGAAAATCGCCTATGCCAAAGGTATTCCTAGGTGGAAAATCTTTGTGGGTGCCGGACTTTATGCCGATGACATAGAGCCGAAGATTGCTGTTCTGCAGGCTGAATTGGATAAAGAGGTAAAAGGACGGATGTTCAGATTGGGACTGATCCTTGCCGGAACTGTTATTATATTCGTTTGCCTGCTCTTGCTTCTGAGAAAACGTTTGCAGAAAGATTTCAATCTGTTTATTTCATTTTTTGACCGGGCGGCATATTCAGATGAGGAGATAAAACTCTCAGCGGTTAAATTCAATGAATTCCGTCAACTGGCAGGTTATGCCAATAAAATGTTGAATGATAAAAATCGAGCTCAACTGAAGTTGCGTGATGAACGGGAGGAGCATTCGATAACCCTCTATTCTATCGGGGATGGTGTAATTACAACTGATACTTCAGGTCGGATCAAGCTGCTCAATGGTGCGGCGGAAAAAATGACCGGTTGGCTTCATAAAGAGGCAGTGGGCAGACCTTTGTCAGAAGTTTTCAACATTATAAGCGATGAGAGTCGGGAAACGATCAATAATTATGCGGAAATGGCATTGAAAGGCAAGTATTCGGAAATAGGTGGTTCTCATACTGTTCTTATTGCTAAAAACGGTATTGAATATAATATTTCTGATAATGCGACTCCGGTCAGGGATTCTCAGGGGAACGTTTGCGGCAGTGTATTTGTTTTCAGGGATATAACTGAAAAACAACGGGTTGAAGAGGAGTTATTTAAAGCGCGTAAAATGGAATCAATCGGGATCTTGGCTGGAGGGATTGCCCATGACTTCAATAATATCATGACTGGATTATTCGGTAATATATCATTAGCTAAAAATTCATTACCGAAAGAGACTAAAGCTCGTGAGTACCTTGAAACTGCCAGTCATGCTCTGGATCGGGCAGTTGACTTGACCGGACAGCTACTGACTTTTGCAAAAGGTGGTGAGCCGATCAAAAAGCCCGTGGATATCCGTCAAATAATCAGTCAGTCGGTCAAATTTAATTTAAACGGCAGCAATGTCAGAGCTATATTGACGCTGCCCGAATCTCTCTGGCATATTAATGCAGATAAAGGACAGCTCAGTCAAGTGATGAACAACTTGATTATCAATGCGAAACAGGCGATGGCAGGTGGCGGTACTTTATATATTGAGGGATCAAACATTGAAGATTTCAAAGATAATTCTGTCAGTAAACTTTCCGGTCATTGTCTGAAAATTACCATTAGAGACGAGGGTACAGGGATTTCAGCAAAATATCTTAAAAATATTTTTGACCCATATTTTACTACCAAACAGGAAGGCAGCGGGCTTGGGTTGGCGACATCCTTTTCCATTATTTCCAAGCATAACGGCCACATCAGTGTCGATTCAAAGCTTGGCGTCGGTACCATTTTTACGCTTTATCTGCCGGTGGCAAACGATTGCGGGGTTGAAGATGAACCTGAAACGCTGTTGGCTGAAGAGGCGGTCTCTGCCGTGCATATTCTGGTGATGGATGACAAGAAAATGGTCAGGGATGTTCTGGAAACTATGCTTGCGCTGTCAGGCAGCAGGGTTGAATTTGCGGATAACGGTAAAACTGCGATTGAACAATATCAGGCGGCCATGCATAACCAGGATCCGTTTGATATTGTGCTTATGGATCTGACGATACCGGACGGCATGGGTGGAAAAGAGGCGGCTGAAAAAATAATTGAGCTTGACAGCAAGGCAAAAATTATCGTTTCCAGCGGATATTCAAACGATCCGGTTATGGCAGACTTCGAAGCTTACGGTTTTAAAGGCAGGTTGGTTAAGCCGTTCCAGATGGAGTCTTTAATACTTGAAATAAGCAGGGTTTTAAATGGTTAAGAAATTACATTTTCCCCGGGACTATGCCCGGCAACAAAGGCATCCTTTGGATGCAATAAAAACCCCCGACCAGAAGACGGTTTTTTTCAGGCTTGAATAAAAAAGTCACTTTTGACAGAGCTGCTAATGTCAGTTATGCTATAGGAAATCATTTCAATAGACAGTTTGCAAAGCCTGTACTCCAACAAAAAACTACATTTGCACGACCTGTTCAACTAGGGTCTAATATTATTCTGCATCCCGCTGTTGATTGGGCGGATTTTTTTTGAATAATCGGTGGCGGCATTCGGGTCTTTTTCGACATACTGATTGATGTGACGATGCTCTTTCAGCTGTTTAAACGGCATGCCACCGGAGATAAGTGCACCTTTATCGAACAGCAGTTCATCGGAATAGCCGTTCAGGATAAAACGGTAATCTAAGCTGTATGGTTTGCCTTGAGCACGGCGCAGGTCAGCAAGCAGAGTTGTTATGCAGTTGTGCTTCAATGTATTATAAAAACGTGGATGTTTCTGTAAATCCGCAGCGCGTTTTATAATTTCAACAAAAACTTTTTGCAATAACAGCTGGTTGATTTTTACTCGGTAAAGGTAGACCTGTTCCTTGCGGAAATTGGTGCGTAGGCGGAGAATATCACGTTCATCGGCCAGAATGTAGATTAATTCATATTGGTTAAAGATGCCGCTTAACAGTGACTGTTTTTGTTTTTTACTCAGCCTGGTCTCGACCGATACGGCGAGATAATCGCCATTCTTAAGGCCGAAAGAGAAGATAGAGTGGGCAATCGCTTTATTTTCATCCCAATATGATAAGATATAGTCCAATGAAGTAAGTTCATTCAGTTTGAAATTACGGTCATAATAGCGAGGAGTAAAATCGGTTTCAGTGCGATAGTCGAAATTGCGGATATTACTGATTCTGACTTCATTGCCGACCACCGCAATGTTGGGAAGTCTGGCCACTGATGGCTGCCAATCATGGTCATTGGTGGGTGGAATTGCCTGCTGCCAAGTCGTAATCACCAAAACCAGGCCGGTAATTACCAGGAACGTCCGTCGTCGCGGTTTAATAAAAATCAGTGCGGCAGGACATGCTAAGGCAAAAAGTATTGCTCCTGAAATTTGCAGCCATGCCCATGGCAGGATAAAAGAGAGCGAGGCGATTGACCATAAATAGAGTGCCAAGGTTATAGCAACCAAGACCATGAAAATTAAATTGACCGCCAATTTTCCAGTTTGCAAGCCGAGCAAGCGCAGTATTCGGTTGTGGCTAATTGTAATAAAAATAGCCGTGAGTTTGCCTTTGGGAGCAATATCAGGAAGTTGTTCTTCGGTTGCTGGTACGCTATTATGTTTTTGTGTCATATCCTTCTCCTAATCAGGTGGCACCTGAAGTCAGGTGCCGCTTCAAACTCCGCTCCTGCGTCGCTACGGAAGCAGGAAAAGAAACTTATGCCGAAAGTTTTGTACATGTTAGGCGCCAAGTGCCTATTTCTAATTAGTTGCTTTTCAGGTGGTTCAATAAAATTTGCCTGATTTCTTTGATCCCTTCCGGCATGGTTTGAACATTATGACCTGACTTTATAACGAGTTCACTTGCTGTACCGTCAAGATGCGAACTGCTATAATCAACGACCCCGTCAGAACCGCCGACTTTTCCAGCTTTTTTCTGATCGCCGATAACTAAATGAAATGGCACTATAATAGTTTTCTGATTCATAACAGCGAGTGCTTTATTATTAGGATCAAGGCTGTTGACTCCAGTCAGTTTGGCGAGCAAATCATCATCATCAATTACACCGACCCGGATCAGGGCTTTATGATTCATCTCTTTAATTTTATCAACAAATTTACTCGGCAGGGTAATAAAAGAGTTAGCCCATTGGGTTATACCCCATTCCACCATAGCAGCACCGCGATGTGGAGTTGCCATAAATACCACTTCCGAGACGAATGGCAATGGCTTAAAGCATAAAATATCTGTCAGAAACTTTTTCTGTTCATTGGATAAATCCATGGCTTCGATGGGAGCATTAAAGAGCTTTTTTTCGAGATCTCTGCCTGGATCAATTACTAACGTTTTAGTCAACAATCCTCCCATGCTATGACCGATAACCACCATGCGATTGAAGTATGGATTGTTGTGCTGCGGATCAAATTCACGTTGAGCCTCCAATAGAGCATTGCGCAGTTTCTTAGCCGAATAGAGCACTGGCAGCCCGGTGGGATAGGCAAAAAAGAAGAATTGATATTTTTCACGGATGGCTTTATTCCCCAGCAGAGAGTTTGTCAGTTGCATCCATGTTCGCGGGCTGGACATCAAACCGTGCACAAAGACCACTGGGATTTTATTTTTACTGTAGGGTGTAAGTAGATAAAGACCTTCAGGAAGCTTCATATTGCTAAAATTACGCAGTGCGCTGAAGCCTGAATATGTGGCCCCGCTATTCGCCATATAGGCCAATGGAGTGGTCAAGTCGATTTCCATTGCCGCCCGTTCATTATTGATCATCAGGTAGTCCTGTAAATAAGGATCATGAAATTCTGGCGTTGCTAGGTAAGTGGAATCATTATCACGGGATTTTTTTATTCTGATAAAAAGGGTTGCTGCCGATGGTAGGCCGGATAGTTTAAAAAGCCCTTTGCCAGTCTTGGATATTTCTTTGTTTAGGTTTGTTTTTTTATACTGCAGTGCGATCAGTGGCACCCCCAATCCTGATGAACGTGAGTAACTTTGGAAGCCAAATTGGATGAAATCATAGCATGAGAGAAATTCGACATAATCTTTTAGCGGTAGCGGTAGTTCTGATTTTGCTGGATTAACGACAATTTTCCCTTGAATTACCGGCAAGTCCCATTTGCTGTTCAGCGGTATTTTTTCCTGTTTAATCAGCTTGATGATCTCCGCTGACGCATAGTTATAATAACGGCAGGCGACGATGAAATATGCTGAATAGGGATTAGTTCTGGGCATTCGCAGATAGGTTGAAGCATAAATAGCACAACTCAGATAATAGCTTAAAGCATTAAGCCCTACTCTTTTTGATCCTTGATCATAGGCCAGTTCGGTTAATGCAAACAAGGTTAAATTATCACCGCTCTGTTTGAATTTACTATCAAGTTTTTTAAGCAAGGCCGTGGGCTGGTTTTGGTACTCTTCAAGGTAATTTTCTCTGGTAAGATAATTTTTGACTCTGAAGCTAAGTCCATCATTGGTTAATGGGCTTCTGGCGTAGGTTTCAAGCCATTCTGTCTTATTGCTTTTGGTTACACCATAATCAGATGCGCACCCGAACCCGAAAACAGTCAGTGCTAAAATAGCTCCGTAAGAGATTATTTTGAATGCCATATTAATTCCCTCATAAAATTGTTATTTTAAATGTTTCAGCAAAATACGCCTGACCTCTTTAATGCCCTCGGCACCCATCTGGGTATCATGTCCTGATTTAATAATCAATTCGCTCTTTGCTCCGGTAATGTGTGAACTGCGATAGTCAACGACTCCATCAGAGCCGCCGACTTTGCCTGCTTTATCCTGGTCGCCGATAATAGAATGGAATTTGACCTGAATAGTCATTTTGTTCATGATGGGCAATGCTCTATTTTTAGGGTCCAAGCTGTCTACACCGGTCATTACTGTGAGCGAGTCATTTTTTTCCATCCCAGTTTTTATCATAA
Source organism: Victivallaceae bacterium (assembly GCA_021647315.1). Taxonomy (GTDB): domain Bacteria; phylum Verrucomicrobiota; class Lentisphaeria; order Victivallales; family Victivallaceae; genus JAKIUY01. The sequence continues at coordinate 38,552 of JAKIUY010000013.1, forward strand.
CTTTGCGTTTTATGTCTTTTATTTTATCAACGAACTTATCTGGCAGGGTAATAAATGAAGCCGCAATTTTCATCAGAGTCTGCTCTGTCATTTTTGAGCCACGGTGCGGAGTTGACATAAAAACTACTTCGGAGACAAATGGTAGAGCTTTAAACTGGAGTGTATTCTTCTTGAGTAAATCTTTCTGCTTGGCAGTGATATTCAAGTCATCAATGGGTTCTTCTAATGCAGCATCAACCAGTTTGTTACCACTGTTGAGAACCATTGTTTTAGTTAACAACCCACCCATACTGTGACTGACAATAATCATTCGGTTGAAATATGGATCATTCAGTTCAGGATCGAATTTGCGCTGAGCTTCAAATAGTGCCTTGCGTAATTTATAGGCAGAATAGAGTACTGGCAGACCGGTGGGATAGGCAAAGAACCAGAACTGATATTTTTCTCGGATGGTTTTATTGCTCAATAATGTGTTGGTCATCTGCATCCAGGTACGCGGGGTGGACATCAGACCATGGACAAAAACCACGGGAATTTTATCTTTTTTATATGGGGTTAATAGATAAAGGCCTTCAGGTATTTTCATATTACGAGAATTTTTCAGTGCCATGAAGCCGGAATAGGAAGCTCCGCCATGGGCCACATAGGCCAGTGGAGTGGTTAAATCAATTTCCAACGTCGCTTGCTGCCCATTGATGGTGATGGTGTCGGTCAAATAGGGATCAAAAAACTCCGGGGTCGCGGAGTAGGATGTTCCGGCGTTGTTCAGCGGTTTTATCTTGATAAACAAAGTTGCCGGATAAGGCAGGCCGGATAAATCAAAAACATTTTTATCAGTTTTGGTATATTCCTGTGTAACATCATTATTTTTATTCTGGATTGCGACCAGGGGCACTCCTAATCCTGATGAACGGGAATAATTTTGAAAGCCGAATTGGAGAAAATCAAAGCAGGAGAGAAAATCAGTATATTTTTTCAGCGGTAGCGGCAATGTCGATTTTGCCGGATTAACGACAACTTTTCCCTGGATAATCGGTAAGTCCCACTTGCTGCTTAACGATATTTTTTCCTGTTTAATCAGCTTGATAATCTCTGCGGAGGCATAGTTATAATAACGGCAGGCGACGATGAAGTATGCCGAATATGGATCATTTCCAGGCGTTCGCAGATAGGTTGAGGCATAAATGGCACAACTCAGATAATAGCTTAAGGCATCAAGTTTTTCTCTTTTTGTTCCTTGATCATAAGCCAGTTCAGTTAATGCAAACAAGGTTAATTTATCATCGTTCTGCTTGAATTCATAATCAAGTTTTTTAAGCAATGCCGTGGGCTGGTTACGGTACTCCGCAAGGTAATTTTCTCTGGTAAGATAATTTTTGACTCTGAAACTAAGGCCATCATTGGTCAATGGGCTCCTGGCGTAGGTTTTAAGCCAATCTGCCTTATTGCTTTTGGTTACCCCGTAATCAGATGCGCATCCGAAACCGAGAACAGCCAGTGCTAAAATAAATCCGTAAGAAATAAGCTTGAACTTCATATTAATTACCTCATGGAATGATTAATTTTAATACTGCTATTTGATAGAATATAACTTAATCTGCTAATTCTCATTAATGAAACGAGCCAGCTTCATATCATCGTTGTGCACATGATTCCCGAACCAGTGCATCAACCATTTGCCGAGGCGCAATTGATAATCCACGTAATTAATTTCTGCTGGTTGGTTAAGTTCTTCACGCATGGTATCAAGTCGTTTACGAAACAGATTATGCTCCATCTGATGTTCTTCAGAGAAAGGATAATTAATCGAACGCATTAATTTTTCCTCTTCCGCGAAGTGTTCGGCTGTATAATTGATGGCCTTGTCCATCTCTTCTCGAATACCGGTATTCGAGATGTCCTGCTTCAGGCAGGCCTTGAGAATATCTTCGACCAAGTCAAACAGGGTATTATGCTGTTCATCAAGCCGCTTGATGCCGGTCATAAATGGTTCACGATTTATATTCATTTTATTTAAAACTCCAGATAAACTTTACTCATTATCTTGACATTTGCGTAGCACAGCCTTTGATTGTGTTATTCGTAATCGTTTAGCTTGTTTTTGTTGCAGTCCTTCAGCCTGCGTTGCGGTGTGGATATACAACCCAGGGCTGTGACTCCTACGGAGCACTTACCCAGGGATAAGTTATTACAGGGTTACCTGCGGTCTTTACAAAGTCAGCCTTAATTGCTAAGCTTAACGGTTACTGTTATTCGACGAGAATATCTTTATAAGTCTTGCCCGCCGGAATCATCGGCAGAACATGTTCTTCATACCCTGTATGGATATCAAGGATGAACGCTCCGGGTGTTTCAAGCATCTCTTTCAGTGCCGGAATTACATCTTCTTTATTATAAACTTCACGTCCGGGAATCAGGTATCCTTTGGCAATGGTGACAAAATCAGGATATGGACGATCAACCCGTTTATTTATCATAACAGTATTACCGCGCTTACTGCCATAGAAACGGTCTTCCCACTGGGCAACCATCCCAAGGTGCTGGTTGTTAAGAATAACCATTTTAATGCCAATATCGTCATTATGAATGGTGCCGAGTTCCTGAATGTTCATCTGGAAACTGCCATCACCATCAATATTTATAACCAGTTCATCTGGACAGGCAACTTTTGCACCCATGGCTGATGGCAGGCCGAAACCCATGGTGCCGAGTCCACCGGACGTAAGATGATGGCGCGGGTGCTTATATTTATAGTACTGCGCCGCCCACATTTGATGCTGACCGACACCGGGAACAATTATCGCTTTGCCCGCAGTCAGTTCACATAGCTTTTCCATAACATATTGAGGTTGAATGCGGTCATCAACCTCTTTATAGGTCAATGGAAAATCTTCTTTCCACTTTTTAATCTGGGCAAACCATTCCGTATAATCCTGACGCAACGGATGCTTATTCAGCTCCTGCAACGTCAGTTTAATGTCGGCTACAACACCAATATCAGCCGGTTTATTTTTATTGATTTCAGAAAAATCAATATCAACATGCACAATCTTCGCTTCAGTCGCAAAGGTTTTAGGGTTACCGGTAACCCGGTCATCAAATCTCGCCCCAAAAGTAAGTAACAGATCACACTCATTTGCGGCATTATTGCCATAAACAGTGCCATGCATGCCGAGCCAGTCCAGATAAAGTGGATGACCGCTGGGCATTGCGCCAACCCCCATCAGTGTACTGACAACCGGGATATTATATGATTCAGCAAACTGAATCAGTTCTGCCGCCGAATTTGAGGTGATAATACCGCCACCAATATAGAGACATGGTTTTTTGCTTTGAGCAATGGCCGCGCGAATGGCTTCAACTTCTTCCAGTTTCGGTGCATCGCCGTTATGATAAGCACGGATTTTCATGGCTGGCTCGTAATCAAGCTCTTCTTCATTTTCAATAACCTGTTGTTGAACATCTTTAGGAATATCAACGACTACAGGTCCGGGACGGCCGCTGTTAGCGAGGAAAAAGGCCTCTTCCATGATACGGGGAATATCTTCGGCATCGAGAATTAAATAGTTGTGTTTGCATATCGGGCGGGTAACACCGACAATATCAATTTCCTGAAAGGCATTTCTGCCAATCAAAGCGGAGGGAACCTGTCCGGTGATAAAGACAACCGGGATTGAGTCCATCCAGGCATCGGCGATGCCGGTAACGAGATTAGTGGCTCCTGGACCGCTGGTTGCCATGCAGACTCCGGTTTCGCCGGTTGCTCTGGCGAAAGCTGCCGCAGCGAATGCGCCACCCTGTTCATTACGCGGCAGAATAACCCTGATATTTGAATCCTGCAATGCCTGATGCAGTTCCATTGAAGCCCCGCCCGGATAAGCGAACATGGTTTCAACTCCATGATTTTCCAGGCACTTTATAACAATTTCACAACCTTTCATAATATTTGTCCTTCGTATGTTTATATATATTTAGCTATATCTGTTTTAAGTTAATTGTTGGTGGAGGTGGAATTCAGGTTAATCATTTCCCCTGAAACTGATGAATATGCAACTATGTTATTGAAGAAAACATTACCATCATAAAATGACCCCGACTTCCTCGAAAGCCGGGCGAATCACTAAGACATATTTTAGTATAATGTTTTTCATAATTTTAAAATCAATTTTTTGTGTTGTCCATGGATTATGGTTTGACACTGATATATATTATATCAGAAATTACCTGATTTGCAACTTATATACTCGTAATGAGTAAGTTTTATACCCATTATGGGTAGTTTTTAGTTAGTTTATATGGCGATTTATGCTCAGATGCAAAGAATAAAAGTTAAAAATTCAACCTGAACAAGTGCATAACCGTTCCGGTAAGGTTTTACCTGTTTTTTGAGCGTATAGTTTGCAGACTAAAGTCTGTACTTCAACAAAAAACGACATCTGCACGACCTCTTCGAATGCGGTCTAGCTAAAAGAATGCACTTGTGTATTATATCACCAAATTAGATGCATGAAACTTTCTCTCGTTACTGATGGTCGCCAGCTTGAAAGCCATTCGGTAAGCATAGTTGCGGTGCGCCAGGGTACGCGGTTGGCGATTGAGCGGATTGATGATTTTTACCTCATTCAGCCTGACTTTGTTGGTGCCGGAAGGGAAGGTGATTCTGCGTGGGGCAAGCAGTTCATGTCCGTCAACGTCAAGCGAAACAAGTATTATTACCTCGCACGCTGCTATTGCATTAATGACCGGCGTGATTAATGCCACCCGGCTTGTTTCATTATAATCAACTTCGTAACTGATACCTTTTAGTGTCAGTTCAACACTTTTAAAAATAATTGTCTGCATAGCAAATTCCTGCTCATATATGGTGGTGAGTAGTAACCTTATATTTTCAGTTTGGCGATGATCTGTTGTGCTTTATCCGTTATTTCGGCATCATCTGCGTAACTCAGTTGGCGCCAATTCCAATGGAAGCCATCTTCCGCGCCACGCGGCACGATATGCAGATGAGCGTGCATCACCACCTGGCCGGCACAGGTGCCATCCGCCAGATGCAGATTGAAACCGTCATAATCCAGAGCACGTTTAAGTGCGACACCGATCCGGCTACCGACCCTGAACATCCTGCCTGCAACATCCTCGGGAATTGTTGATGAGCCGGTATGATGTTCTTTAGGAATAATCAGAATATGTCCCGGATTGATTGGGGCAATATCAAGAAATGCCATGATCAGGTCGTCTTCATATATTTTTGTTGAGGGGATTTTGCCGGCAATGATTTTACAGAAAATACAGTTTTCCATTGTTATAGATCCTAGATTAACTGGTCAAAAGTTATACTGTTAAGTTCATCATCAAGCTTTTTCTGCAGTCGCTCCATGGCGAAATGCACCTTGCAATATGATTTACGGGTACAGTTATCTTCATTTAGCAAACAGAGATTCAATTTGATTGATTGCGGATTAACGATATTGATTACTTCGGCCAATGAAATATCGGCCAGCTCTTTTGTCAGTATCATGCCACCATCTTTGCCACGATGACATTCAATCAGTCCGTAGTTTTGCAGTGCTCTGCTGATCCGTCGTAAAAAACGGTAGGGAATCTCCATCTTTTCGGCAATCAGATTGACTGATGCCGGAGATTGACGGCTATTCTTGCTGTTCTGAGCCAGATATAATATTGTCCTGATAGCGTAATCGGCTTCTCTTGTAATCATAATTCCAGTTTCCTTGCCCTTCATGGTGGTTTAGCTTGTATGCTTAGCTTTTATTTTAACCTAATAGGAAATTATTTCATCTGTCGCTACGCTCGGGTAGGTATTTTTGACAGGATAACAGGATAAAACAGGATAAAATAAAAAATCCTGTCAATCTTGTTAAGCCTGTCTGAAAAAGTTCCGGCAGAGCCGGTTATGCTCAATTGGTACCAAAGCAAACTAAATTTTACCTGATATGGGTATATGCAATTAATTTAGTGTCATTCGTGTTTAATGCAAAGTGAATTCACGGGATTATGGGAAAAATTTCTGGTCCTGATAATTATATATTTGACTGACAGCCGGATTGTTTAAGTGAAATTGATCTGTCAGCCATGGTTTATGCGCTTGAATACAGCAGCTTCGTAGGCATCCAGATCATCAATTGTCAATCCTGCAACTCCGCTGCTCATTGCGGCTTCAGCAACATAACGGGCGACGCGCGGTACTACCCGGGGATCGAACGGCTTTGGAATGACATAACTGCCACTCATCGGCATTTTGCTATCAAACATGCCGTTGGCGGCATCTTCAGGATAGGCTTTGCTCAGTAACTCATGAATGTCAGCAGCAATTTCTTCTGTAGCAATTTCCGCCAATGCTCGTGACGCCCCCAGTTTCATCGCTTCATTGATGTCAGCGGCACGGACATCCAGTGCGCCGCGGAAAATGCCGGGAAATCCCAGAACGTTATTCACCTGATTAGGGAAATCGGTCCGTCCGGTACCGACAACTGCGGCACCGGCGTCAATTGCATCGCCTGGATAAATTTCCGGAGTTGGGTTTGCCATGGCAAATATTATTGCACCGGGTGCCATTGTTTTAACCATCTCCTTGGAAACCACGTTACCTATGGAGAGTCCTAGGAAAATATCTGCACCGCACAGGGCATCAGCCAGAGTTCTGGCCTCGGTCTCAACTGCAAAACGTGCTTTTGTCTCCGCCATATTAGCTTCACGTCCCTGATAAATCACCCCTTTTGAATCACACATAATAAAATTCTCGCGTTTTGCGCCGGCAGAGATATAGAATTCGCTGCAGGCGATGCCGGCGGCACCGGCACCGTTGATAACAAAACGGCAATCTTCAATCTTTTTCCCGACAATTTTCAGGGCGTTGGTAATACCGGCCAGTGAAATTATTGCCGTGCCGTGCTGATCATCATGGAAAACTGGAATGGCCATGGTTTTTTTCAGGGTTTGTTCAATCTCAAAACATGCCGGTGCTCCAATATCCTCAAGATTGATACCACCGAATGTCGGTTCAAGCCGTGCAACAGTTTCAATCATCTTAGCGGCATCAGTTTTTCCTTTGTCATTAAATACCCGGTTCAGGCAGAGCGGGATTGCGTCGATGTCGGCAAAATGCTTAAACAGCACACATTTGCCTTCCATAACCGGCATCCCCGCTTCCGGACCGATATTGCCGAGCCCGAGGACGGCGGTACCGTCACTGACTACAGCCACAGTATTACCACGCGCAGTATAGTCCCATACGGTTTCAGGATATTTATTGATCTTGAGGCAGGGTTCTGCTACGCCCGGTGTATAAGCCATTGAAAGATCATGCTGGGTTTCGCAAGGTTTGGTGGCAACTATCGCCAGTTTTCCCGGTGTCGGTGTGCTGTGATAGATTAAAGCTTCACTGTTACTCATAACTGTTTTCCTTAAATTTATTGTCTATTATATATCTAAAAATATAAATTAACGAGTTCTAAATACAAGGTAAGTATAACTTATATTTATGATTTTATTCTAGACTTAGATACTCAATACGGTCAGGCCTGAGCATCTTTTCCCATAAAATATTATAACCGTAATAATCATTGTGATTTAAAATTACTTTGCTGGGGAATGAACGGGAACTGTCAGGTGGTTGCGCTGGGAATAATAGAATCGTTTTTTTCATGATTGTATCGCTCATGAGCATGTTTTCTTGTCCACAGGCTACGATGTAGTGAAAATCTTTAAATTTTTTTGTTCCAATGAACCTTGTATTAATTTGCGACATCGTTATAAGCAAATTCGCTTCTGGATAACGCTGTTTCAGCCACATTACAAAACTTTCAATTGGAAAAATTGTCTCATCGGCAAATCCCACAACCGTTCGATCACCTCCTGAACGTTTAGTTAGTTTCATATAACTATTCTCATCATTTACAGTCTGGCATTTGTACGGACGTGCCTCGTTCATCAATGCCCCGGTTGCTATAAGTGAGATATTCATAATTAATATCATTGCAAAAGTTATAATTGTAGTTTTTCTCCATGAAAATAGGTGCCGGTGGCATAAAATGATTATAGATGCCCAGAACAGGAAAATAATCGGCAGAGAAAGTAACAGTATCTGCAAACAGGCATTTAACGTCTCACCTTTATCTGAACTGCTTATCTCATTTATAACTGACAAATCAAAACAGGTTGAACTGTTCCCGATAATAAACATTATTACGCTAACAGTAAACAGCGTTATCAACTGCAATTTTATTCGGTAAGGTGTTTTGCGGTAGCGCATTAATAAAATGGTCGCGATGATTATAAACCCCGACAACGAGCTTAATGCACTCCAATAAAATATCCCATATTCATTAATAAAAGTCAGAAAACTATTTACCATCGTCCGGTATCGATTGCGATTCTCTGAATCCTGATAGAATATAGTATAAATCACACCTGAATTTCCTAAACCGACTCCAGTTGGATTATCTGCAAGCATCTGCAATCCACCCTGCCATACCGCAAAGCGATTGGTTACAGAGCGATCTGGCGAACTCAACCATTTAATACTGCGTTCACCTGCTCCGCTGACCATTGCTAAGATTATCAAGCCTGATATTGTAAAAATAACAAACAACTTGAAATAATTAAACCGCCATGATTTTGACGGGACAGGCAGTTTTGGTAATTTTGAGCAATAGCGAAACAGGAAATAAAAAATTACTGTACCAAACATTACAGCAAGAATCCCGCTCCGGGAATAGGTCATAATCAATCCAGCATAAACTATTAATTCACAACTGAATAGAATAAATACAATTGAGCGGTTTTTTCGCCAACGTATCCGGCTATACCACAACAGTGGCAACAGTATAGCAAGCAACGCCGCCGCGTGATTAGGATTGGCAAAACCATAAGCATAACGCACCATTCCATGATAGGTGAATTCCATAAATTATTCCATATTAATTTTTATCCAAAAACAAATTCCAGTAGCCGGTAATTTGCCTATCGGAGCTACTGACCAGTATGACGGGCGTTCCTCCGCGTCAAAAAGACAGCCTAAAAGGACTGTCCTATTTTTTTACAGCAGACCATAATTTGGCAGTATCTAAAGTTGAAAATTCATTACGATATTCTTTTTCGACATTTCTACCTCGCCTGGATTCAGCTGCAAAATAGTTCATTGACTGGTCATCACCAATATATTTTATCTTACCGTCATTATTCAATATCCCGTCAAAAAAACTTCGAGCCAACTGTAATGCCTCACTTTGCAATTCATGTCCGCCGCGATATGAACGCCAGATGATCTTCATTCCGTTTTCACGAGCACCATAAATAAAATTACGGCTTAATAGCATTCGCTGTTCATCCGCTTCACCACAAGTTACCAAACCTGATATTTTACCTATTAACAATCGGGTAAATGACATTTTTTCAGCACTGTTAACCGGACGCATATCCGACCATACACCGCAGGCATGAATACCCCAGGCTTTTACAATTTCAGGTTTCCAGCATAAAAACAGATTTACACATTGCCCTCCTGCTGAGTAGCCGTAATACAACAATCGCTTTTTCGCTGACAATCCATATTTTCGTCTAACTTTGGCAATTGCCTCAAGCAATGCCTCTCCTGACCATTTTTCAGGATACCAGTAATCATTGTCTTTGAATGACGGTGAAAGTAAAATCAGCCTATGTTTATCTGCTAAACGATTAAAATTGTAAGTTTTAATCGTTTTATCGCCAGACCAGTTGCGCCCACCGAATAATACCATAATTCGGCATTGCTCCGCCTGTTCTATTTTGTAATTCTGCGGCAGTCTAAGCCAAAACACTACAGAACGATTATGAGCTGCCTTGGTAGATATTTCAAACTTTTCCAATTCACCAGCAACCCCAACTGTAACATTCAACAATAATATAACTATTAACAATCTAATCATTTTCAAAAGCCCACTTCTCTAATCATAATTCATCAATCTAAAATCATAATTCCGTTCACTTCCCTTCCTTGCCCCAGACTAACGCAATATCTTTCGAGAAGAATTCAACTCGATCTTCAGGATCAATATATTTGACATAAATTGAATTAGCTCGCCAAAACTGTCCTTCCTGATCATCACCAATGTATTTGGGTTTGCCACGTCTCACTAAAATTCCTTTACCAAAACCATACTGCAAGTCGCCGATATTGCGTTTATGATGATAGGATAAAAATTTCTTTGCAAGTTTTATTGAATCCGGCGGCACATCGTGCGGGTGATTTGGAAAGGATTTCCAAATTATCAATTCACCCTTACTGCGGGCTTTTTCCGCAAAATTGCGGGACAATATATAGCGCATAAAATCAGCATCACCGCAGGTGACCAATCCGGGGATATCTCGCATACGTGATGTCGGCTGATGCCATACACCACAAGCATGTGAAACCCAGGCTACACACAATTGCGGTCGCCACGCAGGAAACAGATTGGAACACTGCGACCCACCTGAATAACCATAATAAAGCAGGCGGGTGTCATTTATGCGATACTGCTTTTTTATCAGCTTCAGGGCTTTTAACAGTGCTTTCCCTGACCATTTTTCAGGATACCAGTAATCACTATCCGTAAAACCCGGACCAACTAGAAAAATATCATGTTCATCAGCCCAACGGGCAAAACCTAGCGAGCCGGCAGCCTGCCCGCGGCCACTGCAATTACGACCGCCGAATATTACCAATACCCGATAACTGCCTCTGCCTTTTTGCTGATAACCGGACGGCACTCGGTAGTAAACTTTTACTTTATAATTTGATTTGGCCTTGGTTTTAACTGTAACATGTTTCAGTGCCCCAATACTATACTGTGTTGTCAGCAGTAAAATCCCGGCAATTAAAATAACTAATCCTCTCATGTTTCCCTCAATGTGCAGTAAAGTATAACGAGCGTTCCACTCCATCAGTTTTTAAGTAAGACGAGCGTTCCACCTCGTCACTATGTTTTTGACAGTCTGAAAGGACTGTCCTACTTTTTACCAATACAGCATATTCACAATTAATCAACAGGGTTTTATTTTTTTGTAAAACTTTTGTATAAACAGTTGACAAATGATAAAACAACACTTTATTAGTTATCTTATTCATTTGATTTTTAGGGATTTTCATAGGAATTAAACGATCAATTCTTTTATTTCACAAATATCAATACAATAAATGCTTTTGTCATTACCATAGTATTTTGAAATTTTTGAACACTTAACCATAAGTGAAGAATGAAACAAAATATTATTATTGACTGTGAAGCAAAAAATCAGGCGGCTGCCTGTTTAGGGTTGTTATTTTTAGGAGTTTTATACATTGTAAAAGAGGGAATTATTATGAGTATTTGTCGTTCACGTTCTATCCGTTCATCTGTAATCCGTAACCTGAAACCGGTTGCAGTGATCGCTATTGCATTATTCATCGGGATCACCGCATCTGCCGCCAAGAAACTTAATTGGCAGCATAATTGGAAGTATCGCGCGCTTTCAGCCGGCAAAGCTGATCTGGTCACTGAAAGTTTCACTGTTTCCCGTACGCTGGGAGCTCCGAACTTCTCACCCGAATTCAAATTTCCGGTGCAGATGATTTATAATTCAGGGGCTGAACGTTTCGGGATGCTCGGTTATCGCTGGCGGATGCCGCAACTCGAAAGCCGCCTGTTCCCACAGTCCAAAAAACTCGAATGGATTACTCCGTGGAGCGAAAAGGTCTACTTCTTCCCAAAAACTAAGCCAGATAAAAATACCTTGGAACTATACAAAGCCCAAATGCGCGGCAAAGGCTATTTTTCCCCTTATGCCGACTGGGAGGCGTTCCCAAACAAAAAAGACAAAGGCAATTGCACCGTTGTCGGTAAAAAAAGCTACAAAGGCTGGAAATTTGTCTATCGTAAATCACGCCTTGATAAAGTATTCGCCCCATCCGGCAGAATGCTTAACTTCTCCTACCGCAATAACAAACTTACCGCGGTTACTGAACAACAGCGTACGCTGCTCACCGTCACCTACAATAAAAACCGTTGTGCTGAAAAAATGGTTATCAATGGTATCGAATACTCTTTTAACTATAGCAAAATAAAACCGATCTATCTACCGACCAAACTACCGGCAGACGGCTCGCAACCCAAAAACAGAACTTCTGTTGAACTCAGCACCCTGGCAGCTTTTGCCCGGGGTTCATTAACCCCAACTACTTTCAAGTATGACGACTTGGGCTTCCTTAATCAAATCGCTACCGGTGATAATATTGAAAATATCATCGTTCAGCACGAAACATTAACTGAACGCCTCGAATGGCTCCAAAAATATGCCGACGCTAAAAAAGATAAAAAACACCGCAACCTTAAACGCTCCAAATTTAACGGTCGTATTCTTGCTGATAATTTTTTCACCTACTCATATTCTCCTAAAACCGTAAACATGTCTAATCTGGTAAAATTGCGTAACCGTGCCGGTCAACATGCCAAATATGATTATAATCAGAAAACCGGCATTCTCAAAGTTACCGACTTCGCCGGTAGATCATCAGAAATATTCTACTTCCGCCGCTATGATGTCGCATATAACGGTAAACTGCGTCAGGTTGTTGACGCTCGTAACCGTACCACCGCCACCTATCGTTATGATAAAAAATCCGGCAAGATTACCCGCTTCCGCGATATGGCGGACAATATCACCTTCTTTGATTATGACCGCAATGAACAGTTAATCAAAGTTTCACGCTCACAGAACAGTATGATCCAACCCCGTCTGCCGCTGGTCAAACTCCGTTACGATGCCAAAGGTAATCCAATAGAGATTTCACGAGTCAACCCCAAAGGCAAAGCCGTTACCACAACCACCCTCTATTACGACCGCTACCGTCAGGTTACTGGGGTCAAAGCTCCAGAATCAACCGTCAGTTTCAAATACAATAAATTCGGACGCCCCACCCAGGTATCCGACACTTTCGGACGCAGCACCTACTACCGCTACGATAAATTTAACCGAGTAATTGAACTCATCGCCCCGAATCATATCCGGACCAGTTACAAATATGATCTCAACGGTATGATCAGTTCCATCACCAGAACCGATGCAAGTAGGACGCGCGTTCTACCGCGTCAATCTCCTTCAGCTACTAACTGCCTCTCAAGCGTAACCTTCAAATATTCTCCTACCGGCACGCTGTTCTCCTATACCGATAATCAGAATCGTACCCGCCGCTTCGACCGTGACGCCGAAGGCCGCATTACCGCTGAATTCTTCCCGGATAATTCTTCGGTCAAATATTTCTATGATAAACTCGGCCGCCTGGCAAAAGTGCTTGACCAGAACCGCAACCCTATCAAATTCAAACATTCCAAATTCGGTTCAATCGCCCGCAAAACCACCGCCGCCGGTCAAATCACCGATTACCGTTACGATCAATACGGCCTCCTAAAATCAACCTCCAACAAGTACGATGCGCGTTCCACCGCATCAACCGGCGCAGCCGGAACTAAGCCTGCGGGTGCTACCCGTCGCACGGACTATGATAAATTTGACCGCATAACAAAAATCGACTACGGCAATGGACAAACCAAATCATTCACCTACAACCAACGCGGCAAACTGCTGTCTGTTACCCAAAGTAGCTTAGGCATCTTGCCTGAGAATTCTACCGGCAACGCCGGTAATGTGGGAGCCGACCTCCCGGTCGCGAAAAAATCCACAAAAACGGTCGTTTTTACCTACGACATCTTCGACCGCCTCATCAAAAAAATCGAAACCACTGTTACCAATAATAAAAAATCTCAGAAAATTACCGCATATAGTTACACCAAAAACGGCAAACGACGGGCGATGAAAATCACATTCCAGGACGGCTCAACCAAACTAACCAAATGGAAGTACGACCCGTTCGGTCGTCTAATCGAAATCAATGATGACGGTAAAATCGTTACCTACGAATACGACCTAAAAACCGCTCTGCTCTCCAAACAGCTGATTAACGGCATCCCGGTCTACTACAGCTACACCAAATACAACCAGCTTGAATCCAAATCCCTCGGCGCGCCTTTACCCGGTACGACGCGTGTTCCACCGCGTCAAAAAGACAGCCTGAAAGGACTGTCCTACTCTACCAGCCGCCCGATCAGCTACGTAAAATACTTCTACGCCCCGGACGGCTCAATCACCGCCCGTGAAGTAAACGGTAGCAAGCAGCTCTACGAATACGACCTAAAAAATCAGCTAACCGCCGTCAAGGACACCCAAGGCAACATAGTAGAACAATACACCTACGACCCCGCCGGTAATATCCTGAAGAAAACAATCAACAGCATCAAAACAAGTTTTGAATACGATGCCGCTAATCAACTAGTCAGCTCCAACGTAGGAGCGACTTCCCAGTCGCGAACCACCACCGCCTACACTTACGATGCCGCCGGACGCATGATCAAAGAAGGCAACAAAACCTACACCTACGGCTGGCTCGACAAGGTAATGTCAATTACCCAGAACGGCAAAGTAACCGCCAACTATGACTACCACGTCAACGGACAGATCGCTACAGCTAGCATCTATAGCAGTAAGGGCGAACGGCCGTTCGCCCCGACGGTAACGTCGTATGAATGGGATGGCTTAGCACTGATCAAGCGTGGTTCCACCAGCTACACCAACGAACCAGCCGTAACTGGTGGTAACCCGATATTAGCCACCAATAACACCAATGGCACGAATCTGCTGTTTAACGACATGCTGGGAACGACTATCGGCACTTTGCAAACGGATAAATTCAATAGAAACAATATGACATCATTCGGCGTTCCAATATCGAAAAACGATCAACGAGAGACGAATAACGACTTCTTCTTCACCGGAAAACCCCAAGTTGAGGGCCTCGGTTATGCCTTTCTGTTCCGCAACTACCGTGCTGATCTAGGTAAATGGCAGACTGCTGATCCATTAGGTTATCCAGACGGCTGGAATAATCTGGCGTATGTTAATAATGGAGTGACCAGTGCGATTGACTGGTTGGGGGGAGCGTTAACAACAATTAGTACTATTAAGCCTGTCGTTAATAAGACTTTACATTTTGACTTAAAAGCATTAGGTGTATTCAATGATGACTATGATTCCGCAACAATTTCTAATGTCAGTGCTACTTTTGGCGGAGGTTATACCTCTTGTACTACAGGCGTGCAAGTTACAATTGGTGCCTATACTTTTAAAGTAGGTGCCACAATAGCTGTGCAAAATATTTCTGGTTCGATGATTGGTTCTCCTACTTCAACAGTTGATTATTTTATTGAATTTTTTGATGGAGATGGGAACATTACTCACACAACTTATTATAAAACGGTTTCAGTGTCAATTGCAGTGACTTATGAGATTACAGCTACGGGTGATTATTTTGTGGGGTCAGGAACAAAAACTGAAGGATTTCAGACAATAATGACATTATCTGGAAGCACATCTAAAACAGTATATGCTGAATAATGAATTGATAAAGTCACCAAAATATCAAGGAGACTGAAATGATAAATGACAAGAAAAAAACTATTATTACTGATTTTAAAGTAATTCTTTTGCTGTTAGTATATTTTTTTATTTTTTATACTATGACACCCCATGCAGACTCAAACGAGATAATACTTTTACCAAATCACCAAGATAAAAACAAGATACAAAAGTGCTCGTTAGAAATAATAGGTACATCAAAAGACGTTACTCATACAGACAAAACATTCACCATTAAAGTGTTTGGATTGCTGAACAAAGACTATAAAACTCCAACTATCAGCAATATTACTGCTACGGCAGAAAGCAAAACAGTATCAGTACTTCAAAATGATACTAGCTCAAAAAATATTGCAAAAAAAATAAGCAGAACAGTAACAATTCATAGTATTTCAACTTCAATTATAGGCAAACCAACTATTTCAAAGCCAAATCCTATAATGAAAGATGGAAATATTATCGGTTATTATAAAAGTATATCCGTGTCGGTTCAGGTAATTTACGTAATAGAAGAAAATACAATACCAAAAATAATAACTATGGTAAAAAAAGAGGGATTTCAAACAATAGTATTGTTATCAGGGAAAGTGTATAAGGTTTTCAAGAAGGCAACAAAACCTACACCTACGGCTGGCTCGACAAAGTAATGAGTATCACCCATAACGGCAAAGTAACCGCCAATTACGACTACCACATCAACGGTCAAATCGCCTTGGCAACTGTAAGGGCAGATTCCATATCTGCCCCGACGGTAACGTCGTACGAATGGGACGGACTCGCTCTGATCCGTAAAAACACCACCAGCTTTACCAACGAACCAGCAATAACTGGTGGTAACCCGATATTAGCCACGAATAACAATGGCACGAATCTGCTGTTCAACGACATGCTTGGGACGACCATCGGCACCTTGCAAACGGACAAATTCAATTCATTCAAACGTGACGCATTCGGAAATATGTTTGCAAATACAGCCAATAACGAGTATAATATGTTTACGGGTAAACCCAAAGTTGAGGGCCTCGGTTATGCCTTGCTGTTCCGCAACTACCGTGCTGATCTAGGTAAATGGCAGACTGCTGATCCATTAGGTTATCCAGACGGCTGGAATAATCTGGCGTATGTGAATAATGGGGTAACTGACAATGTTGACCCAACAGGTTTATGTACTGTTGTTTTGGGAATAGTGATTTCAAGGTGTACTGTTACTCATAAATCATACAATTTAAGAACAACAGTCTCTTTAGGCTTGGTTGATACCCTTTTAGTAAATTGTATAAAAACATCTGATTCTACATCATATACAATTGGAGCAACATATGAAACTCCTGGGGGCACTATATCTATCACTGGTGGTAAAACTAAAACCTCTGAAATATCTTGTGAAGCTCATGCCGCTGGAGAATGTGATAGATCTGGAGAAACAAAAGTAGATGTATACGCATATATTGACTATACTGCAAATAAGTGGTACTATGCATGTGGTAGAGTAGAAACTTATTCTCCTGTTTATTCGGGATGGTACCTTGATACCAAGATAATTATTGATAAGAAATGCAATAAATCAGAATGAGGTGAAATTATGAAAAAAATTAATGAAATAAGTATACTAGTAGTTATAATTTTTATTTGTATATCTTTCATAGGCTGTTATAACTATAGCCCTCTGTCGCAGCAAAAAGAAGAAAATAGAAAAGCTAGAGAAGTTATTAATAAACTTATTTTGGTTAACCCAGGGAGTACGCTAAAAGATTTCACATGTAAGTATAAAGGTGATTATATTATAAAATTACTTTTCCATAGTAGAAAAATTGTTAACATTAATTCATTAAAGTTATATAAATTTAAATTAAAACATTTAGATCTATCAAAAACTAAAGTTGAAAATATTACTTCTTTGAAAAAAATGCAATTGGACTATTTAAACCTGCGAAATACCAATGTTAAAGATATTTCTCCTTTATGTGGACAGAATATTAAATATCTGTTTCTGAGTAATACGAAAATTAAAGATTTATCACCTTTAAAGAATAGCATAATTAAAGAGTTATTTCTTGACAATACTGAAGTTAAAGATTTATCGCCATTGAAAACATCAAAAATTACATTAATTAATCTTGATAACACAAAAATTAAAGATATAACCCCATTAGGAAATACTGGTGTCAAATATTTATCTTTACAGAACACACAAATTGAAGATTTATCAACTTTAGGCTCAATCAAGCTTGAAAAATTAGACATTAGAAATACTCCCGTAGCCAGAAAAACATTGCCTGTTGGCATTAAATCAAAAATTTTACTAAAGTAGATTTGATTGCGGGGGCAGGGACGAATGGCACTAAGTTAAGGCGAAAAAAGAAAACAATAGCGGGGACAACAATAGGAACAATAGAAATATCGGGGACAGGGACGTAAACAAGCAAGAAGAAATAAATTCTAAGCAGGAAATAAACTATTATTCCAATAAACTGAGGTGTAGATTCTTGAAATAAGGCTTTTGAGGGAAATTTGAATAACGATTAATGTTTAATGGTTAACGATTAATGAAAGGTAAAACGTGGGATGTAAAAAACTAATGTTCAACGATTAATGATTAATGTTTAATGGGGAAATAATGTGGGATGTTTAAATTTACAGTTAAAGGATTATTTTCAACTTGTTGAAAATAGTCATACTAAATATCGCGAAGCGAGATTTATCAACGGCATCAGACAAAACTACGAATATGATCTCAAAAATCAACTAACCGCCGTTACCGACAACCAAGGCAACATTATTGAACAATACACCTACGACCCAGCTGGCAACATCCTGAAAAAAACCATCAACGGCATAAAAACAACATTCGAGTATGACGAAGCCAACCAGCTGACCAGTAGTTTGCGATCTCCGAGCGCAAAGAGCAGTGTTTCTACAGCCTACAGTTACGACTCCGCCGGGCGCATGACAAGAGAAGGCAACAAAACCTACCAATACGGCTGGCTGGACAAAGTGATGAATATATCAGAAAACGGCAAGATCACCGCTAACTACGATTATCATATCAACGGGCAGATCGCCGAAAGCATGATCAACGGCATTTCCACCAACTACGAATGGGATGGTCTGGCACTCATCAAACGCGGTAGCACTAACTTGACTAATGAACCAGCTGTTACCGGTGGTAACCTCATTCTCGCAGATAATAACGTCCTTTTCAACGATATGTTGGGAACCACTATTGGTATCGCTGGGAGCAAGGGCAAAAAAACTTTCACCCCTACTGAAACCACTGCCTTCGGCGAATCATCCGTGAAATCTGCTAATACGTTTTTTACTGGAAAACCTCACGTTGCAGGTTTAGGCTATGCATTCCTCTTCCGTAATTACCGTGCTAATCTCGGTAAGTGGCAGACTTCTGATCCATTAGGCTACCCAGACGGTTGGAATAATCTAGCATATGGGAATAATCAGGTAACATCAGGAATTGATTCTCAGGGAACGGCGTGGGTATTAGTTAATGAACAAAATGGAATTGATATTTATAACGCCAATAATCCAGTACCTCAACCGCAAAGCGAAAATTTAAATCCAGGCAGTTATGGTTCTTCCGGGCAGTGCCTTATTGTTCAAGTTACTACCGTAACCCGTGATTTTGACCTGATAGATTCATATATTAATGGCTCCATTGAGATTGGACATATGGTAACAGTTCAAACTTATGATGTTATAGAAACAACTGTTATTGTTAATAATTATGAGCCAATGAACGGCGGAGACCCGTTTACGGTTCCTGTATCAACAAATATTTTATCTGTTGCGACTGTAACAATTACAAGAAATTATATATGGGTGGAGTAGTGTAATGAGAAAGTTAATTATTTCAATTTTTGTATTGTTGGTATCTGCTAGTATTATGTTTTTTTTCTTGTCTAAGAATATCAAAACGATTATTCCTTTTACAGAAAAAAATATTTTAAAAACTCAAAAAGACCAATTTGGCAAATATAAAATCACGGGTGGTGGAATTGTACGCCATGAATTTAATAAAAATTATTGGGGAATAAGAATATTAGTTCCCGAAAGTATTCAAAATTGTGATTTAACGGCACTAAAATCATTACCAAAAGACAAAGTGTATGATCTTTGGCTAGGAATCCCTATGGGGAATTTAATAATTTTTAAAGACCTGAAAATTAAACAATTAACTGTATCAAAAGTACAGTTCCCTAAGGTATATAAAAATCAAATGATTAATTTGTCTGCTATTAGTAATTACAAAGACCTTACCTCGCTATCTTTAGTTAGCATTGCTAATGCTGATTTAGCAACGTTGCCTCCACTGCCTAATTTAATATCATTTTCACTTAATTTCGAAACTCCGAGTGTATTTTACGTTAACTACTTGTCTCAAAACAAAAAACTGAAAGAATTATCTTTTTCGAATGTGAGTCGTTTTAAAATTGAAAAAAACATACTCCCGATAAAATTATCAATGTTTTCACTTGGGAATTGTAAAGATACCAGTATTCTTGAAAATATATCAACAAAAAGTTTTATTGGATTTGATATAAAGATTGATATAAATTTATTAAAATCCCAAAAGACTTTGAAAAAATTAATTCTTAAAAAATGCAATTTAGTTAATGTGGAAAAATTAAAAGAATTGAAAACTTTAGAAGAGTTAACTATCATTAACTGTAAGCCTGATAATATTGCTGATGTGGTAAAAAATTTACCGATAAAAAAAATAAAGATAAAACCTACCAATACGGTTGGCTCGATAAAGTGATGTCTATCACGCAAAATGGTAAAGTAACCGCCAATTACGACTACCACATCAGCGGACAAATCGCTTTCGCGTCTATTCTCACCACAGAGGGCACAGAGCACACAGATAATTACGAATGGGATGGCTTGGCACTGATCAAACGCGGCACCACCAATCTGACAAACGAACCGGCAGCTACTGGCGGTAACCCAATTCTTGCAGATAATAGCGTATTGTTTAACAATATGCTGGGAACCACGCTGGGCGTAATTGGCAGTAAGGGCGAAAAATCTTTCGCCTCTACGGCAACAACTGCCTTTGGTGAATCATCCGTGAAATCTGTGAAATCCGTGAACACGTTCTTCACTGGAAAACCTCATGTTGCAGGTTTAGGGTATGCATTCCTCTTCCGCAACTACCGTGCCAATCTCGGTAAATGGCAGACTGCAGATCCATTAGGTTATCCAGACGGCTGGAATAATCTGGCATATTGTAACAACCGGGCGAGTATATCAGTTGATCCTTTGGGGTTGTACGGGAAATGGGTTACCATTACCGGGACGAGAGCTGTAATTACTTGGACCTATGATGTTGTTTATCAAACATGGTATGATAGTGTTAATGATCTGGCTGTTATTACACAAACCATAAATTATCATTTTAATGTAATTAGTTACTGGGATAAGTATGATGAACAAGGAGTGGTATATGATGGGAAAACTTACGACTTCTACCGTGCCGAGTCTACGACTACATCAATCATCGACTATTCTGCTGTTACGGACAGCTTTACTCCAGGACAATTAACTCCCGAAGAAGTAGCAGATGTGATCGCTTTATTAGATGGAAGTGTAAGAGATCAAACTGATGAGGCACTTGCAGGAATGAATTCGTCGGTAACAATGTCTGTTTATCTCATAGGTACCGAGAGACCTGAATAAAGCATTCAGATGCATTTTTATTTGCAAGTTTAAGGAGGTCAGAGCATTAAAATTACTATTTTATTAATGATTTGTATGTGTGCATTATGTATATCAGCCAGACGGGCGGAAACCTACAAGCAGAAAAGTCTGGAGGTTAATGTAAAATTATTGAAAACAGATTTAGGTTTTATTCCTTTATTCAATAAAAATTATTCGCCATCAAACTTGCAAATTATATCCCAAAGATTTTCAAAAGATGAAACTAAATCACAAATTTTAACTTTTCGATTTAAAACAAGATTATATCCTGTTGATCCGCAGTTTTCGCATAAACTTCAGAAAAATATTGACAACTATATTTATTTTTTGATTGCAAAAGATCAAAACTTGCACAAGCAAACGATGCTATTTTCATTGGATAAGCCATTTAGGCAACCTTATTTATATTTTAATTTGCCAACCGGGAAAAAATCTGATAGAACATCATCAAAAGCTAATGAAAAGGTGAAGGTTAAATTCAATACAATCCCGATTACTTATTGGAATAATTTTTGCTTTGATCTTTATAAGTTACATGACATAAAAATTATTATATACCAAGATTTTCGGCGAGTTTATCTAAGCATCGATCACGGTGATACTGTTTTTGAAAAACGCAAAAGTTCTATTCAGATTAGACCATCAAATTTTATTGGTTACACCAAAACCAAGTCTTATATACAATTTAAAACAGAACTAACGGCAATAAGCATAACTAAAGGTATTGATTACGACCCAGTCGCTGTGAATGTAAAATATCCTCGTTTCTCATCAGGACATTACCGTAAAAAAATAAAAAAATATAATAATATTGACGCTATGTACTGGTTGGGTATGAATTATTATGAAGGCAGTCATGGGGAAATAAAAGACTATTACCAAGCACTAAAATGGTTTCGCAAGGCAAGCAAAAAAAAACATGTTTTAGCAATGTACCAGCTAGGACTTTGCTATATGAATGGAACCGGCATCAAACAGAATGATAAAACTGCTTATGGGTATTTTAAACGAGCTGCGAATTATTTTTATTCTGATGCCGTCGCCATGTGCATGTATTATCTTATTTCTGGTCGCAAAAAAAGAGACATTCTCAAACCTGGCAAAAAAATATACAAAATATTCAAAAATGCGTTAGGGCAAGGTAATGCTAATACGTTATTTTATTATGACTATTATTTTGCTCAACACCCTGATTTTTTTCGATTGAACCTCAGGGAGAAAAATAGGATTTCCAATATAGGAGAGTTTATGGCTCAGTCGGCAGCTCGTAATCATCCCAAAGCTTATTATTATCTTGCAACCAAAACAGAAGGCAATAAACGGAGGATCGCGATGGGTCATTTTCAATCCAACTTCTTGAATTGCTTAAAAGCCGCAGAATTGAATTTCAGTCCAGCCTATGTTAAAATTGGTGATTATTATTTATCAGGACGTAAAGATTACAAACAGATTAAATTACCGACACACTATTTTAAATTTCCACCACCGCAGTCATCAGCGAAACTTAAAAAAAGTCCTCAACAAGCATTTTTTTGGTATAAAAAAGCATCAGATGCTGGTAATAATACAGGTCATTATAAACTAGCATGTTGTTACCTGCTTGGCAGAGGAATAAAACAGGATAAAAAACAGGCACGACAACTATTGTTAAAGGCGGTAAAAGCTGAATTGCCTAGAGCAATTATTGTATTAAATTTATTAAATAGACCACATGAGGCAGGGAAACTATTTTTTAGCCATAACGAAACGCAATCATTTAAGATATTTCAACAGGGAAAATCATCGGATGATATTTTTTATACCGCAATGTGCCTAAAATATGGCATCGGGGCAGATAAAAATGAACCGCATGCGTTTAAACTGTTAAAACAATTGAATAATGCTTATGCAAAGTCAGAACTCGGCAAATGTTATGAAACAGGTAGTGGTGTGAGTACTGATAAAATAAAAGCAATTTATTTCTACAAACAAGCGGCTGAGTCGAAGATATTTGGTGTTGCATTTCGGCTGGCTCAATTATATAATAAAAACTATGATAAAAAAACAGCAATCAAGTGGTATCGCATTGCCGCTAATAATGATAATGGGGTGAGTCCATAATTTTGTGTAAATGATTTTTTCCTATGATATGATAAATTTAATTTAGCATTGTATTTTTGAAGCGCCAGCTTCAACTCTTAAAAAAAGCGCATAAAAATCTCCGTAGGAGATGC
>JAKIUY010000139.1 GCA_021647315.1 Victivallaceae bacterium
GGGGCGTTGATGTTCGTTACTCACGATTTAAATAATTAGGTACTTCACAACCGAAAGGGTGAAGCCAACAACAAAAGAAATTAAATCTAAAAGAAAGGAAATATATTATGCCTACTCGACAAAAAATCAGAACGGCAATTATCGGCTACGGTCGCAACGGTGAATCAATGCATGGTCAGGCGGTTTTTGACTCAGAACAGTTTGAAATGGTAGCAGTGGCTGATATTGAGCCAGAAGCTCGGAATAAAGCTGAAGAAAAATTCAGCTGTAATGTCTATGAAAATTATCATCAAATGCTTGATAAAGAGCAGCTTGATCTGGTAGTGATTGTTACCCGTAGTAACCAGCATTGTGAAATGGTCTGTGACTGTATGGCGGCCGAGGTTAATACCTTGATCACCAAGCCATGGTGTTTGAATGAAGGCGAAGCGCAGCAGATGGTTGCTGCCGCCAAGCGATCATCAAAAATTCTTATGCCATGGTTACCGGCACGCTGGGGCTCGGACTTTTTGCGCTTGAAAGAGTTGATCGCCGAAGGTATTATTGGCAAGGTATTTCGTATTTACCGTGCTGAATACTCTTTTGCAACCCGCAATGACTGGCAGACTGAAAAGCAGAATGGTGGTGGCTATCTGTTAAATTGGGGCCCTCATATTATTGAACCACCGATTTTGCTGGCTGACAGTCCAGTTAAAGATATTTACGGTAGCTTGAATCAAGTTATTAATCCAGGCA
Source organism: Victivallaceae bacterium (assembly GCA_021647315.1). Lineage (GTDB taxonomy): Bacteria > Verrucomicrobiota > Lentisphaeria > Victivallales > Victivallaceae > JAKIUY01. The sequence continues at coordinate 736 of JAKIUY010000139.1, forward strand.
ATGTCGAAGACCTTTTCTCTACGACTATTACTTTAGCCAATGGCGTAATTATTCAGGCTGAATATAATATTAATGCCATCAAAAAACTGCCACGCTGGATAGTGCAGGGTGATCAGGGAACGATTATCGTTGACGATACGACTTTAACCATTCATGCTGGCGTACCATCAACTCCGCTCGACCCAACCCAAAAAGAGTATATGAGTGTGGCTGAACTTGCGATAACAACTGAAGAGTTGCAAGGCAATATATATGGCGATTCTAGTGCTCTTTATAAAGCAATTGCTCAAGCGGTGCATGGAGAACAGACCTATCCAGTGACCCTGGAAAGTACACTTTATTTGACTAAGATTTTTGATGCAGTCCGGCAGTCATCAATAGAACATCAGGTGGTAAAGTTTTAACAGGAGATAAAAGATTATGAACTATTCATTTATGAGTTTTTCGACCCCGGAATTAACCTTGCAGGAGATATTCGCCACTGCTTCCAAATATGGCTATGCGGGGATCGAGCCGCGTTTGGCTTCAAGTCATAAACATGGCATTGAAACGACTCTTGATGCGGCAGCAAGAGCTGCGATGAAAGCAGAAATAGCTGCCAGCAATATTACAGTATGCTGTCTAGCGACTTCATGCCGTTATGCTGATCCTGAGAATCGACAGGAATGGATTGACCGCACTGATGAGGTTATTGATCTCGCCGGTGATATTGGCTGTGAACGCATCCGTGTATTCGGTGGCCCTTTGGGAAAAGACGTTAGTCGCGAACAGGGCATTGAACTGGTAACGGAAGCCTTGAAAAGTGTAGCAGAACATGCATCAGAGCGCAATGTAACCGTCTGTATTGAAACCCATGATGATTGGCGTGATCCGGCACATTTGGCAACGGTTATGCAACGCGTTAATCATCCTAATATTATGATCAACTGGGATATTATGCATCCCGTACGGAATGGTTTTGATATTGATACGGCATATAATACTATGAAACCGTGGATTGTTCATCTGCATATTCATGACGGTGTTGATCTACCGGATGGGGGAATTGAATTCAAGCCGATTGGCGAAGGCATTGTTGACCATCAGCGGGCGATAGAATTAATCAATAACAGTGATTATCAGGGCTACATCAGCGGTGAATGGATAAACTGGGCTGATGATTATACTGTGCACTTGCCACGTGAAATAGCTGCAATGAAACTATTTGAGTTTTGAAATTGCCTCTGATATATAAAATATTAGGGAATTATTACGCTGCGCTTCATCTGTCACTGCGTTCGGGTAGGTGTTTTTTCATTTATTCGACGTTCCGGCGCAGCCGGCTTTGTTCATCTAATAGGAAATTGTATTTCCAGCTAGTACTTTGCGACATCCTGGCGCATAACTCTAATCTCCCAGAAGGGAGATCATGCCAATGCGCATGGAAGTCGCAGGCTACTGTTCGACGTTCCGGCGACGCCGGTTATATTCACCTGTTTTATAATCTTCATTAACTGCATTTATAATTTCATATTTTCTTGATTTATGAGCTGTTTTGCGTTACAATATAACAGACATAAATATCAGACCGTGTATTGTTTACAAATTGGCACGGCATAAATCATAATGGAGAACATAATTTGAAACTATTTTTAGAAAACAGTCAATTCCCTAACGTGGCTATTTTTATGAGCGGTACTGGCACTAATGCCGAAAAAGTGCTGGAAAATCGTGATGTTAAAGCTTGGCAACCTGCGGTAATTGTTACCGATGCCCCGGACAACAGCCGGACGGCTGAAATTGCCGCTAATTTTTCTCTGCCATTGGTGGCATTGGATATCAGAAAATTTTACCGTGAACATGGTGAAACCAGAATTTCATTGCAAACTGAACGCGGTCGGGAAATTAGAGAGCTGTGGACCGCTGAACTGCGGCGTTTGCTGAGTGAATATCAGATCGATTTCGCTATTCTTGCCGGCTTTGTTCCGCTAACCAATATTACCGCTGATTTTCCCTGCCTGAACGTTCATCCCGGCGATTTAACCGTTGAAGTCGATGGTCGGAGACTGTTGGTCGGTCTGCATGCAATTCCGATCGAAACGGCAATTTTGCACGGTCACGATGCCTTGCGCAGCAGTGTGATTATTGCCCAAGCCTATAGCGGCGTTGGTGGCGAAATGGATAGCGGTCCAATTCTGGGAATCTCAAGCGTGGTGCCGATTGACCTACAGGAACATGACCTTAATGAACTTATCGCAATCGCTGAAGCGCGCCCCGCGACTCGTCCGATTGGTGGATATAAAGATATTTTGGCTGAAGTTGCCGACTATAATCTTGATCTTTTAAAACGTTTTGGCGACTGGGTGGTGTTACCTGGTGTAGTCAATGATTTTGCCGCCGGCAATTTTGCTACAGCCGACGATGGTTCACTGAAATTCTGTGTCAACGGCATCTGGCAGAAAATAACTACAGTTGAATACGGAGACAATAAGTATTTGATCAAGTATTAATGAATTTAATTGCGAACGCAGTGCGTTCGTAATTAGACCCTACTCGAAAAGGTCGAAAACTGGTAGCTTGCGATCTCCGAGCGCAAAAAGCAAACGCTGATCAACCTCAAACGATCAAGTTGTTTATCAGTGTTAAGCGAACAAGAAAACCTTTTCGTATAGGGTCTAATTAGACGGTGCTTGAGTAAGTTTCACAACCGGGATCAGCCTACGCTCTTTGAGCTACGGCGCGACACTGCGGTTATACTACATCGTTCACAGCCGGGATGCTTGTACCATTAAAAACACAGGCGAGACGCCTATGCTACTTTCTTCGTGCTACATTGGGTTTTACAACTGGGGTAGTTGTGGTATATTGAAGATCACAATTTAAAGGTGATTATATAATGCACAAAAAAATTAAAAAGTGGGCAAAGATAACTGCCTGGGGTTTCGGGGGGCTGGTGATTTTGCTGATTGCCGGCTATTTTGTGGCGGCAAACTATTACCTCCCACGTTATTTTCAGGAAAATATTATTCCTGAACTGGTCGAAGAGGCCGGGATCAGAGGTTTTTCCGGAAAAGTAACTAGTGTCGGTGCTTTTGGCGCTGACCTAGGCGAAATGGTTATCGGGCCAGCTGATAATCCTACCCTAAAGGCGGATAAAGTTACTTTGGCTTATTCACTGCAAAAAAGCTGGAATCGCGGCTACTTGATTATTGATCAAGTGGTTTTCAGCGGGGTGAATTTGAAGTGTGCAGTTCGCAACGGTCAGTTGGTTATAAATGGTATTGACCGGGAAAAGATTTTAGCGGAACTGCAGGATAATTTTGTTAAACCTAAAAATGGCAAATTGCTTTCCATTCAGGCAATTGTCGTCCGCAAAGGTTTAATGGAACTGGAGCTGTATGGGGAAAAATTGCTGATTCCGTTTGAACTGTTATTGACCCCGCAGGACTCCGGGTGGAATAAGCTTAAAGCTGAGCTTAAAATAGAGCTTGATGAACGCACAGTATCTATCGCCCTTAACGGAGATTTTAAACAGGGTAAAATTGAAGCCGAATTCAACGGGAAAATTTCGTTGCGTAAATTCGTTGAATTATACAAACTTATAGAACCTGAAACAGTGCCGGTCAAAGGCATCTACGAGGGAGAAAATAGTTTTAAAGGTACAATCGCATTACGCTTTAAACCCAAATTATCGATCACTGAGTTTAATATTAGCGGTACTCTGGATAACGGACGCATTGATGCCGGCGATCTTTCCATCAGAAATATCACCTTACGCTCCGGGCATAAAAAACAATTAAGCTATTCAATCATTCGCAACAATGGTAAATTCAATATAAATATCTCAGATTGCCGGTTGCAACGACCGATTGTTGCGGAAATAAAGAATTTTACCGGTGAATTTACGTTGGCAGAGCAGTTGCCTGTAACCTTTGCAGGCAGGATTAAATTACCATTGGACACCTTACCGTTTTGGCGTATTTTTGGGGTTAAACCGCTTTATGGAATTACTTTTGACAGTCAACTTGATGGTAGCTATAACCGGCAGACGAAAAAATGGCAATTTACTGCCATGCCCCGAGATAAAAATAAAAAAGATGCGGTTTCTGAATGGTTTTTCAAGTATATTGACAACTATGTTTTTACTACAGTAAAACATCTGAGTATTACCGGCAAAGGGCAGGGTGGGCAAGGGGAAATAAATATAAAACTAGATATTCCCAAGGCAAATTTGAGCGGACGGCAACGCATGGCTTCACTGCGTGGTTTCAGACTTGATGAGAAACTGCGAATTACCACAAGTAAGCTCATGGATATTAATGTTAAACATGTTGAAGGACGCTTGTCGGTCGAAAATTTTTCAGGTCGCTGGGACGGAAACAGCTGGAACAGTGTGGGGATAAACTTGAATGGTCATGCTGACATCACCCAGAATTTACAGTTGAATCATGGCAATTTCTCTTTGGATTTGCAAGCACTTTCAATTGAGAAAAAAAACCGGGCATTTGTCGGTGATTTAATCAAGACCGCAGGCGATGTGAACTTTTCGCTGGACAACAGTACTGTTTTACTCAACTCTTTAAATGGTAAACTTGCCGCGGCTAAAATCAACACCCGTTACGGCAAACTGCGTTCTGAATTGAAAAATATTAAACTACAGCAACTAATTGAATTCAGCCAGGGCTTAATCGTTAAAACTGTAAAAAGTAAACTTTCAGCAGACAAACTCACGCTTTTTGCCGGCGACAGTACGATCACCTGGTGGAAAACTGTAATTGCCGCAAATATGCCTAAACGTTATGGTAACAGTATTTATCAAGTCCTCAACGCTGATATGACATTCGGTAAAGCCAGCTGTGAAATGGTTGATGGCAATAGGAGCGTCGCTTCTGGCGGTTCTATTAATTTTTCTCTGCCGATAACGGCGAACAGCCTTAATGGCAAGATAGCTGTAAAAGCTGAAATACCCCGCTTTTGGTATTTCGCGAATAGTTTTAAAGGGCGGGCAACTGGTCTTCAGCTTGAATCTGAATTGATGCTGAATGAAACCGCTGAGCTATTACAGTTGACTGCTGTTGACGGCAGCTTGAGCATGGATGAGGCGGAAATCTCTGACGCTGATTATTACCTTAAATTTAAAAACCCGCGCCTGAAACATAATCTGTTATTTGAACCCGATACCGGTTATCATAAATTTGCCGGCCTGAAATTAGCTCTGGTCTCACCGAAACTGCAAGGTGGTTATAAAGAGAGTATTGTCAACCTGGCGGCATTAGACTGGATGATAGATTATAAACGCGACCGTAACCCGTTGCTTACAACAATATTGCGCGGTCGCAAATTCAGTGCTAAATCTTTTATAACTGGTAGCTGTAATGTGCCGGAGTTTGAATTGAAAGCCCGGTGGGACGGCTATAATACGGCGGGAAAGTTGAAGTTCAACAATGCCTCCGGCAATTTGCTGAAACCTGTTATTACCGGAAGCGGAATTTCCGCGGAAATTCCATTGGGCTGGCCAGCACTGCCGGAAAAACAGAGTGGTAAGCTCAGTGCAAAAAATATTTCGTATAACGGTTTAACGGCATCAAAACTTGAACTTGTTCTTGATTCTACCCCAGAAGAACTTATTTTTAAAGGGAATTTTACCAATAACATTTCCAGTGAGGCCGGTAATTTCTGTTTCGGTAAATTGGTGTTGCCACCGGCAAAATTTTACATTGATGCCGACTTGAGTCTTCCAGCCTACAAAACTGTATCGCCGATCAATCTTGGACGTTTTATTCCTGAATGGGACGGAGTCACTTTTGCCGGAACTTTGCAGGGTAAAGCCAATATAAGTTACAATATTGACGGGTTAAAATACCGAACAAAATTAAAATTAAGTGACTCAACGCTCGCATCGGACAATTTTACTATAAAGCAACTGACCACAACCTGGACCGCGGATAACTTCAGCTCGGGCATAGCGCATGAACAGGATGCGGAATTTGCCGCTTTGGAATATGATCGCTTTGTGCTGAAGAATGGCAAGGTTAAATATAGAATAGACGCGGCAGAGGGGATTAAGGTTGGAAGAAATACCTTTCAATGGCTGGGGAGTGAGGCTTTTATCCGCCCGTTCACTTTAAAAAATAATGGTTCAGTAGATAACCTGGAAATATATTGCCGTAAGCTGCCTACTACTGAGATTATGGGCTTCCTGGGTATTAAACAGGTCGAATGCAATACGACTCTTCAGGGCGTTATTCAGGCGAAGCTTAATAATCACGAGCTAACCATTAGTAGTGCAAAGCTTAACTCAATACCGGACCGCCCAGTGACTATTAAAATTGGCGGACTGGACAAAATTATCAGACCACGCCGGGGCAGTGAAAAAGATTTCGCCTGTGACATGCTGCAGGCAGGATTCCGCTATAATTGGCTTAAATTAGGGTTTTCTATGTTGCCGACAGTAACCACAGTCTCAATCAGAGCCGATGGTCAGCCGGTAGGCTCACCACCGTTTATTTATAACTATGATGACGGAACTTTTTCCCGATGCGAACCTGGTAAAGGTAATATATCAGGCGAAATATCACTCTTCACCGAAATAAGATTAAAGGGGGTAAAGTAGGATAGCTGCTCCTGCACTGTCACCTTGAAACTTTGAGTTTTGCTGGGAGCACTGGTCATCAGACCGGCATTTCCGTTTTCAGAGGGAACGACTTTTATCATTAGCCCCATGAAGCTCATAACTCCCATATAAAGAATACAATACAGGATACTTAAAATTATGAAACCCACCAGATTTGTTATTGTCGGTTCAGGTAATATTGCCTCAACCTATTGTAATGCCATCAATGCCATTGCTAATGCTGAAATTGTTGGCATGGTGTCAAGAAGCGGCAACCTGCCGAAAAATGCACCGGAACAGGTAGAGGTTGCCCCAACGCTTAATGAGCTAACAGTTGATTTCGAGGCAATTGTTATTGCCACCCCGAACGGCCTGCATCATATTTCAGCTATTGAAGCGGCCAAACTTGGCAAACATGTGTTGACCGAAAAACCGTTGGATATTACGACTGAAGCCATGACACGGATGATCGATGCGTGTCGGACTAATAATGTCCGGCTTGGCGTGGCCTATCAACAGCGCATGTGCCCGGATAATATTGCAGTAAAAAAACTGTTGGCAACTGGCGCACTAGGTAAGATTTTCGCCGCCGACCTCTCTATCAGATGTTGGCGTGATCAGAGTTATTATGACAGTGCCAGTTACCGTGGTAATAAAGCGATCGACGGTGGTGGTCCATTTATTCAGCAGGGGGCACATGGGATTGATATTTACGGATGGTTTTTTGGCCGTCCGGGAACAACAGTCAGTATGTTGGATAATTTTTGCCATGATATTGAAGGTGAAGATTATGGTGTAGCACTGCTTAAACATGATAACGGCATGATTGGCTCGATCACCGCCTCAACCGCATCAAAACCGGGCTTCCCGCAGGTCTTGACTGTGCATTGTGAAAAAGGTTCATTCGTGATGGAAAACAATGCTATTAAAATGTGGGAGATTGACGGAGTCAATAACCCGGCGGTAATCGTTGAATCTGTCGATTCTACATTATCCAGTGCCACGGTGAGTGATACCAGTGGACATCAGGCAATAATCAATGATTTTATCACCGCGATAGCGGAAAATCGCGATCCGGTAGTCAACGGTGAATCAGCCGCCATTGCCACCGAAATCACTCTAGATATTTACCAAAATAATAATTATTAGAAATGACATGCACAACCCGTTTTAAGCAACTGTCAGAAATGCCGTGTCGAACTTGTTCGTAACAAATTTCAATAGACCATATAAATGGAACATGTATGAATATCACAAATGAACGTAAACTGGCATCGCACATCAAACAACTTGGTGAAAGTGCTAGAGCGGATATTTTTCCTGAGTTGGCCGAATACACAAAATCAGCATCGCCACTTGTCAGACGAATCGCGGCATCAGCGCTAGGAAAACTGGCTGGGGTCGTGGATGCCACCGCGTCTGTTGATTTGTTGCGTCTCCTGCTTGTTGATAAACATCCTCAAGTTCGTCAGTATTCAGCAAAAGCACTTGGCGCTTTTGGCGATAAGGCTAGTTGTGCGCTGAAATTAAATAGATTTGTTGAGGTAAATCAACGTGCATAGAGTGATTAAAGAACATATTATAACAGATGATATTGCAGAACAACGCTTTTTAGATTATTCGATTGCGGTTTTTGCTGAATTTATTACAGCAAAAAAAGGGGTCAAGAAAGCGATTAAACGCGGCGAATTGCTGTTGAATGGGGCAATGGTAGAAAGTGGACGTTACCTTAAAAAAGGTGATAAACTCCAGCTGTTTGACCTAGATAACAGAGTGCCTAAAACCTTTAATTTGAAACTGGAGATTGTTTACGAAGATGACTGTTTGGCGGTAATCAATAAACCGGCAGGGATTGTGGTTAGCGGTAACCAATATCGGACAATTGTTAACGCGTTGCAATTTAATCTGGCACCGTCCAGCAGTAAAGATGCATTGAACTGGGCGAAGCCGGTTCACCGGCTTGATCATCAGACCAGTGGGCTCCTGCTTGTTGCTAAAACGCATTCTGCAATTGTTGAGTTAAGTCGCCAGTTCGAACATAAAGAAATTACCAAAAAATATCATGCTGTAGTGATCGGCAAACCTGATGCAACGGGACTTATTGAGTATGAAATAGAGGGACGAACGGCAATTACCGAATATAAACGGTTGGCGAGTGTTAAATCGTTGCGCAATGACGATTTAAGTTTATTGGAGCTCACTCCGCATACTGGCAGGACTCATCAATTGAGAATTCATCTCTCTCAATTGGGCTTCCCGATTATGGGGGACAGGTTATATGGAACTCCAGGTGAAATATTGAAGAATAAAGGACTCTTTTTAAGTGCGGTAGAATTGCATTTCAAACACCCTGATGATGGACAAGAGATGGATGTTAGAATTACCGCACCTGACAAATTCAAGGCTCTGTTGAATAGAGAACAGCGCCGTTTTGACAAAACAAACTAAACGGTTACAATAAACTGCCGTTTTTATTCCATCTAAAAAGATTACAAGCAAGAACCTACTTTTGTAAGTTATTCATTTACAAGATAATCACGACGAGCGTCCCCCAGCGCACTGTTGCGAAAGGGCGCGTTGCGAAAGGGCGCGTTGCGAAAGGGCCTATTAATTGCGAAAGAATATTTAAAAGTTAAGTCATTGATTATAAACATACTTGCGACGAGCATCCTCTATTTGCCTTTTTCAAAAACATCCTTGACTTTTTTAGTCAAATCTTGACTGTATTTGATTTGTTTCGGCGTTAAACTATTCTTGGGGTTCTTCAGCCATTCATCGGTCAACTCAAAAGACCAGCTTGAATCAATTCCTTCTTTATTCTTTAGCAAGGTATTTAATCGTTTTTCAATATCTACAACAGGTTTATTCATGACACATTTATTAAGCAAAATAAAATAAAGCTTGATTATTAAATTACTACGAGATAATTTATCTTCTTTAATATTTTTCTCAAATTGATTAAGCCAATGGTTGAACTGGTCAGTTTTACCAGTAATAAGACATATTTCCATGATTGCAGAATAACAATCAATATATTTTGAGATTTCCTGTGCTTTTGTAGATCTCATTAGCTCAAGTATTTTAGAATAGTTTTCTATGGCTTTGCCGTATTGCTTTAGTTTACAATATGTCTTTGCTAGTCCAAAATATGCATAAATATCATGTGACATCGAAAAGTCCTGTATTGCTTTGTTATATTGCTCCGTAAAAAAATATGCAAAGCCACGAGCATGATATACTCTTTCTCTCTTTGGATTTAATTTAATGGTATGAGATAGATCAATAATGGCTTTGTTATATTGTTTAGCAGAAAAATATACCAAGCCACGGTAATGATACCCTTTATCGCTATTTGGATTTAGTTTGATATATTGAGATAAATCTGCAATAGCTTTGTTATATTGTTTAATATAAGAATATGCTGTACCACGGTAATAATAGAAATCAGCTTTGGGATTTAATTTAATAGCACTGGAAAAATCTACAATAGCTTTGTCATATTGGTTCGCATAAAAATATGCTTTGCCACGGTAATAATAGCCATCAGCTTTGGGTTTTAATTTAATAGCACTGGAAAAATCTGCAATAGCTTTGTCATATTGGTTCGCATAAAAATATGCTTTGCCACGGTAATAATAGAAATCAGCTTTGGGATTTAATTTAATAGCACTGGAAAAATCTGCAATAGCTTTGTCATATTGGTTCGCATAAAAATATGCTGTACCACGGTAATAATAGAAATCAGCTTTGGGATTTAATTTAATAGCACTGGAAAAATCTGCAATAGCTTTGTCATATTGTTTAATATCATGATATACCGAGCCACGGTAATAATAGGCATCAGCTTTGGGATTTAATTTAATAGCACAGGAAAAATCTGCAATAGCTTTGTCATATTGGTTCGCATAAAAATATGCTGTACCACGGTAATAATAGAAATCAGCTTTGGGATTTAATTTAATAGCACGGGAAAAATCTG
>JAKIUY010000140.1 GCA_021647315.1 Victivallaceae bacterium
AACAAACTTAACGATGTATTTATCATTGTGGAGCCTCCTTTTTTTGAGCTACCGTAATATACTTTACGGATAAGGTTGCTCCACTCTCTTTTTACTCTTTTTCAAAAATTGTTAGGACACATGTGAGCATGAGTATGATTTTTTTCGCAGGTATTCGACTATTTTTTAGTTTAATAGGAAATTGTATTTTGAGCACAAATTATTATTGAAAATACCTAGAATTTTGGGCAGTGAAAATATAGTTCTTCCTCGTTTTCAGACATTAGTTATTGGTAAAATTTATTTACGTCAGTTGATTTATTTGTTACAGTACCTTATCTTATGATTAAGTTACAATCTTCAGATAAAATCAGAGGTGAGATGAGCACGATGAAAACCAGAGTTGAACATGATATGCTCGGTGAGATGAGTTTGCCGGAAGCTTGCTACTGGGGAATTCATACCCAACGGGCGGTTAATAATTTTCAGCTGGCCGAAGCAACGGTCAATCCCGCGCTTATCCATGCTATGGCAATGGTTAAAAAAGCCTGTTGCAATGCTAATGCTGAGCTGGATTTTATTCCACAGGAAAAAGCCGCCGCGATCGCTGTCGCCTGCGATGAAATTGCCGAAAGTAAATTTGATGATCAGTTTCCGGTTGATGCCCTCCAAGGCGGTGCCGGCACCTCAACTAATATGAATATTAATGAGGTTATTGCCAACCGAGCACTCGAACTTTGCGGGCGGCACAAAGGTGATTATGAATATATCGACCCGATTCAACAGGTCAACCTGCACCAGTCAACCAATGATGTCTATCCTACTGCGTTGAAAGTGGCAACCGTCTTGAAATTGCGTGAACTGAGTGAAACTATTGCCAAACTACAAGATGTTTTTCAACATAAAGAACAGGAATTTGCCGACATTATAAAGATTGGCAGAACTGAACTTCAGGATGCGGTACCGCTGACCCTGGGGGCTGAATTCAGTGCATATTCCGAGGCATTCGCCAGAGACCGCTGGCGGACTTTCAAAGCCGAAGAACGAATTAGAATCGTCAATCTCGGCGGCACTGCTGTCGGTACCGGTTTGACCGCACCGCGCAGCTATATTTTTCTGGTAATTGAAAAACTACGGGAGATTACAGGATTGGGTCTGATGCGCGGTGAAAACTGTGTTGACCAAACCGCTAATGCCGATGCCTTTGTTGAGGTCTCAGCGATCATGAAAGCGGCCGCGGTTAATCTCGGCAAAATCACCCGTGATCTGCGGCAACTCCATTTTATCGGCGAAATAAAACTGCCGCCGGTTCAGGCTGGCTCATCCATTATGCCGGGCAAAGTAAATCCGGTAATCTGCGAAGCGGTTATTCAGGGCTCAATGAGTATTATCGCCTATGACACACTGGTGACTGAATGCGCCATGCAGGGGACATTGCAGATCAATGAATTTATGCCGTTACTAGCTGATTCACTGCTGCGTGGGCTGTCACAACTGGAAAACTGCGCAAATATGCTGGCGAAACACGCCACGAATATTGTGCCATGTCCTGACAAATGCCGTTCACTGCTCGAAGCCGATCCGATTCTGATTACCGCATTTCTACCGCATATCGGCTATGAAAAAGCTTTGCAGCTATTGAATGAATTTACTGCTTCAGGCAGTGACAACCTGCGAGAGTTTCTGGAATTAAAACTGGATCCGGCACTGGTCAAGAAAGTTCTTTCCCCGCATAGCCTGACTGCCCTGGGCTACCGGTAAAAATATTTTTATAAATAATCAAGTCCATTTACAGAGCAAATTAGCAGTGAATTTTACAGGTTGCTTTCTACTGGTACGCTAATTCGTAAGGACTGGTCATTCGGATGACCTATTCTGTTATATAACTGTTTAGTTGCCAAATAACCGACTTTTTGAAAATCAAGCTTAAATGTTGTAATTTCACGGGGTAGTTTCTTTTGCAATTCAGGTGTAATAATGGTTATTGGTAGCAGTTTTTTATCTGGTGTTTTTTTGTCGATGTAGGCCGCTAGGAGCTCTTTGAGAAAACCACTACAGCCGACAACAGCTTCAATGTTATGTTCAGAAATCAATTGTGTTAGCCTAGCCTGTTCTTGACTTAACGATTTAGCCGCATCTAGGTTTTCCATTATAACATTATGCTGGATAACCTCTACTGCAGATTCTGCTGAAAATTGTTGTGTTCCACGTAACATTTCAACATAACCAGTCTGTAGTGAAGTTTGATTATTATAGATGATACTAAGAAATAGAATTTTTTTAATTTTGTGTTGTTGAGCAATATTCCGGCAAGCCAGATAACCGGCTTCATAAAGATCACAAAATATCGAGTCATGACTGCTACCGGGCATAGGATAGCTTATCAGTAATTTAGGGGTGCGTTTGACGGTCTCGTATTCAAAGATTGCTGCGGGGGCATTGCCACCTAGTATCACCCCTGTTGCATTTCTTAATAGTGCCCCTTGGGTTTTTAAAAAATTATCCCCGGATTGTACCATCAGGAGGTCATTATGTTCATCAGTAAAACGTTCAATGCCACGATATATCTGTTCAGGTGCGACCCCGGAATCTTTAATCAACATGCCATATTTACTGGAAAAGTGAACATAGAGGATCTGTTTTACATTATTGATATCATCAACATTCTGGTTAGGCAGTTGTTTAATTGTTGTCCCGTTTCTGCCATTACGACATAGAATACCCTCGTCGACGAGTCTATCAACTGCACTGCGCAACGTAATCCTGCTGACATTAAATCTTCGGCAGAATTCTTCTTCGGTAGGGATACGATTACCAACAGCAAGATGCTCTGATAGGATATAGAAGATGATGTCCTTGTAGACCTGTTCTTTCTTTAATAATCTCATAGCTTTGCCAATTTTATTTAAAGTTTCATACTGTAGGTGATGGAAGTACTCATCTTTTTAAAGCCTACTTTTTCATAACCAGCCCGTGCACGAGCGTGTCCCGGATCTTCATAACCAGTTGAGACTAGAGCATAAATTAAGCCATGTTTCCTAAATATTTCTAGTACTCGATTATAAAGTTTTTTACCAATTCCAGCTCCTTGATAAGCTGACATCACCCCATTATTGCCAATTTCACCAGTTGCAACAGTTTGATTAATGGCAAAAGTTATAAAACCGACAACTTCTTGATTGCATTTGGCAACTAAAACCTCTGCTGGCATCTTTTCAGCTTTTTCACGAATTGACTCTGCTTTGCGTTGTTGCCAATTCATTGCCACACGGCCATATAAATCATCATCACCGATGATTTTTCGGTAGCCTGTATGAATATCTTCCCATGCGGCAATCGCAATTTCACATATTTTGTCGATATCTGCAGAACAGACTTGACTAATTTCGATATCTTTTGCTTTTGTTGTTTTTTTCATTTAAAATCTACATTTAATAATTTCAAAACATGATGAATATATAACTATTATAAAAAAATACAATCTTTAACTGCGATTTTCAGCTCGCATAAAATTATATTCTGCCCACGAACCCACTAGTTTTTTCCGTTCCCAAGCATCGTTTTCATGGTTGACCTATTTTTCGTTAAATTCTTTTATTAGGTTATCCACTGTAATCTCAGAATCTTTTTTGAGATATTTTGCCATTGGAAGATTTGTCCGGCGCATTTCACCGGCCAGGCACTTCGCCATAAGTGCGGCACCTTTGACTGAAAAGTGCGTAATATCCTTAATGCCTTTTGGATAATTTTTGTGACCCGGTTTAACAAAACGGTAGTAGGTTTTCATTATCTCATAGCTTGGCAGAGCCTCGATTTTTTCACGACTGATTTTATTCAAATCCAGTAGCGACGTGTTGGTCTCCTGTGCTACTTTGCGCATGGCATCATGATAGGTGGTTGAGGTTTTGCGTGTACCTGCCGGTGCGTGCCATAGACTCTGAATATGGGTCTCTTTCAGTTTTCCTGTTTTCTTATCATAATCCAGCCGCACTGGTGGGGTTATGAGTACTGGGATTGCCCCGACGGCTCGTGCCTCTTTGATATACTGTTTCAAGTTGTCTTGAAAGGTCGTATCAGGATCGCTATATTTTTTTACCTTATCAGCTTTTTCATCATTATGTCCAAACTGAATTAAAATATAATCACCTTTGCTCGCCGCTTTTATCACTTTGTCCCACTTGCCCCAGTCTCTGAAGGTTCTGGTACTCGCTCCACCCGTGGCATAATTGACCACCTTGACCTTGGAGTCAAAACAAAATGGCAGAAACTCTCCCCAGCCAGCTAACGGGCGCACTTTGGCATTATAGTTTGCAACTGTTGAGTCACCAGCAAGAATTACCTTGAGCTTGCTTTGGGCAACCGTAACTGTCGAATAGGTGAGTGATATGATAAAAACTAGTCCAGCTAAAAAGTATTTTTTCATGGGTTCCTGATGGTTAAATTGGTTTTATATTATAATCTTTGGTCTTCAGGCTTCGATAAAAACTGAAGAGTTGAGTTTGAAGTTAATCATCGTTTACAAGTTGCGTTCGGCGAACGCAACCTACTGGACGAATAGGCTTTTCACGTCAGAGTTTACAGCTTCAGCGTGCAATCTTTACGCTTAAAAAAGCACGATAAAGCTGTTTCGCTATGCTACTAAAGCCCTTGCTTAGCAAGGGCGTTTACAGGCTTACGCTTTGCTTGCGCTCCGACAATGCGCTATACTCGCAGCCCCTTTTCGAACAGGGTCTAATTAGACGCTGCTCGAAAAGGTTTTCGGAGTAGCGAAATCTTTTCAAACATCGTCTGTGCCTCAAAATTAAAATTTTGCGGCTGTTTTTTTAGAACTATTTTAGTTTAGAAATATACTTCTTATGTTATTTTATCAATAACTATTTAAAAATGAGTAAGAAGTATATTTTTAATGCCTCAATTTCAAAGAAAATTCTTTGAAATTAATATAAACGGAGCGGAGAAAAGCCTTCAAGTTCCGCGATGCGGAAATTTGGGAAGGCTTTTCGAGTACCGTCTAATTACTGAAATTTTACCCCTTTAATTTCGATGGTAACATCGGTTTTATCTGGATATTTACTTTCAGCAAAGCCAAACTGTAATAGATTAATATATTGCCAATCTTCCTTGCTTTTTTGTGAACGTGAAATAATATCGGCAATTTTTATAACGACCTTATGCCACTCACCATCAGACTTAGCAGTTAAAGAATAGGTTACTTTTGCTGATCCGGTATTGAAATAGGCATAAAAAGATGAATTATTCTTTTTATCTTCCGGCAGCGAGTTGGTCATTTTGTATTCAAAAACATACTCTTTATAGGGGCTGATATCTATTTTTGGATGAAAGAAATATTTATAAATCCTTATCCAACCTTTGCCTTCAGTCTTATAATCGGTTTTTGCTTTAAACACAATTATCGGTGTTTCGCCCTCTTTTTTTACCGAGATTGAGGCTTCCGGATTAATTGCTTTCCATTTCTTATAACCATTTTTACTGAGGTCAAAGACACTCTGTTCGGCAGTTTCTGCACTGTAAAGATTAGCCATACCGGTTAAGGTTAATGCTAACGTTCCTAAAATAATTGTTTTTTTCATAATACGTTTTCCTTGTTTTTGGGTTAATGGGTAAATTTACAAATCACTAGGCGGACTTGTAAATTTACCGCTGATGATAGATTGTTTAATTAACCAGCTTCAGTAATACAAATGAAACCGATTAAGTGAATGTTAAATCCTATTTTATTGGTGCATTTTTATCAATACCTTCAAGAATACCAAATCGGGCATGAACGAAGAATATCTGCGGATTTTGCGGATCAATTGTAATATTTACGCCGCGGGTAAATGAGATGTCATTACCGATATTCTGCCAACTTTTACCACCATCGATTGAACGGACAATCCACATTTTTTGTTTACCTTTAATATCCATCAAACCATTACAGGCATAAAGATAATTTTTATCATAAGGATTTACCGCAATTGCTCCAGCATATTTGAAATATTTTGGAGTAATGTCAGTAAAACTTTGTCCGCCATTAGTTGAACGATAGAAATGTGCTTTGCCCCAGTAAAAATTATTTTTTAGTAAATTTGCGGTCAAATAGATATAGTTAGGATTACTGCGACTAATAGAGATCGTTTTTACTCTGCCGAATTGCTTGGAGCCGACAACTTTCCAGCTTTCCCCCGCATCTTTACTGATTAATAGTCCGGCATAGGAGCCAACATAGAGCTGTTTGGGATTATCAGGCGCAATTTCAATCGAGGTACATTTACGTGCTTCGCCAGCCGGAATTGAAGTTAAATGCTGCCAGTTATTGCCGCCATCAAGGCTCTTGTAGATACCTTTTTTCTCGGTAGAAAGGTAGATTATGCGACTGCTTACCGGTGATTTCAGGTCAACGGCAATATCATTAATTACCCCCATTGCGGCATCTGTAAGCCCAACCCGCTTCCAGCTTTTTCCACTGTCTTTACTCCGGTAGATACCACCAGGCTGGTTCCATTTTTGGCCGACGGTAACAAAAACTCGTCCCTTTTTGCTTGGATCAACTGCAACCGCCCAGGCATGGCCGCGACTTGGAATTCCGGTATTAGGGTGTTCCCAACTTTTGCCACCATCACGGCTGATTTCCAGCCCTAAATCCATATAGGCAGCATATTGAATTTTGGGATCAAATGGATCAATGGCAATCTGATCACAGACAATATTTTGTACCCCTCGGGTGCTGGTCCGATGGGTGTAGCGGTTAGGGGGGAGGCCATATTCAGACAGTGAGCCAGTAGTAAATTTTTTGCCGTAATCAAAGGTTACATCTTCCCAGGTTTTGCCACCATTTTTGGTGATATAGACACCTTGATTATCGCCAAAGGCGACAATGTCGGCATTATTAGATGCTACAACTAAACGATGAAATGCATCAATACCGCCAGAAAGGCTTTTGGTGAAAACTTTAGTGTCCTTCAGAACGGCAACATATTTGCCATAACGGTCTTTGACATAGCTTGCTCTGCCAATCAGCTTATGCCAAGTTTTCCCAAGGTCATCACTGCGGTAAAGACCGATCCCACTACCAATATAGAGCCGGTCATTGGCTTGTGGACTGTGGGCTATCATCAGGCTAAAAATATAGGCTTTAGGGTTTTTCAATAGGTTTTTATTATATCTCTCTAAGCCTTTAAATAACTCTGCTAAGCCACTATTACGCGCTTCCCAACTATTGCCGTTATCTTTACTAATGTAGACCCCTCCATATTTCTGATTCGGCACTGGAGCCGCTGTCATCGCTAATATAGACTGCCCATTTTGGTTAATCAAAACTAAATCACATAATTGTCCTTGAACAAATTGTTTGCCCAATATTTTCCAGCTATGACCTGCATCTTCACTGCGATAAAAACCACTACGACCAATGAGATAAACTCTTGCATGTCCCTTGCCGGGAATTACTTTACTGTTAGGGTCGATAACCAAAGCACTGTAGTTGGTTACTTTATCCGCTGGATTGGCTAATGGTCCGATTGAGATTTTCTGCCAACTTTTTCCGCCGTTAACTGTTTTCCAGACTCGCCCTTTAACCCAACTTAACATTAGGCGTGGCACAGCACCTTCCGCAATATAGACAATATTATTATCACTCGGATCAATTGCCACTGCCCCAAGCGTTGTTGTGAATGGTGTCATTCGCTGCCAAGTTTTACCGGCATCTTTTGATTTAAAAGCTCCGCCACCGGCAACCCAGGCTAAATTAGGGTTCTTGACTGAAAATTTAATATCATAAGGGCAGGAATTGCCGGGTTGATTACCGGAACTACCACCAATCAGAGACCATTTTTCCCCACCATTTGCAGTGCGATACATTGAACCCATATCGCCACCAAAAATAATCACGTTGGGATTATTCGGTTTAATACCAATCCCGAACATCGCCCCGCCGTTGCCGGGGCCGACCGGTTTGAACGTTACTCCGGCTGAGCTTCCGGCATAAATTGCAGTTGCAGTTAATGTCGAAGCTAAAGTTATTGCTAGCTGTTTTTTTAAAAACTTTTTCATCTGTTTTCCTTTTTATTTGTACCCATTATGAGTAGTTTTTAGTTAGTTTAGCTGGCAAATCAAGCTCAAATATACATAATAAAAGTTTAAAATTTAACCTAAACAAGTATAGTATTTAAACGTTCTGCTCCTCATGCTTTTATCGCCGATTTGCTTCTGTTTTTATGCTTTGTGGAGAAGGACACTCATAGAGGGCGAAGCAATCCTCCTATTTTTCCCATTAAGGCAAAAAATGCCCAGATTTGTTACTGGGCATTACAGTTATTGTATTTCTTTAGACCCTTATTCATAATATTCTTGTTTTTTCTGGCAGAATATTTCTATTTTCACCCCCGCGAAGCGGTATCTGCCTTCAGGTGCCACCTGATTAGGTAATTTTTACTGTTTGGTTTACAAACAGTACTTAAATCTATATTTTGTTTATCGTAAGATTAGCAAAGTCAATCTTATTGTTTTAACGGATTCCACATAATATTGTTTTGTGGATACCAATCTCTTGTGACTTCACCTTTTTTCTTGGCAGCGGCATGACCATCGGCAAACGAGAAATTGGCAATATTTTCACCACCATGACGAAACACTGGTGAACCTGCATATCCAGATTCAGGCAGATAACCATTAACATACATTAGGTAATTAGTTCCACCAGCATCACCAAATACTGCACTTCGACTTGGCTTTCTAAAAAGAGCCAGTTTACGGCGTTCAGGATATTTGTTATCTGCCATGTATGAATTATAACTGTAGGTAGAGATATAATGTCGTTGATTATCATTGCGATAGTAGCCACGTTGCATGCCTAATGTTTCGCCATCAGCAGTAGCAACAGATGGACAGGCTAATGGTGAACGATGCAATGGCTTAGTTACATAATAGCGTCCAACCCCAGTAATTGGCATGTCATCATATGCCCAAGCACCTTTGGCACGTAAACTTGGTAGGTAAGATACTAAAAATCCATAATCTGGACGAGGCCATGCCCAATTACCATAAGGTGCATAACCAGGACAAAATTGACCTGCATTATCATCGGCATAGAGCATTTGTCCCATTTGAAATTGCTTTAAATTTGCGATACAGTTAATCGCCCGCGCCTTCTCTCTTGCCATATTCAATGCCGGCAATAGCATTCCGGCGAGGATGGCGATAATAGCGATCACAACGAGGAGCTCGATGAGGGTGAAATTGCCTAAATAGTGCAACCGACGTTTTAACATTTTAGCATTAATATTTTTCATTTTAATTCTCCTTTTACTGTTTTGGGTACTGTCAACCCTTACCTATGGTTACAGACCTATTTTCTTACTTAAAATCAATAAAAAACAGAGAAAAACCGTCTTCCCCCTTTTTTATTGCGCTTTTTGATATAAAATCAAGAGAGGTTCCCAGTTATTTTAAACTCTCACCTCTAAAAAAAAAGGAGACACTCTCTTGAAAACAAATATTTTAAAAATTGTCAAATGGTTTTGTCGTAGATTAACTTATAATGAACTAGCATCCGCTATAATTATTTTCCATGAAGTACTGGCTACTTCCCGTTCTGATATTGACCTGAAGCCGGAAGCAAAGCCACCTCACTACCGTGATTTCAGAACCGATATGGTACGTCCACTAACCGCCCCTCCTGAACCAGCCAGACCAACTCTTGACTGGCAACAACTAAAAACTGATCACAAGAAAGCAACAGGTAAGACAATCGAGCCTGTTCGCCGACGGAAAAATTCAATGCTCCCCCCTGACGGCTGTAGTTGTGGAAATTGTAATGCTCCTCACCGCTACCTTTACCTGAATGACGGTAAAAAAGGCAATCAGGTAAGATGCAAAATTTGTGATGATGTATCGCCAACTCATCGTGTCAGAACCCAAAGTAAAGCTAAATATTTCTGCCCTCATTGTGGCTATTCAATGCCTTTATGGAAGGAAGATAGTCTACGAACAATCTTCAAATGTCTTAATTATAAGTGCTCTCATTACCTGAAAAGCAAAGCGGCTTTAACGCCAGAAGAGCAGAAAATGCGTGCTGCCGGTAATACAAGTCAGTTTAAGCTACATTATCAGTATCGTGAATATCATTTTAATCCTAATGATCTGAAATGTGCACGTCCTACATTTTCAACCCAAACCGATCTATCAAGAATTAATAATAATATGCATACTGTCAGTATGATTCTCACTTATACTATTAACCTTGGATTGAGTTCCCGACAGACACGAGAAGCTTTGCGGTGTATTCATAACATACCAGTTTCACATCAGACTGTTATAAATTACTCCAACGCTGCCGCATCCTTAATCAGTAACCTTGTTGATCAGAACAACCCGACACCGACAGGCACAGTTTCTGGAGATGAAACCTACATCATCGTTGAAGGTCGTATGCAGTATACTTGGTTTAATATTGATGCAATAACCAAAGCCATATGCGGATTCAACCTTTCCGGCACCCGAGGAACTGCTCCGTGTCTAGCTCTGCAATATAACACCTATGGCAAACCTGAAAGTAATCCAGGAATGCAATATCAATATGTTGCAGATGGACTACCATCATACGATGCAGCAATCATGGCTTACAACAAAGATCTGAAAGAGGATAAAATAATCAGACACAAAGTTGTGGGTCTTGAAAATATTGATAAAGAAAGCACTGACTTTCGTCGGTTTAAACAGATTGTTGAACGGTTAAACCGTACCTATAAATATCATACTAGACCAAGAGCCGGATTTAAGACATTTGATGGTGCAGTAGCTCTTACGGTGTTGTTCGTTGCATTCTATAACTTTATGCGTCCGCATTCATCACTGAACGGTGATGTACCGGTTCCGCTTGAATGCCTGAAAGGCATAGATATGTATCCACAGATGTGGACTACATTGCTTAAACAGGTTATATAAAAACCATTTTATTCAATTTTCAATTAACACGAAAAAAAGAATTTTTTCTTTTTTTCAACAAACCCCTGCCATTATTTCGGCTAAAGGCATAACTCGAACGGTAAAATCATATAAATAGCGAGCCTGCGAGCGGTTTATGCTGATTTTCCGCTTGAATTATGACTGCGAAATGATACTCAACAACATTTAAACGCCAAACTAAAAACTTTCATCTTTTTTCATGCCGCTTTTGACACTACCCTGTTTTGGGTTCTGTCAACCCTTACCTATGGTTACAGACCTGTTTTCTTACTTAAAATCAACAAAAAAACGAGAAAAAAGCTTCTCCCCCCTTTTTTGTTACGATTTTTGATCTAAAATCAAGAGAGGTTCCC
>JAKIUY010000141.1 GCA_021647315.1 Victivallaceae bacterium
AGGACAGCATAGTTTAAAACAGGGGGGTACTTTTGAGAAATTGAACAAAATTGAACAAAATTGAATGACTTGAATGGAAAAAATTGTTAAATCAGGTAGTTTTTATAATTGTTAGGACAGGTGTGATCAAAACTATAAGTTTTTAATTGAGGTGAAGTAAATTTCAGGCAAGGTTCCACTTTCCCTGTTGCCGGGCAAAATACACTTTCATTAGAATAAGAAAATTTAACTATAAAAATACGTTTACTTGAGAATAAAGGATGTAGCGGGTATGAAACTATTAATTTCTGTGCGATAGGAGCGAATTTTCCATTACTATCTATTCCCATTTCATATTCCAATGTAATTACAATAATACTGAATATATCTTTGCTTTCCTTCTTAAAAATTTTAACTACTAACTGTGTATTATATTCAATTCCATTGATTTTTTCTTTTACATATTCATAAATTGATCGGATTCCGCAATCTAAACTTATAACTTCTCTGTTTTTGTTGTATTTTACCTTAACCACACCATCTCTGCCTTTAGGTTCTCCTAAAAATATATTACTAGCATCAAGAAAAGTCATAGTTAAAGGCTTATTTATGTGTAGAAAAAAATAACTTGGCTGAGTGTATTTTATTGTTAGATTTATCGTTGACTTTTTGATGTCCACAGCTTTAGATGTTTCAAGGTTTACATTCTCAAATAGCTTTGCGATAGAAGAACTATTTTGGTTCACAGCACCGCATGGGTTAACCGATATCAAAAACAATATTAAAAATAATATACGATTTTTATTTACAAAATTTAATTTAAACATTTTTATCTCCAAAGTATATATGCGAATGCCTAGTTAACTTTCACAATAATAGAGTTCTCTTCAGTAACATATTTTTCAAGATGCTTATTGCTTTTAAACGCTCCTAGGTATAATTTGAAGTCACCGCCCTTTTCATTTTTTGAAAAAACAGAGTATTGTTTCCCCTTATATGTAAAAATTAAATGGTTTGTTTTTTTCCAAAATTTAACCAACATTCTTGGTTTTAAAAAAACAATAGAATCTCTATCCCATAAATTCGCACCATCTAAATTCATATATGTTGCTCCAATATTAGTATTATATTTAAGTAGTGCTGGATTATAGACAGCAGTACCACTCTTTTTTTTCATATTTAAGCTTAAACTGTAATATCCATTATTAACTTTGATTGTTTTAAAATTATTTATTTTGGCAAAGTTTTTTATCTTTGATTTTGTCTTACTAAAATCTAATATTCTAAACACTGTTTGAGTTGCTTCAGTAAAGAAATCATTCTTAATACAACTATATATTCCATAATATCTTGTAGTATACAACGCTGTCCACCCACTTGAAATTAAATTAAACTTCCATAAAGCAGTTCTCTGAGCCACTGGATCATAACTCAAGGGGAGAATAAGATTACCTTCCTGGTCAAAAGATATTTTATTTCCCAGCATGAATAATTTAGAACTGTCTTTTTTGAAAGGATTATTTTTTTCTTGACTGGCAGAAAACATAATTTTAAAACTTTTACTTTTCAGGTCGAATTCAATAATTTCAAGAGGTCTTTTACTGTTAAAATGACCTTTTTCTGTAATAAAATACATTTTCCCATTGGTATAGCATGAGGCACTTATTTGCCTGCCAACCAGCTCTTTATATTTTATAAACTCCGGCTTGTCTCCATTTTTGGGGAGTAAAACAACTCCATTTATTAGCTTAACATTAATTATATATTTAGGACTTACAGAAGGCAAAAGCCTGTAGTCCGTGTAACAATATTTTTCTTTCATACTCAGCGCCTTACCAATAATTGTTTTAAAGTTATTTTCTAAATCAGTTTTAACTAGTGCGAGGCAACCAGTTTGTTGCAGGATTGAGTAAATAAAATTATCCTCTTGTACGACTCCTAGTATCTGATTGCGATTAGTATACCAGTCACTTAATAATGTTTCAGATATCTGAAAAACCTTGCTGAATTCAAGTCTTTTCCTTGCATCCTCTGTAATTTTTTGCCTAGCGACTGCCGTTATAATCCGTTGATCAATATATTTTTTTGCTTCTTCATCTCCATAACAATCTACCTCTTTTTTAAGCTCTTTTAACTGTGACAATATAGGTATTTTATACTTTCCATTTGTTCCATCTATAGAAATTTCAAACATATTATCTATGAATATGCTTAAAAATCCTGCCTTTAAATATATAAGAAATAATTCCGTATTTAATTTTTTATTTATATATATATAGGATTTCGTATTCAGGTTTAAATAGCGTTCGAGCGTTCTCTTTTCATGCCTTGGAGCTGTAATTGCTCTCACCCCAACATATTTTAAGAATTCATTGCTATCGTTTCTTTTACTATCAAACCTATAGCGCAACCAGTATGGATTAACTTGCAGTAAAATGTCTTTATAATATGGATATAGAATACCTTTTTTATATATTCGATGATTTAGTATCATGCCATCAACAACACTGCTCAACCTCATTCTAATTGAACGCATCTTATATCTTGCTAATATATTCCAAGATACAATGGGAGAATGAAATAACATTTGAATAATATCTATAGCCATATTAAATGCCTTTGCATTAAAAGCCCCATCGCTATTATAAAAGCATCCATCATATAAATAAATTTCACGCGATGCGGTAAGGTATTTAAATTCACTGCGTTTTTTATCATCAAGATCTAACACTTCCTTGATGTAAGTTTTCAATTCTGGTGCCATATATATCAGCCAATACTCACAAGTCCAATTTACATCAACTAATGGTTTTAAATTAGCAATATATTTTGAATAGGTTTTGAAATATTCTTTTGAACCTTTGGGTTTGTTTTTATAATTATATTTTTGTTTAAGCTTTGATAGTTTCTCTAGTACATAGGCATGATGATATTTAATGACCTGACTTCTATATTTTTGGTATCCAATATGATATGAATTAACCGTTCCATCTAAATAGTATCCATTAATTTTACGATAATAATTAAGCAATCTTAAAAGTACGTTTGTATATTTCTCTACCTTTTCCTTTATTTTTCCCTTACGAGCATTATATGTTCCATCATGTAATAATTTACGAATTTCTTTAATATTAGTAATAATCAATGGATTAATTTGATTTTTAAACTCTGGAGCCAGCATATAGGCATTTTTCAAGGATAAAATACTCTTAGTGAAATCTTTACTTTTCAGTGCCTGTCTGCTATCTTTTAAGAACACCTGTGCTTCTACCTTACGATTTGTTTTATCTGACCAATTTTCCGCATTTATTTTTTTCACAAAAGATTTAGTCATTTCAACTACCGCTTGGCGTTCTTTCCCCATCATATAAGTTTTTTCTACTTCATCTCTGATTTTACCTTTGGAATCCTTAAGGTAAGCGGTGAATAATAGCTTCTTTGCCTTGGAATCAACAATTTTTGCCTCGACTGCAACCGTAAAAGAGCATGATTTAAGCTTGTCAAGAGTAGTGCCCGTAATGATTTTTTCTTCCAATAACAGGTCAACAAGGTCGCGTTCAAGCAATAAATGCTTTTTTAGCGACAGCAACCCCTGCTTGAAAAACACTTGAGCCAGAGTCGCGGACTCAACACTCTGGTTATCAGTTGATAGCAAGTTAATCGGCAGGAATGAGATAAACTTTACCTGATTCAATTTTAAAGAGTTATGTTTTACGACGCTATCATTGACTGTGGCTAAAATCTCAACGACATCACTATCAAATCCTTTCTTCGTCAAAAAGCGATCTTCCAGGCGTATCCCATTTTTCACATCAAAAATAATTACTCTATCACTCCACTTTGTCCCTGAACCATCAATAATCTGCGCGATAATACTGGCTCTAAGCAGTTTTCCGACCTTGATAATAGAGTCAGCGTTAACCAAGCCTTTCAGTGATAACTTCTGTTCAGCAAGAATTTTATTGATTTGAGCTCTTTCAACAAAATTTAATCCTTTCTCCGTGCCTGTAGCCATAACAATATCGGCTTTGTTCATTGCTTGCTGGCTTGTTCCCAGAATTGCAATTACATCTTTGGCTGTTACCGTCATACTAAGTAAGCAAAATAATACAAATGTAAAGATGGTACATATAAAAGTTTTAAATCCCAGCAATTCATTGCTCCTCATAAATAACACTCCAAAGTTTTTTGTTTATCTGATATTGTACTGCGTGAGTTATAATTTATAATTTAAACACAAAATCATGATCATTCAACCATAAATTAAATAATTGTTTTTTATGTCTTCTTTATAGTTAGACGTTGCAACTAGCAATTATCTTTGCCGGATATATAAAATTTTTGGTTTTATACCAGTTATTTGCTATAAATCTTCAATTTTAACTGTTACCTAGGAAACATATCATCTAAAAGAAGTAAAGTGGAACCCCTGCGTATTCCACTTTGTCGCATTTGGGAAGATTTTTGCCGCTGGCAAAATCGGGCAACGAATCAGATGCCTCAAGGCAGAATTTCCACCTATGAATATCTTGGCTGTTTAAGTTCAACTCCGCAGCCCTTTAATAGCTTTTAGATAGCAAAACGGTATTAAATAAAAAAGACAAATAACCAGTTTCAGAAGTTTTCAATAAAGATGAATTTGTAAATTATTTAAATACGGATAGGTTATTGTAAAGAGAAATAATAAACTAAGACAAAGCAAGAGTTTCCGCGCCTAACTTTGGAGTTAACTGTGGTAAAAAAAATACACTTTATAGTTTTTCTATTGATGGGGGTTATCTGCTTGCCATCGTTCTGCCTGGATTCACTGTCAACAACTACCAGTAAAACAGGCTCACCCTCAAAGTTGCAATTTACCGCAACCGAACGTGCCTGGCTCAAAGGCCATCCGGTTATTACTGTCCATAACGAGCAGGACTGGCCACCGTTCAACTATTTTGACCACAGCAGAGCCCAGGGGCTGTCGATTGATTACATGGATCTGCTTGCCACGCGCCTGGGGATAAAGATTAAATATGTTACCGGTCCGAGTTGGGGTGAATTTCTCCGCATGATCAAATTTAAAAAGCTTGATCTGATGCTTAATATTGTTAAGACCGCAAAGCGCGAAAAATATCTCCTGTTTACCGACCCCTACACCAGAAATCCCAATACTATTGTCAGCAAAAAAAATAACCCTATTGAAACCGTTGCTCAACTTGACGGTTTAACTGTAGCGGTTGTCAAAGGATTCTTTTATGAAGAGATATTGAGGAAATCCTACCCGAAAGTCAAAATGCTTTTAGTTAAAGATACCCTGGCCTGTTTAAAAGCGGTTTCAACCGGCAAGGCAGATGCCGCTCTGGGTGAACAGGCTGTGATTGATTATATTATCCGCAAGAATATGTTATCCAATCTTATTCTGAGTGGTGAAGCAAGCATTGGCGACCCGGATCTGGAAAACCTCCGTATTGGCGTGCGTAATGACTATCCATTGCTTAAGTCTGTGATAACTAAGGCGATGGCCAGTATTACACCAAAAGAAATGAGCGCAATTCAGGAAAAGTGGTTGTTTGCTCAAAAGAAAAAAACGATAGCCGCGTCAATTAATCTGACTAAAGCGCAAATGCAATGGTTAAAACAACACCCAGTCGTCCGTTTTACCGGTGATCCCGATTGGCTGCCTCAGGAAGCTTTTACCGGTGAAGGTAATTACATCGGCATCGTCGCCGATTATCTTGCATATATAGAAAGCCAGATCCCATTGAAATTTGAAAAAATTCCAACAAAAAGCTGGGATGAATCGGTGGAGCTGGCAAAAAATGGCAAGGTCGATGTGCTGTCAGAAACCCTGGGCAACAAAGAGCGTGAAGAATATCTTACCTTCACCAAAGCCTACCTGAGTTCGCCAATCATTATTTTGACTCGCAACACCGATACAACCCTCGCTACGCCTGCTTCACTGAAAGGTAAATCAGTGATTCTGGTGCGTAATTATGGTTACCTTGAAGATTTTATCCCGCACTTTCCCGGGATCAATAAAATCTATGTTGATATGGTGAGTGAAGGCATTCTGAAACTGTCACGTGGTGATGCTGATGCCATGGCCGTTGCGCAATCTACCGGAAGTTATTTTATCTCAAAGTTAGGTGTCACCAATTTAATGATTGCTCAAAGGCCTTCTCTAAGCATGGATCTAGGACTTGGCGTGCGTAAAGACTGGCCGGAACTGGTTTCAATCCTGAATAAAGTTGTAGAATCGATCACTCCGCAGCAACAAAATAATATCCAGACTAAATGGATTCCTAAAATATCATCGACCCGGGTTACTGTAGATGTTAATCAACCCAACCCACTGTTTACGTTAGGAATGGTTGTCATTGGACTTATTCTGTTAATTGCCATTTTACTGTTGGGAATGCGTCTGCTTGGTGACCGTTTTCAAAAACTACAGTCATCACGGGCGAAGATCATCGGTGGGACAGCAATGTTTATTTTCCTCCTGGTCGTTATTGCCGGAGCATGGTTCAGTCTTCAGGATATGGAGATTCGCGTGCGCAAAAAAACCGGTGAAGCACTGAAAGTGACAACGACCTCAACCCATCATTTGCTGAAAGGCTGGATTGTTGATGAAAAACATTATATTAAACAATGGGCAACCAATCCCAAACTGGTTGACGAAGTAGAGACGATCCTGCGGGTGCCGCGCAACAAAGCGGCACTGATTAAATGTTCAGCCCAGCAATCATTACGCGACAATTACAAACAAAAGGGTAAGCGTCCTGAAGATCGAGGCTTTTTTGTTATCTCGCCTGATATGATCAGCCTGGCATCAACTCGGAACACTAATATCGGCTCCATTAATCTGATAGCCCAGAAACGTCCGGCGATGTTAAGGCGGGCTTTTGATGGCGAAACCGTTTTCATTCCACCCATCATCTCAAAAGTTAGCTTAAAAGACAGTCAAGGATATCTGCGCCAGGCGTTACCGACAATGTTTTTTGCGACCCCGGTGCTTAATAAAGTAAAAAAGGTCATTGCCGTCGTCACTATTCGCATTGATCCAGTTCGTGATTTTTCTTATATATGTCAGCTCGGACGTATCGGAAAAACCGGCGAAAGTTATGCCTTTGATGAAAATGGCTTTTTCCTCTCGGAAAGCCGATTCAAAGATCAGTTGATCAAAATAGGTCTGCTGGCGGACAAACAAAGCAGTCAGCTGGCGATGAAAATAACCGACCCGGGCATCAATCTGCTGAACGGTGCAAGTCCAGCTACCGCGCCTGATAAACAGCCATTGACCAAAATGGTTAAAACGGCGGTTAGCGGTCTAACCGGAGTTGATACTAACGGTTACCGCGACTATCGCGGTGTGAGAGTGCTTGGAGCTTGGGTATGGGATAAGGAACTGAAAATAGGAGTTGCTTCAGAAATAGATGAAGCTGATGCCCTGGAATCTTATTATGCCAACAGTCGAATTATCATTACCGTACTCGCGATTACGGTCGCCCTGGCTATAGCACTTGTCGCCTATACTTTCTGGAGCGGTGAACAGACTAAACGGGAATTAAGCAGAGCCCGAGATAAATGGGAACAGGTTGCGGCAGAACGGATGGCGGCAGTAAAAAAACAGGAAAAGTGGGCTCGGGGGGTTTATGAAGCGGGACTGCAAATCGCGGTCTGTAACAATGTGCGGGAGTTGCCAGCAGTTGCGGTACGCGCTACAGTGGAACAACTTGGTTTGGCCAATGGCTGGATTGGAACTGCTGACGATAATGGGAAACTGATTCCACTTGCCGCTTATGGGATTGTTGCTGAATCATCACAACATGAGATGCCAAACTGTCAAAGCAAGTCATTGATCTCCGGCGAGCCGATTATTCAGCTGGACAGTATAAATCAGCCGCCTTATGACAGTTGCCCGGGCTTTGCGCAATCAGCCGAATTTAACAGCTGCGCGACATACCCGATTAATGTCAACGACAAATGTGTCGCGACATTCACCGTTAGATCTAAGGAGACAGGTAAACAGTCGGTTGTTGCTCAAACCGTCCCGCTGATGAAAACTCTGGTCAGCCAAATTGGTTATGTCTGGGAACGCTGCCTGGCTGAAGAAGAGATGCGTAAGCTGTCCAGCGCAATCGAACAAAGCCCGACGACAGTGGTTATTACCGACAGTCAGGGGACGATTGAATATGTAAATCCACAGTTTACCGAAATGACCGGATATACGGTAAAAGAGGCCATTGGGCAAAATCCTCGAGTATTAAAAGCACCAAATGCCCATCCTGCCGAATTTTATCAAACCCTGTGGGAAACCATATCCAGCGGTAAACAATGGCGGGGTGAACTCTGTAATAAAAAGAAAGATGGTACGCTGTTCTGGGAATCCGCCGCAATTTCTCCGGTGCGTGACGAACAGAACAAGATCACCCACTATGTCGCGGTGAAAGAGGATATCACTGAACTTAAACGGATCCGCAAAGCCGTAGAGGCGCAAAAGGCATTCCTCGAAACAACCCTTGATTCACTGGCTCATCCATTTTATGTGATTGATGCCAATAGTTATGAAGTCGTCATGATGAATTCGGTTGCCCGTGAGCAGGGCGGCCAGGCGGCCAAGACCTGCCACAAACTGACTCATGGAAGTGATCAACCATGTTCTGGAGAAAAAGATCCATGCCCACTCGATGAGATCAAACGAACCAAAAAACCGGTTACGGTTGAACATATCCACTATGACGCTGACGGCAATGAAATTATTGTAGAAGTTCATGGTTATCCCATTTTTGACGCGGCGGGTGAGGTTATTCAGATGATTGAATATTCACTTGATATTACTGAACGCAAAAAGCTGCAGCAGGAACTGCAGCAGGCTAAAGAAATGGCTGAGGATGCCACCAAGGCAAAAGGTGACTTTCTCGCCAACATGAGTCATGAAATACGCACGCCGATGAATGCTATCATCGGCATGAACCACCTATTACAAAAAACCGAACTTAATGACAAACAACTCAACTTTGTGACAAAAGTTAACCGGGCGGCACACAATCTGCTCGGCATTATTAATGATATTCTTGACTTCTCTAAAATTGAAGCGGGCAAGCTTGACATCGAAAATATAGAGTTTGAGCTTGATGAGGTGATGGATAATCTTGCCAATTTAACCTCAACAAAAGCCCAGGACAAAGGGCTTGAACTGATCTTCAATATTGATGTTGAGGTGCCGGATAAATTGGTCGGGGATCCGCTCCGGCTGGGACAGATCCTCTTGAATTTCGTCGGCAATGCCGTAAAATTCACCGAACAGGGTGAGATAGAAATTGCCGTTAAATTAATCTCAAAAACTGAACATGAGGCTGAAATATGTTTCTCGGTTCGAGATACCGGTATCGGTCTGACAGAAGAACAGCAGGGCAAAATGTTTCAATCATTCTCCCAGGCAGACACCACTACCACCAGAAAATTTGGTGGAACCGGACTCGGTCTGGCAATTTCCAAAAAACTGGTCAAGATGATGCATGGTGAAATTGGGCTGAAGAGTGAATACGGCATCGGTTCAGAATTCTTCTTCAATATAAAACTGGCCATGCATCACAACAGTAAACAACAACTTAGTCTGTTAGCAAAAGATCTGCAAGGGATGCGCCTGCTGATTGTTGATGACAATGCCGCTACCCGTGAAGTCATTCAGAATTACACTGAAGACTTTAACTTTGACGTTGAAGCGGTATCTTCAGGGCAGGAAGCCATCAGCGAAATGGAAAAATCAATAAAACCCGGTAACAGAGCCTACGATCTTATTCTGATGGATTGGAAAATGCCGGGGATGAATGGCATTGAAACTGTCAAAGTGATAAAAAAGCTCCCGGACTTGATAAATGTTCCGCATATTATCATGCTCACTAACTATGGGCGTGAAGAGGTTATGCACCAGGCTGAAGCGAGCAACCTGGATGCTTTTTTGATTAAACCGGTTAGTCAGTCATTGCTGCTTGATACGATTATGAATGTTTTTGGTAAATCAATTAGAACTAAATCATTAACACAACACAAAAATGCTGATGATGACAGTCTGCTTGAAGGTTTTACCGATAGACACCTCCTGCTGGTTGAAGACAATGAGCTTAACCAGGAGGTCGCAGTAGGCTTGCTCGAAGAGGCTGAGATTAGGGTAGATATCGCTAATAATGGTCAAGAGGCAGTTGAGCTCCTTGAAGCCAAAGGTGAAAATTTCTATGATGCAGTGCTCATGGATCTGCAGATGCCAATAATGGATGGCTATGAAGCGTCGGAAAAAATCAGACAGGAACTAAATTATTCAATGCTGCCAATCATTGCCATGTCAGCAGACGCCATGGTGGGGGTCAAAGAGCGTTGTCTTGAACACGGCATGAGTGATTATTTGACTAAACCAATTGACCCGAATCTGCTGTTTACAATATTAGGTAAATGGCTTCATGTTTCAACTGATATGCTGGAACAACAACAGAATAGAACTGCGGCAGAAGTAACATTGATTATTGATGGGCTTGATACCACTGCCGGCATTGCCCGAGTCGCGGGTAATATGAAAATATACAGCAGTATATTGAAGAAGTTCTGTGCACATCACGCCAATACCGCGGATGAGATCAAACTGGCGATTGATAACAGTGATTTTGAACTGGCGGAACGCATTGCTCACACCATCAAAGGTGTAGCGGGCAATATCGGTGCTGACGCAATATTCAAATGTTCAGTAGAGCTGGATGTCCTGTTGAAACAGGCTCAAGATGGTACAGGTATGGATGAACAGGCTTTAACGACGCTACTTACGGAGTTAACGACTCACACCACCGCATTAATTACCGCCATCAAAACATCAGAAGTTTATGCAGATGAAGCATCAACTGCTGATCAACCAAAGCTCGATCCGGCAAAATTTGCCAAACTGATCAACCGGTTGGCAGAACTGTTGGAAGATGACGATTCAGAGGCACAAAGTTGCCTGGATGAACTGATTGCCGGTACAGAGCACGCAGAACTGAAAAAGTTATCAGAAATGGTCAGCGATTATGAATTTGAAGAGGCATTGGAGCTCCTCCAGAAATTTGCAGCTGAACAGGAAATATGGTAGTGTCAAAGGCGATATGAAAAAAAATGAAAGTTTTATAGCAGTAGTTTAATTGCAGTTTAGTATCATTTCGCCGTCATAATTCCAGCTAAAAATCATCATAAACCGCTCGCAGGCTCGCTATTTATATAATTTTATCGTTTGA
>JAKIUY010000142.1 GCA_021647315.1 Victivallaceae bacterium
TAGTTAGACATTATATCTCTCCAATGTTTATGGGGTTTAAGTGAGATATAATATATTACATTTTTACTTACAGGTGGTACACTTTCAAGTGACCATGGGTGGTACACTTTGGGTGACCGCTAACAATTGGGAGCAAGTTTATTAATCGATGCTTGGAAAAAACTCTGGTTTTTAATATATTTCTCTCTATTTAAACTTCTGGTACTCAATACTATTTCACCTGCATGGTTCATAAAATAAATATCATGATTATATTTATTCTTGTAGGTTTCCAGTAAATCACTGATACTGGAAATTTTTAATCCAACTCCCGTCGCGCCGAGAAATTTTCCGGAGCGATCTTTTACTTTATAGTTTATGAAAATCGTCAGAGAGTCGTTTTCAGCCAGATCAATATCAATATTACTCTCATAATCATCAATCATCTTTTTGACCCGATAAAACCAAACATCTCTGACTGCTGTCGGACTGACTTTTTTCAGTATCCCCTGAGGATAATAATAATTCATCGTCTTAGCTGAAACCAAAAAGCTACTTGAAGTGTTATTATTCTGCTTGATAGCTGCTAAGTAATGTTGAATCTTCGCAATATCTGTCTCGCCATTTAAAATCCAGTCTATCATAAATGTATCAGTTGCCATTAGCGATGCAATCAAATATGGTTTGAGTAAATATCGCTGAACCTCGGAAGAGATATTATCAAGGCTTGCCGGCAGTGACTGGTGCTTCAATCTATCTTTGGTGATATCAGTCGCGGTTTTATAGTAGATAAATGAAGTTATAAAAAAGCCCCCCAGCAATAGAAAAATAACGATTAAAAGCAATCTATATTTATTTATCATATTTACCTCATTAAAAAGTCTTACCAGCATATTTTACAGAATAAATATTTAATATCACTATGCGTTTGTTAACGGTAGAGTAAAAGAAAAAATCGTTCCTTTATCCTCTTCACTTTCAAATGAAACTTTTCCTTTTAAATATTTTTCACCTAAAAGTTTTATACTGTAGGTTCCTAAACCACGCCCGTTACCTTTTGTTGAAAATGAACGTTTAAATACCTGCATTTTAGCTTCATCAGGCATCACGTTAGAGTTATGTACCCAGAATTCAACCCCTTCCGGTTGTTGCCTAACTCCTATGGTTACAGTTTCATCATCTGCAGACGCTTCCAAGGCATTCTTAAGCATATTACCGATAATGCGTTTTATTAATCTGGGATCACTTTTCAAATCAACTGATGCTGCATCTTCAGCGATCTTAATATTTCGGTCCAGTGCAACTTCATGTTTTATATAGATTTTATAAACTGCGTTCAACATATTCAGGGTATTTA
Organism: Victivallaceae bacterium; assembly: GCA_021647315.1. GTDB lineage: Bacteria > Verrucomicrobiota > Lentisphaeria > Victivallales > Victivallaceae > JAKIUY01. The sequence goes on from JAKIUY010000142.1 coordinate 1,337, forward strand.
AAATCGTGCTTTGAACTTTAAGTTCGCCTGATTCAGCGGCAAGAATATCCTTTTGTGCCTTGATCTCTTCAATCAAGGTTTCGGAAGCGGAATTAACCAAATCAATAAGTTCATTTAATTTATCTTCATCCGCCCTGTCCAATAAACTGACAACTCCCTGAATTCCGCCTGCAGTATTTAAAATATCATGAAAGAATATATGCTCCAATATAGAACGTCTTTTGGCGTCACTTATATCCCGTGCAATAAAAATAGTATAATCTTCTTCATCAACAGTAAGATTTTTTGCCCATACACGAAAATTCATCGCTGAATTTTTATTACGCATAATATTGCACTCTGCGCTTTTCGGCTTTGTATGATCATCCTGACTGTTTAAAATAGAGTTTACGGCTCCGCAGTAGACACAATGTTCCGTTGTGCCACAGCCCCCTTCGGCGAGGCCGGCATGAATGCAATTTAAAGCTTCACCGGGTTTTAACCCATAAACATCGCTATAATCTGTTAAATTAAGCACATCAGCAAATGTTTTGTTACAAAAAACAATCTGGCGCTGTTCATTTAAAATCAAGAAGGCATCCGGAACAAGATCAACAAGTTGATGAATCATAGGTACGTCATTGATTACTGCAACTTGCTGATTAATTCTGCCAGCCGCCTCTCTAGCCGGATCAGCGAACTGACTTATAACATTTTCATTAATCATTTTGATCTCCTAAAAGTCAAAGAACCACCAGTCAAACTGGTGGCTTGTTTATATGAACCCCTCAAAGGGGATTTACTACCGCATCCACAGTCAATTGTTAATAATATATATCATATTGACGGTTATTATCTGTCGCCGCTTTTAAAAAATATCCAATATCGAACAAGGAATATCCAACTTCCAACGACAAGAGCATCACTAACGCTCCTTTGTTGCAGCGAGTTAATTTCCAGAACAAACAACTATATATTACTCGCAATTGAATTTTTCCATTCATTATTGGATATTCCTTGTTCGATATTGGATATTCAAGTGTCATATTTATTTATAGCGTACAACTACTGCCTCAAAAGTAAAACTTTGAAGAGTCCCCCAGTTGAACTGGGGGTTTACCTTTATTAATTATTTCACCTGTTTTTTATTATTCCTGCACGCAGGGCAGATGCCTGTATCATGATCATCGCCATCCCCGGCGTCTGATTCTTCTTTTTCGGCAAACTCCTTGCCACATTTTATACATTTTGTTGCCAGTGCCATCGTTGCCGAGCACTTCGGACACCGCTCTTTGGTAACATCCTTACAGCGTTTTTCAAGGATGTTACTGCATTTAGGACATATTAAAACAGTCATAGGACCAAGCTCCGCTCCACTCTGTGCTGAGCTTTCTCCAATAAAAAATGATGAAATCAATGTGCCTAAATAGATCGTAATAAAGAGACATGCCACCGCCAAAATAACTGCTTTAATGGTATTTTTATGTTTGGAGGTCTCTTTGGAGAAAAAGCTCTCCTCTACCTTTTCCGTTGCCTCTTCTAATTTTTGTATAGATAATGCCGTCTTGGAAAAATCGATATTTGCGTTGGTTTTGCTTAAATTACGATTCATGCGGTGTTGCAGTTCAGGTTCTTTGGGAATGATTTCAGGTCTGACTGCCCATGAATGATTACTCGTATCCAACAATGCGGAGAAAAAATCAACACACTCTTCCGGTGTCGGTCTTAATTCAGGATTTTTCACCAACATAACCTTAATCAGATCTGAAAGTTTTTCCGGCACATCTTCATTTAACGAATCCAATGCCGGTGGCTGAATATTCATCTGCCGATAAAGGGAATTCATCGGTTTGTCCGACATGAATGGATTATCACCGACAATGCCCTCAAAAATAGTTACACCAAGGCTGTAAATATCACTTTTGGATGTTAAATCATGTTCGGCATCGATATATTCTGGAGAGACATAAGCTGCCGTACTCCAAATTTCGGCATTCATTGGAATGGTTACCGAATCACGCGTCGTCAGCATCCCGAAATCAGCAAGCTTAAAATGTCCATCCTCAGTGATAAGTATATTTTCCGGTTTTATATCAAAGTGGATAATTCCGTTGACCTCCATATCATGGATTGCCGTCGAAATATCATAACCTAAATGCACCGCCTCCATGACTGATAATCGACGATGAGTAATCAGTTCCCGCAAATCGCCGGCACTGATATACTCCATCACCAGATAACAGCGCCCGCAATACTGGCCGGATTCGAGAGTTTTAACTATATATTCTGAATTAATTTTACTGAAGTTTTCTGCCGTACCCAGATATTCAGCAAGTAAAACGGGATCACTGATGTTCTCATTTAATAACTTCAAGGCTTTTTTCTCATTGTTCTCGTTTAAATCATCAACCATGAACACAATTGAGTGACGCCCGTAACCGATAATTTTCCGCACCTTATACCGCTCGGCCAATATTACCTGATTCTTAACTAATTCATAATCTGAATTGTGGAGAATTGAGGTTTTCAGTAAATTTCTCAAGCGTGCGATTAAAAGACTTTCCTTGACCGGTTTCAACAGATAATCATTTGCTCCGACACTCAGCCCGTCAAGAATTTCTTCCTCTTCCTGACAAGATGAAACAATGATTATCGGAATCGCCAGTCCTCGTGGTTGCTGACGCACTTCACGGCAAACCTCAAGTCCACTTTTTCTAGGCATTTCAACATCAAGAATCATCAAGTCAACATCTTCAACCGCAAACTTGTCAAGCGCCTCCTGCCCATTTCGGCATAAAATGACTTCATGCCCTAGAGACTCAAGTAAATTATCATAAAAAACGCGAATTACCGCACTGTCATCAGCTACTAATATTCTTGCCATAATTATATCCTCTGGTTTGCCTAATAAGGGTTTCCCATTAAATAACTTTGTTTGATTTCTCGTTCAGATAAAGCACGTTTGAACAAAATAAATTCATCAATGCGTCCTCTGAAGCGCTGTGTCGGCCGCTTTTTCTTGAGTGCACCTATCACCAGCATCAAGTCCGGATATGTAATGCTTTTAACTTTTTTAACCTTTTTAGGTTTTTTAGTTTTTTTAGGTTTTTTGCCTTCATCCGGATCATTATTTGCAATCTCGCCGTCAATGTAAACCTGATATCCTTCATCCGGGTCATTAACCAATACAACCTGATACCAACGCATGGTATCAAGTTTAGGGGTTTGCCAATCCTGACGACTACCGCCAACCCCTGCTCCAACGCGTTTGTTTCTGAAGTAACAGCCATATTGTAATTTGTTGAGTTGTTTGCCTTTTGAAAAAAGGTACTGATTGCGTGTACTGTAAAAATTAACCCACATAATCATACTGAAGGCATCTTCAGTGGGATCAAAATTGATAACAAAACTATTTGCCATTTCGAGATAGTCATTACGTCCGTCAAATTGCAGCGCACCTTTAAAGGGCCAGCGCCCCCCACCCTTAACCCATTCAGGAGAGTTTTTCATGATGCCGTAATATTTATCAGCACCAAATCTTTCCGCATCACATGCTACAGCCGCATTTTTTATCGCTTCAGTTTTTATGTTGTTATTTATGATATAAAAAGGGGGATTTTCAAAATTAAAGTTTATGACAGTATCTGAATCCCGATTCAAACCGGCATTATATGCAAACCAGCGGACATATTTTGCCTTTTCTTTGGCTTTAAAAAGAACAGGAAGTACCATTCCTGCCAACAGACCAATGATAGATAAAACCACCAAAATCTCAATCAAAGTAAAACAACGTGGGCAAGGCATGTTGTTCTTCATCAATAATTCTCCTCATTTTCATGTAGCTAATTGATTATTGTACATAATTATATACCTCTATTATAAGTTAGAATAATAATAAATGCAAGCAAATTTGTTCATATTTGAGAATCTTATTTCTATTATTTTATTGATAGAGTTTATACTAAACTAGTTATCGCACTAAAAAATCAACTTAGGCATCATAATAGTTGCAAGCCTTTAAGCAGTAATATAAACTTGACTTGCAAATTTAAGCTATCTATGGTATAATAATATATATACAAGAATATATGCGTATAAATAAATTTTCATCTAATTCAGTGTCTGAACGAAAAGACAGTGTAATTGCTGTTTTTTAATATACACTTAAAAAGCTAGCGAACATGAAGGTGGCGGCTCCGGCAGAGTTAATGCCGCCAAAGCCCGGCAGGAACTATTTAAAAAAGTCAACCCAGCCTGGGAAAAACTGTCTGAAAATCTTGGGGTAAGGCAACTGGAGGCAGTCTGAAAAAACTGTCATACGGGGCAACTATGCATCCAAACACAACGAGTAAAATAGACTGAGGCTATTGGACCTATGCTTTCACTACCTCAATTTCATTCAAAAAAGGCAGTTTGAAATTCCAATCTGATATGATATATTCATTTAGTTAAACATCTATTAATAAACAGAATTGAAAAGAGTAAATATGAGATTAGGGACCATCAAGTTCATAAAGGCACACGGCACACTATCACTCCTGCTCATCAGCTTTATCATTCTTGCTTTTGAATTAATTTTTATGATTGTCAACTATTTATCAGCTTATGAGGCACTTAATTCAACTCTTACCGCCCGCGCCAAAGAGCACCAGCAGAACTTTTATTTCGCCTTGAAAATGACCTACCGAAACATGATGCAGATGTCTCAGTTCATCAGCAATAACGAAGAGCTGAATCAACTCTTCCTGCAAGGTAAAAAAGCTATCGAACGAGAAGGAGGAGGTTCCGGGGGAGTTGAAGCGGGCAAGGCACGGCAGAACTTACTGAAAAAAATCAAACCAGCCTGGGATAAATTGACTAAAGAATTTGATGTCAAGCAGCTGCAATATCATCTGGGACCGGGAAGCCTCAGTTTTCTCCGAGTACACACACCGCTCAAATACGGTGACCGACTGGATCATCTCCGCTACATGATTGTCGATACAAATTTCGATAAAACAGCCCGTTCCGGTTTAGAAATAGATCGTTCAGGCAGTGCCTTGAGAAGTGTTTCCCCTGTCTGGGCAATTGATCCGGCTACCAATAAAAAAGTTTATGTAGGAGCCTTGGAAGCGGGGACATCGGTCAAACAGGTTATGCCGCTCTGGGCAAGTTCATTTAAGGTTAACATTGCGCTTTTACTCAATAAATCATATATCAAAAAAATAACCTGGAACAAATATATTCAACAAGTTCTGAAGAATAATCCTAATATCAAGTACTATGTTGAAGCGAGTTCGTCCAAAGATGTCAATACTATTCTTGCCGCCATCTCCATTAAAAATGATTATAAAACAGATCACATTGAATTAATTAAGCAGCAGTCAAAGTGTTTCTCAGTCTATTATTTCCCATTACGGGACTATCAGGGAACCCAGGACAAAGATTTGCCGCCTCCCGCTTTTGTTCTCATGTGGGAAGATGCGTCAAATCTGATTAATAACTTCCATTCAATTATCATAACCAATATCATCTATGCTATTTTAATTTTTATTATCATTGAAATAATTTTAGTTTGGGTTTTCAGACGTGAAAGGAAATTAGCGACAGCCGAAAAAAATGCCCTTATTGATGGTCTGACTGACATTTTTAACCGGCGCTATTTTGATCATTTACTTAAGGGTGAACTTAGTAGTGCGAAGCGCTTAAACAATCCGCTGTCACTCATCATCTGTGATATAGATTTTTTTAAAAAATTCAATGACACTTACGGACACCAGGCCGGGGATAAATGCCTGAAAAAAGTTGCCGCCGCCTTGAAGAAAAAAGTCAAACGGGGCCGAGATTGTGTCGCCCGTTATGGCGGTGAAGAGTTTGTTATGCTGTTGCCCCATACAGACTTAAAGGGTGCATTGTATATTGCCAATCTCGTAAAACAGGGAATCTGCGACCTTAACATTACCCATGTAAATTCAACTACAGAACAATTTATCACTCTCAGTTTAGGCGTGGCATGCACTGAAAACCTAACTGAGCAGGATGATTTGCTAGGTGTGGCAGACCGCTATCTATATCAGGCGAAGGCAGACGGACGTAACAGAGTTGTATCAACAGACACAAATCACTGATATATTAGAAACTATATCGGCTCGATGTCAGAAAAACATTCGGGAATCTGACATTCTTGCATGCTGAGGCAGTGTGAACTCCGACTGGCAAATAGCTTTTATTTAGCCGCATCATCGCTACTTTAAAGTCAATAATATTGGATTTTATTATAGAAAAGTTGATTTTTGAGTAAAGTCATGTATAATCATACATATTGTATCTTTCTACATGTACAATTGATATACAGTTTAGCATATACCAAATAATAAGCAATCATAACTAGGGGCAAATTTTATGGATAGAGGACTGATTATTGCGTTATTAAACAACGCATCTCTCATGATTGCCTTGAATATAGTATATACCTTTTTGCCGCGGACGAAGACTTCTAATAAAATTCAGCCAACAGTACAGGGGATTATTGCTGGAGCCATTTGCATCATTGTTATGTTAAGTCCAATACAACTCGCACCCGGTGTTATTCTGGATACAAGATCTATTGTAATTACTATTACAGGTGCGTTTTTAGGTGGAATCCCTGTTCTGACAGCAATCTTAATGGCCACTGCTTTTAGAATATATCAAAGTGGCGCTGGAGTCCTTACCGGCGTAATGGTCATTGCCAGTTCCGGTGCTTTGGGTTTGATATTTCATTATTACCGGCTGGGGCATCTGAAAGAAAAACACCTGCGTCGAATAGTAGAATTATATATCCTCGGAGTTACAGTACACATTGTTATGTTGCTCTGCTTTTTTATGATTAAGGACGACGCATTAAAGATATTAAAGGGTATTTATTTACAGGTCATCCTCCTTTATCCCATTGGAACAGTGTTACTTGGATTATTGTTCTTTAAACAGAAAGATAATCTGTCAAAGAATTTAAAGCTGAAAGTGACAGAAGAAGAGCTGCGAAGAACATTAATGGCGATCGGTGATGGTGTTATTTCGGTTAATTCATCAGGAAATATCGCCAGTATCAATCCGGTTGCAGAAAAATTAACTGGATGGCTACATAATGAAACTCAAGGCAGACAGTTTACCGATATATTTAAAGTAACCAATGAAGTTACAGGCGACCCGGCCAGAAACCCGGTTGAAGCAGTCCTGAAAACAGGTAAAGTCTGCTCTTTGGAAAACCATACTATACTGACCGCCAAGAATGGGGACAGGATACATATATCGGACAGTGCTGCCCCGATAAAAGACAATACGGGTAAAATCACTGGAGTGATATTAGTGTTCTCCGATGTATCTGACAGAAAACGGTCAGAAAAAATCATTAGAGAAAGTGAAGCCAGATTGAATCGGGCTCAGGCTATTGCCCATATAGGATCCTGGGAACTTGATCTGGAAACAAAGCAGACATGGGCCTCAAAAGAGGCTTTTGCCATATATGGAATCGTCCAAGATTCACAATATATAGCGAAGGAGAAGCTCAAACAATTTACCGATAAACAAGACAGGATAAAACTGGATCGGGCATTACAAAAGCTGATAGAAAACAACGATGAATACGATATTGAACTCACAATTACAACCAATAACGGTGTGAGAAAATTCATAAACTCAAAAGCTTATCTAGATCGTGACGTGCAGAACAACCCCATAAAAGTTATCGGTGTAATCCAAGATATTACCAATATAAAATTGAAGGAAGAAGAATTGGTTCATATAAATTACCATGACCATTTAACCGGGCTGTATAATAGAAGATTCTTTGAAGAAGAACTTCGCAGACTGGATGTTACCAGAAATTATCCTTTAACGATAATTATCGGCGATGCCAATGGATTAAAATTGATTAATGATTCACTTGGCAATGACAAAGGCGATGAACTGCTGATAAAAATCGCGGCTATTCTTAAATTATGCTGTCGCAATGATGAAATTATTGCCAGACTTGGCGGCGATGAATTTGTTATACTGTTACCCAACACAACTCCGACAGAAGCTGAAACTATTATCGATAGAATTGGTTCAAGTATGGCAAATGAGACCATTGGCAATATCAATATTTCGGTCTCATTCGGCTACTCAACTAAAAATGATTCCAGTGCCAATATAGATAAAATTTTCAAGGAAGCTGAAGATAATATGTACAAGATAAAAATGCTGGAAGCTCCAAGTCGGCGTAGCAGAACAATTGAAGTATTTAAAACCACGCTGTTTGAAAAAGATATAAAATCGGAAGAACACTCGGAACGGGTTTCGGAATATGCAACAAAACTGGCAAGAGCCTATAAAATGAAAGCGGCGGCGATTGCCGAAATAAAGACAGCTGGCTTACTGCATGACATTGGAAAAATAATGACACCTGACGAAGTATTAAATAAAACCGGTGTGCTGGACAGAAGTGAATGGCTGGAAGTTAAAAAGCACCCCACAAGTGGTTATAGAATATTATCTTCGCTAGGAGGAATGAAAGAAATTGCTGAATATATCTTAAACCATCACGAAAGAATCGACGGCAAAGGTTATCCAGGCGGGTTGACAGGTGAAAATATTTCCATCCAATCTAAAATTATTTCCATAGCGGATTCCTATGATGCAATGAGTTCAGTCAGAAGCTATAAAAATTCTCTTACTAAAAAAGAAATAATTGATGAATTAAAAAATAATTCAGGCACCCAGTTTGATTCAATATTAGTAGAGCTCTTTATAACTGAAATATTGCAGAAAGAAGCAGACAACGCTGAAGAGTAATTTTTATACATAAGTTATTCTGCCAGTGTCGCTCGGGCGTAAGTCAGTGACCCCCAGGGCTGTTCAATGCTAAATTTACAACTCCACTAACTTTTTGATTATGAAACTATTACCGGTTCTAGTTTTATAATCCCGTAGGGATGGTTAAACCGTAGCCACGGTGCGTAAGCCCGTGATAGAGGTTAAAGACCCTTCAGCTCCGTAGGTGCGGAAAGGTCGCTCAAGCGTTACTCGACTACGTTCTCAGGTTAAGCGCTTGGCACCCTAGTTTTCAGATGAGGTTCAAATTCAACTGTACTCAGATGACCAACGCATATTTTTTTTATCTCCTCGTACTGTGCTTCACTGACATTAGGAACTTCAAAAAAAACAGCATAGCCATGCCTTGTTATTATTTTTAATTTTTGCTCGCTAAACTCCATTCTTAATGTTTTCAGTTGACGCCTTTGAAAACAACGACTCATCGCATAGCCCTTTTCAATATTTATATAACCGTAAACAGGGCGAAAAAAGTATATATTAACTAATATTGCGAGAAATGCTGACACCCCAACCCATTCAAGAGATTGCAACTGTATGCCTGCAAATATACAAAAAAACAGCACAGTTCCAATAATCAATGCAATGTCACTTGTTTTATACTTCCTATAAAATATTATGCCCTTTGAATATAGCTTCATTTTCATTTTATCCTCTCCATAAAAATAAACATTAGCATCTGGACGACTGCAAAACTAAGCAAAGTTGAGTAAATTAATAATATTCGGTTCACTCAGCACTCAGCTAGTGTAAAGTTCAATAGTTAAATCAATATATCATTTAATATAATGATTACAAATCACAGTCATCCCATAGGATTTTTAAAAATTGAAAATATGATGGATTCACGCTACTTTATTTTCGTCTAAAAAAAGGAGCAGACAATGAATCCATCAAAACATAAGATGACAGTATTTTCACAAATTTTCAAATTGATACCTCGTAATTTATACCGTTTTGCGATCTAAAAGCTATTAAAGAGCTGCGCGGTTGAGTTTGATAACGCACAGAAAACTAGCTAAAAGAATGCACTTGTGTATTAATCCCTAAACTTGCAAAAAACCACGGAGTA
>JAKIUY010000143.1 GCA_021647315.1 Victivallaceae bacterium
AGGACAGCATAGTTTAAAACAGGGGGGTACTTTTGAGAAATTGAACAAAATTGAACAAAATTGAATGACTTGAATGGAAAAAATTGTTAAATCAGGTAGTTTTTATAATTGTTAGGACAGGTGTGACCTGCTTTATTGATTTTAACTTGTAAACATCACGATCGCTTTGCCTCATTAAAGCCCTGCCTGATGAGATTTAATTTACTGCCTCATAAGTTTTTTTCATTGGAAATTGTATTTTGAGGGAAAAGAAAACCACGGAGACTCCAAGCCACAAAGTTTTTTTATTCGTGCATTCGTGGCTAACGGTTTTTGTTTTTATTCGTTCCGGCAAAGCCGGTTGTATTCAGCGTTGTAAAAAATATAGAATAGAACGTTATAAAACTCTAATAGAAGGAGATAGTACTACAGTATGCAACCCAATATTATATTTATTTTAGTTGACCAGCTCCGGCATGATATGCTTGGCTGTTATGGTCATCCAGTCGCGATTACCCCGAATATTGATCAGCTTGCCGCGCATGGAGTGTTGTTTGAGAACTTTTATGCGACTAACCCGATCTGTCTGCCGAGTCGAGCTTCAATGATTACCGGTAAATATGTGCATGATCATCATTGTCATCATAATATTGATCTGATGAGCAGCGATGAAATCTGCTTCCCCGCATTGTTGAGAGATAACGGCTATAATACGGCAGTTATCGGCAAACTACACCTCTGGGAACAGTGGAACGGTCATTGCGCGGTCGATCATGGGTTTCAATTTCAGTCCTTGACTGAAGGTAAACATTCACAGCATTCCAGGGTTGAAGAGTCCGGCATGTATTATGACTACCTGAATGAACATGATTTGCCGTTACCGTTCAGCTATGACAGTAAGGAACAGATTAATAAAATGTTCTGGTCGCGGATCAGTGAATATTCACCGGACGACCATATTGATGGCGTTATTACCAATCGTGCTATCCGTTTTATTGACCAGCATGACAATAAGTTGCGGCAGCGGCCGTTTATGATGCAAATTGGGCTGTGCAGTCCGCATGAATTTTATGACCCCCCGCAGGGATATTATGATCTGTATGAAGGTATTGATATTCCTGAACCAACTTATGTGCCTGACAGCGTGGCGCAGAAAAGTAACATGTTTCGTGATGCCGTAGATAAAAAGCTGACCGATTTCTATCTGCCGAAAACTGCCTGGGGTCAGGAGACTATAGAAAAAGTGAAAGCTATGCGGCGTCATTATCTGGCAACTATTTCCTTTATCGATGACCAGGTCGGAAAAATTGTCGACGCACTGAAACGCAATGCTATTTATGATAACAGTGTGATTGTTTTTGCCGCTGACCACGGCGAATACCAGGGGGATCACGGCATGATAATTAAAAACAATTTTCTCTATGAACCAAATGTGCATGTGCCGCTGATTATCAGTGCCCCGGCAACAGCGCGAGAGAATATCCGGGTTGACGCTTTTGCACAGAATGTTGATCTGTTTGCCACTTTTCTTGATATTGCCGGAGTTGCCAAGCCGGAAAAATCATACAGCCGGTCATTAATGCCTCTGGTAAAAGGTAGCGCAATTGAAGGCCGTGAAGCTGTTTTTGCTGAAATGTATGACCGCAGGATGATCCGGAAAGGTAAATATAAACTTTTATATTACGGCAATGAAAAATATCTGGAACTGTATGATGTCGACATCGATCCGCTGGAGCAGCATAATCTGATTTATGCCGGTAACCCGGATAGAGATGGTTATAATGAAATTGTCAAAGAGTTGCTCATGGAGTTAGTCGACTTTTTTATCAATACAGAAGCGGCACCGGATAGTGTTTGACCGAAAACGACAACAGCTCGCAACTTATTTCTGGATGAATGGCGTCAGATGTGGCGAGGTGGCGATTGATGCTGGCGTTGCCGGTGACCATGTCCCGACCATTATGGTCAGTGGTGATGATAAACTTTGTATCGAATCTCAGCAGTTTATTGCCGATGTAGTCACGGTGTAGGTAAAACAGGGTCTGGATGTGGAAGGAGCTAAACTTTTATCTCAACCTCAGGGATTAAGATTTCTGAATATTATCGAAATAAGTAATAGTATAATCTGGATAGTAATCCTGATTTTCCCAATTCAACCCAGCCCGCCATCTAAGTATCCACATATTTTTTTCTTTTCTTCTTGATTATTCAATTTGTTATAAGCTCATGTCATTTATGGCTAAATAATATTTTTACTCACTTTTTTCTTTGGGGATATAACGGCGGCGTGGTATCGGAAGTTCTTCATCCGGCTTCAGTTTGAAACGGCGTTCACCTAGTATTCCTTTTATCCTTTCGAGTAACTGTTCATTTACATTGACCCGGTATTTATGGGAACTTTCAATAAAGACAATTTCACCTGAAACAGTACTTATGCATATAATAACCTTGGCTTCACCGGGATAGTTCTGGCATAACTGCAATAATTCATTGACTGTTTCATGTGAGGTACTGCCTTCGTATATATGTAGATGAATCTCTTCTGTATGGTGTTCGGTAACAGCTTGTAAGGGGGTTATGTTCTCCGCGACTAGTTTAAGGCGTTCTGTCTCTTCTCGTTTAGAGGTCAATGCTTCGATGAAAATCGGCATATCTTCAACAAGTTGAACTCCGGCTTGCTGCATTTTTTCCAGACATTTTTCGTAGACCATGCACTCCATGACTCCATTCAGGTCTTCAAATGCGAGAATCTGATACTGGCTGCCTTTTTTGCTGATTTTAGTCTGAACAGTTTTTACAATACCGCCGATTCTGACTCCGAGATTATCTTTATATTCGGCGATATTGCGCAGGTTATCACTTGAATAGGTATTAATGATTTCGGAAAACTTTGCCAACGGATGACCGGTAATATAGAAGCCAAGCAGTTCTTTCTCTGTTTTGAGTATTTCGTTTTCATCAAACTCCGGAATATCCGGCACTGGGACGTTGAATATTTCTTCCTGTTCAGATTCATCCAGCATGTCGAACAATGATCCTTGACCAGCTTCTTTATCTTTGATGCGACTCTGGGCATACGACATGGTATCATCAATTACCGCTTCTATTTGGGAACGTTTCAGCCCGAGACTGTCGAATGCCCCTGATTTATTCAGGTGATTATTCATTCTGGAGTTAACTGCCCGCCCGACGCGTTCACAGAAATCAAGTAGTGAGGTGTATTTGCCATCCTGTTCGCGTGATTCCATAATTTTGGCAGCAGCGGCTTCTCCAACCCCCTTGATTCCACCTAGACCAAAACGAATTGCATCGCCGTCGACCGAGAAGTTAATCCCGCTACCGTTAATATCAGGTGGTAGGACTTTGATGCCCATTTCGCGGCATTCATTGATCATAAAGGCAATTTTTTCGGCATTATCAATTTCACAGGCTAAAACCCCTGCCATAAATTCTACTGGATAGTTTGCTTTCAGGTAGGCGGTATGATAAGCTATAAATGCATAGGCTGCACTGTGCGATTTGTTAAATCCGTAACCGGCAAACATACCGATCTTTTCCCAGATTTCTTCGGCTTTGCTTTGCTTAATGTTATTATATTTGAGGCAACCTTCAACAAACTTAACCTTTTGAGTTTCCAACACATCAACTTTTTTCTTACCAATCGCCCGACGCAGAATATCTGCCCCGCCAAGCGTAAAACCAGCCAATTCCTGCACTACCTGCATAATCTGTTCCTGATAGAGCATGATGCCGTAGGTTTCTTTAAGAATATGTTCCATTTTTGGGTGATCGTATTCCAGTGCCATCGTACCTTTTTTACGGCCGACAAAATCTGGAATAAATTGCATTGGTCCCGGCCGATAGATCGCAATTAATGCGATAATATGTTCGATAGTTTCCACCCCGAACTGGCGGCAAAGATTCTGCATCCCGCTGGACTCAAGCTGGAATACCGCGACGGTATCGCCTCGGTTAAGTAGGTCAAAACTTGGTCTGTCATCCAATGGGATTTTTGTGATGTCCAGATCAATATCCCGGTGTTTTTTAATATTATTAATGGCCTTCTGAATTACCGTCAGAGTTTTAAGCCCAAGGAAGTCCATTTTTAACAACCCGAGTTCTTCGCATGGTACAGCAGGGAATTCGGTAATGATCTCTTTGTGAGCACCGAGTGCCAACGGTACAAGATTATCAAGGCGTTGATCCCCGATAATAACTCCGGCGGCATGAATGCCCATTTGCCGGTTGTTGCCTTCAAGTATCTCGGCATAACTGAATATTTTCTGAACCCATTCGTTGTCACTAATAAGTTTGCGTAGTTCCGCAGACTCTTTCTGGGCTTTCCGCAAAGTCATCTTCGGATCATTGGGAATCAACTTGGTAATCATATCACCTTCGGCAAAAGTATGACCAAGTACCCGGGCGACATCTTTAATCACCGCTTTGGCCTTCAAGGTGCCGTAAGTGCCGATCTGGGCGACGCTATCACTGCCGTATTTGTTACGGACATAGTCAATTACTTCGTAGCGGCGGGCTTCGCAGAAATCAATATCAAAGTCAGGTGGACTGACCCGTTCCGGATTCAGGAAACGTTCGAAGAGCAGATTATAACGCAAGGGATCAACATCGGTAATTTTGGTCAAGTATGCGGTTATGCTACCAGCACCGCTACCACGTCCCGGACCGACCGGTATTTTTTGTTTTCTGGCATAATCGATAAAGTCGCTGACCACGAGAAAATAACTACAATAATGTGAACCGTCGATAACGCCCAGTTCATAATCGAGCCGTTCGATAATTGCTTGCTGTTCTTCATTAAGTTCAGGTTTACGTGGATCAAAGTCATAACGTTCCGGTATTGCATCAAGGCAGATATTGCGCAGATACTCTTTTTCTTCCAGCCCGGAACTGGAGATATCGTAAACGGGGTAATGGTTGACATCCGGGGCAAATTTGAATTCGATATTGCAGCGTTCAGCGACGCCAACAGTATTGGTTACCGCCTGTGGAACCTCTTTGAACAGTTCTTTCATCTCTTCCGGGCTTTTGAAGTAATATTCAGGTGCATTGAACTTAAAGCGTTTTGGGTCATCGACTTTTGATTGGGTTTGAGTACAGAGCATAATGTCATGGGCGTCGGCATGCTCTTTTTTCAGATAATGAACATCATTGGTCGCGACCAGTGGAATGTCTAACTCTTTGCTCAGCTGAATCATGCCGCGGTTGACAATCAGTTCTTTAGGAATACCGTGATCCATAATTTCAAGATAAAAGTTATCTTTACCCAGAATCTCACAATATTCACCGATGCGCCGTTTAGCTTCATTCATGTCGTTATCAATGATTGCCACCGGAACTTCGCCACCGATACAGGCCGTAAGTCCAATTAATCCGGCACTGTATTCCGCCAGCAGTTCTTTATCAATCCGTGGTTTATAATACATCCCGTTGAGATGAGCCTCGGACATCAGTTTGCAGAGGCTGTGATAACCGGTAATATCCTTGGCGAGCAGCACCAGATGATAACCGCGAATGTTTGGAGTATCTTTGTTGCGGTCAAAACGATTGGTCGGTGACACATACATTTCGCAACCGATAATCGGATTCAGGGTGGCTTTTTTGAAGCCCTGATACATGTCAATGGTACCACCCATAAAACCGTGGTCAGTCATGGCGACGGCCGGCATATCGTAAAGTTTGGCCATTTCAATCAGGCCTTTGACGGTACACGCGCCGTCGAGCAGGCTGTAGTGGGTATGAAGATGAAGGTGAACAAAATCAGCTGGCATTATATTATAGTTTCCTGTTGTTATAAAAAGGCTTTCAATCCGTAAGCAGGTTTTGCGACGGCATTAGAGCAATATTTAGAGTCTGTTTTTTCGTGATAACTGTATCAATCTAACTTCTATTCTTAAACGGTTTTTGCAACCCTTGAATTGAAAAAAATATGGAATTTTTTACAGTTGTATTATTTGCGTTCCGCCAGTTAAGCGGTATTCTATAACTTGAGGCAATTTTACCATAATTTTAATAAGGAATTTATTACAATGGAGTTTATGGAAATTTTAATTGCGGTGGCACTGTTTATGGCTGTACTCGGACTGATTGTTGGTGCTTCAATGCTGCACCGGAAGCACCGCCACAAATTGCGACATATAACCATGACTGAACAATGGCGGCAAATTATTGAAAAAAATGTGCCGCTTTACCTGCACCTGCCGGAAGAACTACAACGCCAACTTGAAGGTCATGTTATGGTGTTCCTGGATGAAAAGGAGTTTGAGGGCTGTCAGGGGATTGAGATAACTGATGAAATAAAAGTAACTATTGCGGCGCAGGCCTGTATGTTGCTGTTGAACCGTGAACCGACCTACTATCCGAAACTTGACACTATTCTGGTCTATCCCAGAGCATATATTGCCCGTGGTGTCTCAAGAATGGGCAATCAGTTTGTTCATGAACAGGAATCAGCCCGGCTGGGAGAATCCTGGCTCAACGGTTCCGTGATCTTGGCCTGGGATCATGTTAAAATGCAGGTGGGAGATTTTCGTGACGGACATAATGTGGTTTTGCATGAGTTCGCGCATCAACTAGACCAGGAAGACGGGGCAGGGGATGGTGTACCGATTCTTGAACAGCATTCACAGTATATGGCCTGGTCAAGGGTGCTCGGTCACGATTACACTGAGTTGTGTGAGAAAGTGGAAAAGCATAAGCCTGATATTATTGATGATTACGGTGCAACTAATCCGGCTGAGTTTTTTGCCGTGGCAACCGAGACTTTTTTCGAAAAACCGCGTCAGTTAAAAGAGAAACACCCACAGCTTTATGATGAGCTTGCCGAATATTATAAATTAGACCCGGTAGAGTGGGGAATAAGTGGAGAATAGTTAATTGCCAAATAAAATTGTAGAAAATGTCGCATATTTGTAAAATGATTTGGAGTAAATTATACTTTTAGGTTAAAATATTAGATTGACAGACCCAGGCGTTGATATAAATTAATTTATGCTTTGGTGTGAAGTGGATGCAAAGAAAATAATGAGAAAATATGAGTGATAAAACTATAGATTATTTGATTATCGGTGGTTCCGTGGCTGGTAGTGTTTTAGCTGCGAAGTTAGCTGAACATGGAACGACACTTTTTGTTGACCGACACAAGCCTGGCACTTTGATGAATTGTGGCGGCGGTATGCCGCAAAAAGTATTTGATGCCTTTGCTATAGATATTCCTACATTGCCTATAAGCCAGGGGATAATGAAGATTGGCGATAAAGAATATTCTTTCCCCTGTCATTATTTAGTGGTTAACCGCTCTGAATTTGATCGCGCACTATATCAAAAAGCCTGTAATGCAGGTGCGGAATTCAGGCAGTTGAGTTTCCTCGGTTATGACGCTGAAACTAAAGTTGCAGATTTCAGCGAGCATGGTCAGACGGTCACGCTTAAATACCATAAATTAATTTTGGCAAATGGTTTTCATCCTGCAAAAGAGCCTTTTTCAGGTGCAGCTAAAACCGCTGACTGCGGGGCTGCCAGAGTTGAGATTATTGATACTGAAACGTCATATAAAGCAGCTTTCTATTTTGAAATTTATCAGAAAACTCCTGGTTATAGTTGGATTTTCCCAATGCCGGATGGCCGGATCAATATCGGCACTGGTGGCTTTCGCCCTGACTTTGATTTTAAAAATATTTTTGAACAGTTTAAAATTACTGAAAATATTACAGGCAAGGTTGAAGTCAAAGGCGGTGGCGTATTGCCACTGAAACCGGCAGGAATAATTCAACAGGGCGATGTTTCACTGTTCGGTGACAGTGCTGGAATGATAACTGCATTGAACGGTGAAGGCCTGATGCATATTGAACGGTTTTCGGATAAATATGTGCAGGATTTAGTAGCTGGCAGGAATTTGAATTGGTTATGGTGGCGGTCGCCGACCTATTGGTATTTAATGATGGCGTCTATTTGTCTGAAATCATTTTTATTAATTGATAAGATATTTAAGATTCAATTATATTCGTATGCTTGCCGCCTGGTAATTATCGTGAGAAACCTGTTGCCGAGGTAAAGCGGTGAAAAATCACCGCAATCCAAAGAGCTTGTAAATTATGCTACATTATTTTTGTGATTTACTGGTTGTCAGAGAATATTGATATTGAATATTTGCCATGGTATCTTCATATAGTCGACTGGTGTATGAAGAAAATTCTGCGGTTTTTTCGGGGTTGTTGTTTGAGATTCGCTTGCCACTTATAGCTTCAAAGGCTAAAATGGGTTCAGCATTGTTCAGTACTATCATATCTATTGGCTTGTCGCTGGCGACGGCATCACATAAATCTGCATATAAATTAAATTTTTCTTCAGTAGCAGGCATGGTATCAAAAAGTATCGCAATATCAATATCACTACCTGGTTTTACTACTGCATTTTGGGCAGAACCAAAGACAAAAGCGGCTGCAATGTTATTTCTGTATCTGAATTTTTTTTTTAAGTTTTCAAAATCTATTATTTCTGTCTCATTCATAACGTTGTACTTCTTTAATAAAGTCTTTAAAATCACTTAGTTTATTATTACAGATATAGACAAGTTCTTCATTAGCCACAGCTTCATTGCGGTGAACAACAAAATTTCTGAACTGAATCATTTTTTTATAGCGTTTTGCATCGGCTAAAATACCACTATCCTCTAATTTACTTAATGCATTAAAAGCAGTGGTTGCAGGAGATATATCTTCCAAAGAGATTATACGTTCAGCAATATCGATCACGGCTTCAATACAGACCTGTAGGGTACGTTCAATTCCACTTTTCAAGAAAAAATCTTGTTCTAGTAGATCGCATTGAAGCGGAAGCAGGGTGTTCAATTTCAATAATCGCTCGTCAATAATCTCAATTTTTTTTATTATGACACCATTATACTTCATCAATAGCACCTTTATTTTTCATTTTTATCAAAGACCTTATAATTGTAATCTTTCGCTATGTTATTATACTGCATTCTTTGTGTTTTTAAAGTAGATAAAGAAAATCTGTTTTTATAGTTTGTAAAGTGCGGTAAAACCATTTAGATTTAGCATATTGAAAGAACGTTGATTGACAAGGGCAATTTATCCTGTTTATCCTGCCTAAAAAAATGAGGTTTTAGTTATTATGTTAAAATATTTTTATCTTGTGTTATTATCAGTCGGACTGTTTGGGACAGAGTTAAATGCCAATACTACCCGAGTTACCAAACTTGCCAAAGGTTTTACCGGTAATCCCGGTATGGCTTTTTATAAAATTAGTGGCGATGCACAGCTTTCCGCTATGGTTGGACAGTTTTTGCGTTCATGCGGCTGGTTTAAGGTTGTTGCGCCGGGGACAAAAAGCACTTATACTATGAAAGGTGCGGTGCAGCATGGTTTCCTGAATTTGACTGTTTACAATGAGTCCGGGGTGGTCTGGTTCAGAGTAAGTGAACGGATGGTAAACAGACGGCAGGTTGCCGCCAGGGCGGTTGATAAAGTACTGAATAAAATATTTAAAATTCCCGGGATCTGTAATAGTGCTGTGTTGTTTTGCGCCCAGACGAGTCGCAAGGTTAAAAATATTTATAGTTGCGGCATCGAAGGTGCTAAAGGTAAAGTTAAACGGCTGACTGCCTACCGGACATTATGCGTGGAGCCTGAATGGTTCCCGAATGGTAAATCGATTATCTATACGCGTTACGCCACTGGTGCGACGGATATTGTTCAAACCCAGCTGGGCAGAAAAGTGATGTCTCGGGTGATTGCCTCGTATCCCGGAACTAATGCCGGTGCGGCGATTTCTCCTAACGGTAAATATATGGCTTTTATTGCCAGTAAGGGGCGGATGGTTGATCTTTATGTCAAAGCGGTCGGCAGTCGGGCACGGCGTCAATTGACTGCTGATACTGCCGTTGAAGCAACTCCATGCTGGAGTCCCGGTGGCGGCAAACTATGTTTTGTCTCAAATCGTGTTACAGGACGACCGCGGTTATGGATTGTCTCTGCCAATGGCGGCACGCCGCAACGAATTCAAACTTTGGGTAGCGAAGCTGTGGCTCCAACCTGGTCGAAAGATGGCATTATTGCTTATGCCGCCAGAATGGGCAAAGATTACACCATTGCGTTAGTTGATCCGAGTGGTAAAACCAGTTCCCGGGTTTTAGTGAAAGCCGCTGGCAGCTGGGAAAGTCCTTCATGGGCGCCGGATGGCAGGCAGATTGTTTGTACTAGAACTTATCAAGGCCGTTCAATGTTATATGTTATTGATTCATGGACTGGAAAAATGCGGCTGTTATTGAAAGGGACAACAAATTTTACTATGCCGAACTGGTCGAATGTGATGAAGTAGGGCTTGGTGCTGGGGCTTGGTGCTGGGGCTTGGTGCTTGGGGGCGTGATAAGTCAGAGAACTATTAGTATGCTTATCGAATTTGAAGATAAAAATTCAATAACGGAAAACTTATATTCAAATTTCTTACTTCAATAATCTTCGCCTCAACTTCTTGAAATAAGATATTTTTTGTGCTTGATGAATTATTTTTTCAGTTACTGCTCCTGCTATCCACAAAAATTCAAAGCAGACAAATCAAGTAGAACTCCTTAAATCAAATCGCTCTGTAACTGTTTAGCTTGGGGTTTTGAGCTTAATTTCTAGTTTAGCCCAGTAAGACAGATGCTCCTGCACTGTCATTAACATATTCCCGAGGAGCGTCCCTGATTTCTGTCCGCGACGCGAAAAGATGATACATGATCTCACATGTGTCCTAACAATTTTTAAAAAAGATTAAAAAGAGAGTGGAGCAACCTTATCCGTAAAGTATATTACGGTAACTCAAAAAAAGGAGGACTCCACAATGATAAATACATCGTTAAGTTTG
>JAKIUY010000014.1 GCA_021647315.1 Victivallaceae bacterium
TTAAAATCTGACGGTCAAACAACTTGGGTTTTACGTTGTTTTCAGTCGCCACAGTTGTGGATTGGTTTCAAATCTGACGGTCAAACAACCCGCTATTAGTCAATAAGATCCGGGTGTTAGTTGTGGATTGGTTTCAAATCTGACGGTCAAACAACAACTGCGGCGGTGATCAAGGTGCCGATCAAGTTGTGGATTGGTTTCAAATCTGACGGTCAAACAACTGCTTCCTACATTATAGCAGTAAGGCGAAAGTTGTGGATTGGTTTCAAATCTGACGGTCAAACAACACAACAAAAACTGACAAAGCAAACCAGGCTGTTGTGGATTGGTTTCAAATCTGACGGTCAAACAACTGATTACAGCATCTGAAACACCTCGGTTGGGTTGTGGATTGGTTTCAAATCTGACGGTCAAACAACTAATCGCTGTGGATGCCTCTTTGCGAACAGTTGTGGATTGGTTTCAAATCTGACGGTTAAACAACTCTCCGTAATAAGTATTACCAACGCCATAGTTGTGGATTGTGTTCTAATTTTTTGTGCCAGTTTTGGCAAAACTGGCATACCTGTTCACCGCCATGATAATATATTACTTCTAGGTTTGATGAAGTTTTAATGTCACCTGATTATGGCCTCTTTTAATGAATTAATATTCTGTACATCTTAATGGGTATGATAAAAACTAATTGGAGTGTTTTTTTACTCTTTTATCCTGTTCTTTTATTCGACAAATTGGTGCAGTGTGCTAATGTTAGTTAAACGAATAATTTAATGGTTAGTTTAGCAATCAAAAACCTACTGGACAAAGGATTTTTAAGATGAGTAGAATAGATTTATGGCCTGGAGATGTTCCAGCTTCCGCAGGAGATGATGAGTTTCGGCCCTACATTGAATTTTATCCGGCTGCGGTGGAAGAACCCGTCGGAGCGGTAATTGTTTTCCCCGGTGGTGGATATAGTCACCGTGCGGCACATGAAGGTCAGCCGGTGGCGGAATTTTTTAACAGCAAGGGTATTCATGCGTTTGTTGTTCAATACCGGACTGCGCCACATAAACACCCGGCACCGTTACTGGATGCGGCGCGAGCAGTGCGGATGGTCAGAAATAATGCCGAAGAGTGGAATATTCGGGCGAATAAAATTGCGGTCTGTGGATTTTCTGCCGGCGGTCACCTGGCGGCTTCGATTGGCGTGTTGTATGATGAAGCTGTAACTGTTGAAGATGACTTGCAGGCGGTCAGTGCGCGTCCGGACGGGTTGATTCTCTGTTATCCGGTTATCAGTTCCGGTGAATTTGGGCATGTCGGCTCTTTTGATAATTTGGTTGGCAAGGGAAATTTAGTTTTGCGTAAAAAGATGTCGTTGGAAACCCGCGTCACCAGTGAAACTCCACCGACCTTTCTCTGGCATACCGCTGATGATGCAGGGGTGCCGGTAGAGAATAGTTTTCTGTTCAGCCAGGCATTGAGGCGTTGCGATGTACCGTTTGAATTGCATGTCTTCCCTCACGGCAGACATGGACTTGGTTTGGCACTGGAGAACAGTGATGTTGCCGCCTGGCCTGAACTATGTGCGACATGGTTGCAGCAGATGAATTGGAAATAAATTCTGCTTCGCAGTGTTTAATGGAAGAACATTACTTCGTCTGTCACTACGTTCGGGTAGATATTTTTGACAGGATGAACAGGATAAAACAGGATAAAATAAAAAATCCTGTCAATCCTGTCTGAAAAAGTTCCGCCGAAGCCGGTTATGTTCACCTAATAGAAAAAATAGGAATAGTTTAGTTTCGTGATAAAACCAATTGAATACGAAGAGCCGTTTGACGAGAATGAGCCGTTTGCCGGGCTTGATGATGAAGTGGACGATATTTTTATCGAAGATATCGATATTCCACCTAAAGTGGATATAATTGAAGCGACTGTAGATTTTTTCGGAGCCGCCAGTCCATTGGTTGAAGCAGGCAAGGTGGGTGGACGCCCTTATGAACCGCGCCCGCAACAGGCGGAAATGGCGTTGCGTACGGCTGAGGCGTTGCGCGATAATCATAATTTATGTGTTGAAGCCCCAACTGGTGTCGGTAAAAGTTTCGCCTACCTGGTGCCGTTGATTCACTATGCTAAACAGTCAACTAAACCGGTAATTATTTCAACCGAAACGATTAACTTGCAGGAACAGTTGTATCATAAAGATATTCCCATTTTGCGTCAGATTATGGGAGTTGAATTCAAGGCTTGTTTAGCTAAAGGGCGAAGCAATTATCTGTGTAAACGCCGATTGCGTCAGTCAACCGGTAGTCGCAAAGATGAATTTTTACCGTTGACATCAATGTTGCCGGAGATTGAACGGGTTGCACTCTGGGCTGAAGAGGATGGGGAAGGTTCACGCAGTACGCTTGATTTCAGGGTCGAACCGGAATCGTGGCAGTGTGTCTGTTGTGAAGGCGGCAATTGCGGTGGGCCTAAATGTGAATTTTTTAAGCAGTGTTTTTATTGGAAAGCCCGTATGAAATGGGAAAAAGCTGATGTTATCGTCGCCAATCATGCGCTGTTCTTTACCGATCTCAAAATGAAACAGGAAGATGATCTGGATATAACTCTGTTGCCGACCTATAGTGCGGTGGTGATTGATGAGGCGCATACTCTGGAACGTAATGCGGCGGATTACCTGGGGTTGCGGGTGAACAGTGGCGCGACGATGAAAACAATGAATCGGCTGTTTAATCCTGAATCTGGCAAAGGATTATTGCTTAAATCGGGTGAAGAGGCGTTGGAATTACGGGCAATGGTTGCTGATGCCAAGGAGGAGAGTTTAAAGTTTTTCCACTACTATGAAAAATTTCTGGAAGAGCAAAGTGATTCAGTCAGGCGGGTAAAACATCCCAACGTGGCACCTGATCTACTGTCGCAGCCGATGAATAAACTCGGGCGGCAGTTGCGTAATTATATCAAAATTCTGGAAGATGAAGATTTTAAACTTGAACTTGACGCGCAGGCTAAACGTTGTGATGCCATTGCCGATGGCGTAAACTGTTTTGTCAGTATGAGTTGCCCGGAACATGTTTACTGGGTCGAAGAAGAGCGTAATGGACTGACGCTGAATGCCGCGCCGTTGAACGTCAATATGTTGCTCAATGAATTGCTCTTTGCCAAGACTTTCCCCGTAATTCTGACCAGTGCGACCTTAACTGTGCATCATCAGCTGGATTATTATCGTCAACGAACCGGTTACGGTCATGGTGCAGAGTTGGTGCTTGGGACACCATTCAGTGACGAACAGGGTATTCTTTACCTGCCGGGCAGTGATATGCCGGAACCCAATCACCCGGATTATAATGAGGCATTGGTGGAGAGTATTCGTAAACTGGTTTCGATTACCCATGGTAAAGCTTTTGTGTTGTTTACCAGTTACAGTGCGCTGCGTTATTGTGCCGAGGAGCTTGAGCCGTTTTTCCGCCGGAACGGTATCAATTTGTTGGTTCAGGGTGAACAACTTACACGGAGCAGAATGTTGGAAGAGTTTAAAGATGATATTGATTCTGTACTCTTCGGCACCGATAGTTTCTGGACCGGGGTCGATGTGCCGGGCGAAGCGTTGAGTAATGTTATTGTGACCAAATTCCCATTCGCCGTACCGACGCATCCGTTGGTTCAGGCACGATGTGAACAGATCGAGGCGAATGGGCGTAGTTCATTTATGGAGTATAGCTTGCCGGAAGCGGTGCTGAAGTTTCGCCAGGGCGTTGGGCGGTTGATTCGCAGTCGCAAAGATCATGGTATTATCGCTATTCTCGATCGTCGGGTAGTTTCTAAACGTTACGGTTCCCTATTTGTTAATTCAATCCCCAATTACCCGCAGAAAAAACTATGATCAGAATATCGAAAAATATTGTTATCACTGATAATGAGCTGAATGAAGAGTTTTTTCATGCTTCAGGACCTGGCGGACAGAATGTAAATAAAGTTGCCACTGCAGTTCGGTTGCGGTTTAATATCCGCGATACAAGCTCATTGCCGCCGGATCTGAAACAGCGGTTGATTAATGCGATTGGCAGTTCGATCACGACCGCCGGTGAGTTGATTATCGAGGCGCAGCGTTACCGGACGCAAATGAAAAACCGGGAAGATGCCGCACAACGTTTGCAGGCAATTATCACCAAATATCTTATCCCGCCGAAAAAGCGTCGTAAGACCAAACCGACTAAAGGTTCGGTAAAACGTCGTTTAGACAGCAAAAAGCAGCGTGGATCATTGAAAAAACTCCGTTCATCAAGTCATGATGATTAGACTTTCTTTTTGAGAAGAATAGAGATAAATTGCATATTTATTTTCGCCGCCCGGAGGTCTGCTCCCACATTTGGGTTCATTTTTTAATAATAATTTATAGTTTTGTTTTTAAGAGAAAATGATTCTGTCAAAAATGATTCTGTCAAAAATGATTCTGTCAAAAGTTTTTATGGCGTTACTGGCGAGATAACGATGACGCATTCGCCTTTCCATTTGCGTTCGGCATGGGTGGCGGCCAGTTCAGCGGCTGGGCCGCGTAGTATCTCTTCATGGAGCTTGGTTGCTTCGCGAACGACTGCAACTGGGGTTTCAGCACCAATCTCATTGGCAATTGCATTAAGCGTTTTGGTAATCCGGTGTGGTGATTCAAAAATAACCGCAGTATAACCGATCTCGGCAATTTTTTTCAAGGTATTGGCTTTTCTGCCAGATTTTACCGGCAGAAAGCCGTAAAATGAGAATTTATCAATCGGCAAGCCAGCCACTGCCGCCGCAAAAATCACCGATGAAACACCCGGTATAACTATCGGTTCAATACCCCGTTTTACCGCTTCCCTGACCAATAAAAAACCCGGATCGGCGATACCCGGCGTGCCGGCATCGGAAACCATGGCAATTTTCAAGCCATCGTCGATCTGATCAAGCAGCTGTTCAGTTTTGCGATGTTCGTTGTGAATATGATAACTGACCATTCGAGTTGAGATTTCGAAATGGCTCAACAATTTTCTGGTGTGTCTGGTATCCTCGGCGGCAATCAGATCGACTTCACCGAGAATTCTCAGAGCTCGCAAGGTGATGTCTTCGAGGTTGCCGATCGGGGTTGTCACAATATAAAGTGCACCGTTGTCCATTAGTTATCCTTTGTGAGGCAATCGCCTACTTTTTTCCAGTTTAATATAAAACTTAAAAGTTCGTTTTTGACCTATCCCTGTAAGGGATGCATATCGTAGTCCACGGTAGCACCGTGGGTTATAATAAAATTACCAAATTAGTTCCCTGTAGGGGAACTCCAATTATTATTGTTCCCCTACAGGGAACTATTATATGTCTGACATAAACCCACTGCGTTGCAATGGGCTACGGTGTTAATCCCTTACAGGGATATGAATATTTAAGGTTTACAGAGCACTAACACCTAACTCCTAACACCTCAAACAGTTCCTCTATTTTTTTGTGATCTTTAATGCCGGGTGATGCTTCCACACCGCTAGCGGTATCAATGGCAAACGGCTTAACTGTTTCTATTGCTTCCTGTACATTCTGCGGATTTATACCCCCGGCCAGAATGGTGGTAAAACTTTGTGCCGCTTGAGCGGCCAGTTGCCAGTCACAGGGTTTTCCTGTTCCACCTCGCAGGCCGGCAGTTGCGGTGTCAACCACGATTGCCGCTGCCGGATATTTGGCTGCTCTGGCAATATCCTCTTCTGAAGTTATATGAAAAGCTTTCCAGACCCGTTCGCTGCCCAGCTGTTCAGCTAATGCTGCCGGTTCATCGCCGTGGAGTTGAATAATATCCAGCCCGCACAAGAAAGCGGTATTATTGATTTCAGCACTTGAGGCATTAACAAATACTCCCACTTTTTTTACTGGAGTCTTTAATTTGATAATAATTTCTACCGCCTTCTTGAGCGTAACTGACCGTGGTGATTTCTGGTAAAAGATAAAGCCGAGATAATCAGCACCGGCAGCGACCGCCGCCTGGGCATCAGCCAGATTAGTTATGCCGCATATTTTTATTTTCATGATTTATTCCCAGGTTGAGTATGGTTTCATGGCCAGTGCTCCATTGGTATAGCGGGAGTCATGCGAGACTTCTTCCCCCAGCCATTCCGGGGTGCTGAAAGATTGGGTTTCTGAATTCAATTCAATTTCTGCCATGATCAGCCCACGGTTAAGGCCGGTAAATTCATCGATCACCCATTCGTTGCCGTCAACGATAACTTTATAACGAAATTTTTCCACACTGCCGCCATGACAGAGGTTATTCAGCATCTCTTCGGCATCTTGCAGGGGGATCTCATATTCGTATTCATCGCGGGTGAAATTTTCAGTTCGTCCTTTAATTGTCAGATAACCTGTAGTTTCGGCAATTCTGACTCTTACCGTGCAGTCAATGGCGCGAACGTAGCCTTGGCGCATAGGGGTTTTATTCTCTGTCTTATTGCACCATGCATTAGTTATGACAAGAAACTTACGTTCAATTTCTTTGGGCATCTATATTCTCCGGTAATGTATACTTTAAACGCATGAAATTACTTCGTCCGTCACTATGTTCGGATAGGTATTTCCACTTGTATTTCTACTTTGTGGTTTTCAACAGGCGACATCCTGGCGACACTCGTAGAGGACGAAGTAAAATTCTTAATCCCCAAAGGGGATTATTTGTCAATGCGCCTGGAAGTCGCAGACTACTTTTTAGTTCCGGCAAAGCCGGTTATGTTCAAAACACAGGCGTTTCGCCTGAGCTACTTTATCAATGCTCTAGCCAGGTTGCTGACGAATTCAATACTCTCTTTTATGATCTGTTCAGGTGATTTGTCCTGTAGTGTCAGTTTGACCAAGGCACTGCCGACAACAATTCCATCGGCATTTTTGGCGGTTTCGGCAGCCATTTCCGGTGTGGAGATGCCGAAACCGGCAACTACCGGGACTGGACTTAGTTTGCGCAGGGTTGCCAGTTTTTTCGCTGGATCCTCTTTGAACGATGTTCTGGCGCCTGTTACCCCTTTTACGGTGATATAATAGACAAAACCACTGGCGTCTTCAACAATCTTCGCGGCACGTTCCGGAGGGGTTGTTGGTGCAATCAATGGAATTAAACTGAGATTATGCTGATGCATTATCGGCAGCAGTTCATCGCGTTCTTCCAATGGTACATCAACGATCAGCCAGCCGTCAATGCCGAGTGCTGCGCATTCTGCCGCCAGCCTCTCGGTGCCGTATGCCAGAATTACATTGTAGTAGCTGAACAGAATCATCGGTGCTTCGGTTTTGGTTCTTATTCTGCCACCCATGGCCAAAATATCTTTGAGTTCAGTCCCGGCATCCAGGGCTTTTTGACTTGATACCTGAATTGTCGGACCGTCTGCCATTGGATCAGAAAATGGTACCCCAAGTTCGATAATATCAGCACCTGCGGCAGTGATACCGTTGATTAACTGTTCAGTCGTCTGCAGGTCAGGGCAACCGGCGGTGACGTACATCACCAGGGCTTTGCGGTTTTCAGCCGCACAACGTTCAAAACACTTTTCTATCCGGCTCATTTGTTCACCTCATTCTCATATTCTACTACACTTTGCATATCTTTATCGCCGCGGCCGGAAAGATTTACCACAATAATTTCAGCCGGTGACATTTTGGGTGCTCGGCGCATGGCTTCGGCAATCGCGTGTGAAGATTCGAGTGCCGGAATAATACCTTCGAGGCGTGAGAGAATATGAAATGCTTCCACTGCCTCTTTATCATCAATGACAGTATAAACAGCGCGTTTCATATCATTGAACCAGGCGTGTTCAGGTCCCACACCGGGATAATCAAGGCCGGCGGAAATTGAGTGAGTCGGATGGATCTGGCCGTCATTGTCCTGGAGCAGATAGGTTTTGCAACCGTGAAGGACACCTACTTGACCACCGGTAATGCTTGCAGCATGGAATGGGGTATCAATACCATCGCCGCCAGCTTCAACGCCAATCAGTTTGACCTGTTCATCTTTTTCAAATCCGGCGAATATTCCCATTGCATTACTACCACCGCCGACACAGGCGATAACTTCATCCGGCAATCTGCCGCATTTTTCCAGAATCTGCTCGCGGGCTTCAGTGCCGATTACTGACTGGAAATCTTTGACCATCTCAGGGTAGGGGTGGGGCCCGGCGACAGTGCCGATAACGTAAAAAGTCTCTTCAACAGTAGTAATCCAATTACGCAGGGCCTCGTTCATGGCATCTTTGAGCGTTGCAGTTCCAGAATCGACCGCGGTTACCTTAGCGCCAAGTGCATACATGCGCTGAACATTTGGAGCCTGCCGCCGAATATCCTCACTGCCCATAAAGACTTCACATTCGAACCCGAACAGGGCGGCGACGGTTGCGGTTGCGACTCCGTGCATGCCGGCACCGGTTTCAGCAATCAGTCTTTTTTTTCCCATATATTTGGCGAGTAAAGCCTGACCAAGGGTATTATTTACTTTATGAGCTCCGGTATGGTTGAGGTCTTCGCGTTTAAGGTATATTTGGGCACCGCCGCAATGTTCAGTCAGGCGTGACGCTAAATAGAGTGGTGATTTACGGCCGATATAATCCTGAAGATAGGTTTCAAATTCTTTGATAAAAGCCGGGTCTTTTTTACATTTTTCGTAAGCTGCGGTGAGCTCAGTCAAAGCCGGCATCAGGGTTTCAGCCACATAGCGTCCCCCGTATATTCCATAGTGCCCAGTTTTATTCATCTGGAATTTTCCTTATAATTTGTGCCTGAATGAAAACGTTAATTACTTAATTGAGACTTTCCGTTCAGACACTAATTTAACAATAAGTAACAAAATATCATAAATTAATCGTTAATCGTTATCTAAGTAATATATCACCTATAATTGAAAGAGACAAAGATTGAAAATAAAAACTGCCTAGAAATAACACTTTTTTGAAGTCAGGTGAATATGAGAACAGATTTTGCCGAGCTGGGGCTCAGCGTTCCCGGGGTGTTCTCAGCGTTTACCAGTGACTGCGGAGTTGTCTGACTCTGGCGGTGATATCTGCGGCCTGGGTTATTTCGGTGACCATGGCGATATGCCGTGCACCGAGATTAATTAACTTATCCAGATGATGTTCCTTGATGCCACCCATTACAGTGAAAGGAATATCGACTTCAGCTGCGACTTGATGCATCGTTTCCAGTCCCAGCGAGTCATAGCTGAGCTGTTTGGTCTGAGTTGCATAGATCGGTCCGATATTGATATAATCGGCACCGTCAGCGATTGCCTGTTTCGCCTCCGCAAGATTATGGGTGGAACTGCCGAGAATCAGCTGTGTTGTCAGACCACGCGCCGCAGTCAGCGGGAGATCATCCTGCCCGAGATGAACCCCGTCTGCTTGGACTGCCAGGGCAATATCAAGATGATCGTTGAGGATCAGTAACATATTATTATCAGCAGTAATTTTGCGATATCTGAGTGCCAGTTGATAAATAGCTGCCTTACTCAGTTTTTTTTCCCGGAGTTGAACAATTTTTGCGCCGCCTGCGGCGATTTGCTGCAGGACTTCGATAACATCGCGACCATTGGTAAACTCTGATGAGATGACTGGATATAGGTCAATTTGGCTGAATAGCTTCATTTTTTCTGATAAATTTTTCATATATATTATAGGGTTCTTTTTGTTGCGGAATGATTTTTTACTAATGAAAGAGGCAATTTACGGTATCAGGCGATATTCATAGTTTTTAACATCATCAATTAATTAGACACCGCTCGAAAAGGTTTTCTGGTTCGCTTAACACTGGCAAACAACTTGATCGTTCGAGGTTGATTAGCGTTTGCTTTTTGCGCTCGGAGATCGCAAGCTACTGGTTTGGCACCCTTTTCGAATGCGGTCTAATTACGGTATTGAAATAATAACCGGTTTGCTTCTGACATCGACGGAGTTCAAGGTCAGTTCTGCAATTAGATAATATCTGCCGCGTTTAACGGTAGGATTGTCTTCACCTGCCGCTTTGACAAATGGTAATTGCTTATCAATCAGCACACTGTTTTTAGGGCGCATAACCAACTCAAAGCGACTGGGTGGCTGTTTGTAATCAGGATCAACCAGTATCCATTTTTTGGGATTGAAACTGGTCAGTTGCTGTTTGTATGGCATATAATAGAGCCTGAGGTTGTCCGGTTCATTCATATACCATTCATTGAGGCGTAGAGATTTTTTCCCGAGATTTATCAGCCGGTAGGTTATTTTGACATCTTCACCGGCATAAAAACGGCGCCGGGCCGTGAGCAGTTCAAGTTTTAGTCTGTAATTGCGCAGTTTTGCATAAGTCTTGCGTTGCGGTACCCGGGTTTTAACTTCTTTGTTTTTGGTTGTTCTGACACAGCCGCTCATAAACACGGTGATGCTGCATACGCCTAATATAAATAGTAGCAGTAACTGTTTGCGGGCAGGTAGTAGAATATAACAACTGTTTTTTAAATTTATCATATCTCTGAATTCTCCATATAATTTGTATTGCGTACAAGTATGACAGTCCTTTCTGGCTGTCATTTTGCTGGGGTGTAACACCCGTCTTACTTTTTATTGCATCCACAAGGATGCCTTTGTTTCTGGGCGTGGTCCCAGAAAACCCGTAGGTTCTTAATAGTAATATTCTGCCATTTTTTGGCCTACCTGAGTGTAACGACAGACGAAGTAAAATATTATTTGCAAACCCGCTTCCGTAGCGACGCAGGAGCGGAGTTTGAAGCGGCATCCGCCTTCAGGTGCCACCTGATTAATTTACTGTTCAATGTTCAAGCTTGCAATCGTAGCTGTAAAAAAATAGGAAAATTTAACTGCGGGCGATATCCCAGACCGGTTTGCCTAGAAAGGATGAAAGTATTGCCGCGTCTTCACGCAGTTTTTTCAGGTTACCATGGTCAACCACATTCAACCGGGTACCGTCTTCAAGGATCAGATTGAGTTCATAACTGTAGTATGAACTTTTGTTGCCACTGCAATACTCTGATAAAATTTGTAATGCATGGATCTCTTTTAACCTGGTGCAATGCTTTATACGGTTAATATCAAATACACGTTCCGGGTCTTTGCGTCCTTTCCAGAAATAGCCATTCATGGTATCAAAGACTATCGGGTTGGTGCCGAAATATGTCAGGCAGCCACCAATAACGATAAAGACTAATCCGATGCCGATAGGGAATAGTAATTCTGGTTTAAAGTTACCTTTTGACAGTGCTGATACTGGGATACCGACTGCAACGCCAAGTCCGACAAAAAGAAATATCAGATAGAAAAACAGTGCCCCCGCAGTAGGGCGAAACGCCATTCGGGTCGGGGATTTTTCCATCAGTTTATGGGTGCGGATATTGGTGCCGCCACCTTTTGCCGGAGTCCATTCTACCTGTTCTGCCAGTGGATCATTGAATTGGCTCAAATCAGGTGGTTGTTTGCCTTTTCTTGCCAGTTCTTTTAATTCTTCAATTTTTGCTTTGATTTTTTCAAACATGGTCTGTTTTCCTAAATGTAATAAAATTTTTATAATTAACTCAACGGCAAATCTCTACTAATTATATCATGATTATCGACTTAAGTCAACTTTATTTTAATGTAATAGGGAATTGTATTTCCAGCTGGTAGTTTCACTTCGTGGGTTTTCAACAGGCGACATCCTTGGCGCATACCCCTAATCCCCTTTTGGGGGATTATTTGCCAATGCGCCTGGAAGTCGCAAGCTACTTTTTCAGTTCCGGCAAAGCCGGTTATATTTTGTAGTATCCTGAAACGCGCCATTTGCCATCTTTATCCAACATTGGCGTGATAGGTTTCTATTGCCGTTTTTTTATCCTTGAACATGGAGCATTTTTCTCTGTCAAGTCGAATTATACAAAAGGCAGGCATCGCAGGCGCCACAGCATTTTTCACAGAATTCCCGTGAAAGATGAATTATTCCCTGACGGGCTGCGGTGCCGTTCATGATTTTCCCGGCATTTCGATGTTGTGGAAACCATCTGGCTGCGGCATCGCGGGTAATGCGGTTATGCTGGGTTGAGGGCAGGTTGCACCAGACGTTTAATGCGGTATCGGTGGGCTTTTTGTCTATTTTCCCTGCGGCATCCATGGCGGGCAGCAGGACATTGACCAATAGTTCCAACGCACTGCTACGACCGAGTACAGCGGCCGGTTTTGAACGTTTCCCGGTAAAGCATGAATAGTTATCCCATAATTGATCGTGGAAAGTAATTGTTTTCAGCAGATGTTCGATTTTAACTGAGTCATGGTTCAGTTCTGTTGCAAATTTTGCCAGAGGGGTTTCTCCGTATTGCTGGAGAAATGAGACAATTGCGGTGATGCGGCGTTCCGGGCTGTTAACGGGGCGTCCAGTGCGTTTCCAGTCGATGCCGGGGCGGGCTGAAATTCTTATCTGCCACCACTCTTGCCAGCGTTGTTCAATAAAACTGGACATTTCCGGGGTGAAGTCACCGGTTGTTGTTTCCGGCAGTAATCCTGATTCGCCCCAGATAATTGCAGCGGTGAACTTTTGGCGCAGGTCAGCATCATATTCGCAGAAACGCTGAAAAAGTTCAGTGAATGGTTGCCGGTTGTTTTTGTAGCCGACTGCTTCGAAGATCATTTGCAGGCAGGTTGATTCAGCACCGTCAGTAATCATCCGACGCATTATCGCATTGCTTTTGTGTCTGAAACGTTCAATGCCGGCCGCTTTGAGAATTGCGGTGACTTGTGTAGTTTCCAGACCGGAAAAAAACGCGGCACATTTGCCCGGACGCAGTTTTCCGACTTCAACATTTGCGATATCAGCGTCCTTAGGGTTAATAACAAACAGTGGTGGCAGTGCCGATAATTTTTCAGGGGGCAGGTCATTGATTGCTGTGACATGGAGAATTACCTGTTGATAAGCCGGGTCGTGATGATGACCATGGGCATACCAATCCGAGGTTCGGGTATGGATTTCGACCGGACCGGTTACTATTTTGTCATTCAGCTTGATTTGCGCATTCTTGAAGTCAGGACCGGCTTCAAAGTTCCATGTTCCCGGTGTAAGCACTTTTAGCGACTGTTTGTCCGGCGTGATAAATGTTCTGTCGGTCGGGATGGAATTCCAGACATTCTGAAGTTGAACTTCATAAAGTTTGACTGTTTCAGCAAGCTGTCGATGATTATCTTCGACAATGTGGTTGGTTTGTTCGATACTCATAATCAAACTATCCCTGAATAAAAGTTCTTTTTGTCGGAGTTCACAGCTTTAGCGTGCAAGTATACCCATTATGGGTAGTTTTTAGTTAGTTTGTCTGGCAAATTAAGCTCAATTGCACTGAATGAAAGTTCAAATTTCAACCTAAACGAGTATAATACGCTCAAAAACACGCTAAAGCAGTGAACTCCGACAGGGCATTGTCCCCTTTCGTGTAACATCACCTAACCTTATATATAAATATTGCGTAGCAAGATTTATTATTGTAAGGCTTTTGGCTTGCCGAGAATTTCATGCATAATAACTGCTGAGTTAGCGTGGGTTCTGATAAAATCAATATAGCTGCCGGACGGCTGATATTCCGCTTCGCATACTGTTGTTTTGGTGCCGACTTCTAGCTTTTTCCTAGCTGTCTCCCGGTCCACTGCCGGGCATTTTCTACGACGGTTTTTCATCGGTGGGGCAGGTGGTTTAGGCATGCTTTGTCTAATAATATTGCCTTGTGCGTCAACGACCATCATCGGCTCATCTTCAAATTCAATGAAATTGGTATCAACTTGCTTATTATTAGGCTTAAAAACAGGTTCTCTATTGTTTTTTCCTTTAAGCAAGGCTTGAACAATGCTGAAGACGACACCTATAACGATGATGACAGCGGTGATAATTCCACCATAATCTTGTTCTTGTGCCATTTTTTAACCTCGCGGTTTACTTTTGCTGTCAATTTGAGGTGTCGCGATTGACTTTCTCATTTCAGTATCAGCCATGATGTTTTTCAGCTTGTAGTAGTTCGCAATACTGAGGTTGCCATTGTTCAGGGCTTCGGAAATAGCCATGGGGATTTCAGCCTCGGCATCAACCAGTTTCGCTTCCATTTCACGGATCTGCGCTTTCATTTCCTGCTCAGCCGCTACTGCCATCGCCCGTTTTTCTTCCGCCTTAGCCTGGGCTATATCTTTATCCGCATTTGCCTGGGCAATTTGCAGTTCCGCGCCGATATTTTTACCGACATCAACATCAGCAATATCGATTGACAGAATCTCATAGGCGGTTCCGGCATCCAGTCCTTTCTTCAGAACGACTTTTGAGATGGTATCGGGATTTTCCAGGATATCTTTGTAACTCAGTGCCGAGCCGATGGTGGTAACAATCCCTTCACCGACTCTGGCGATGATAGTCTCTTCGCCGGCACCACCGACGAGGCGGTCAATATTTGTTCTGACGGTAACTTTGGCAATTGCCCGGAGCTGGATACCGTCTTTC
Source organism: Victivallaceae bacterium (assembly GCA_021647315.1). Classification (GTDB taxonomy): domain Bacteria; phylum Verrucomicrobiota; class Lentisphaeria; order Victivallales; family Victivallaceae; genus JAKIUY01. The sequence goes on from JAKIUY010000014.1 coordinate 14,458, forward strand.
GCGACTGCGGTTACCAGAGGAGTTTCGATAACTTTCGGGTTGACACACATTTTTACCGCGTCAAGCACATCACGACCTGCCAGGTCGATGGCGGTGGCCTGCTGCAAATGCAACTCAAGGTTTGCTTTGTCAGCCGCAACCAGCGCATAAACGACCCGTAAAACATTCCCGCCGGCCAGGAAGTGAGCTTCGAGGTCATTCGAAGAGATTTCAAGTCCGGCTTTCTTGGACTGAATCATCGCGGTAAGAATGATTTGCGGTGGAACCCGTCGCAAACGCATGCCGACTAGCGAGAATACGTTAATTTTGACCCCGGACATTACTGCCGCGATCCACAGCGGGATCGGAATGACGACTGAAAACATGATTAGACACGCGATCGCCGCGATTACCAGAATTACTATTACTGCTGGTCCCATAATTAAAATTCCTTCATTTAATTGTTATATAATTGTTATATAATTGTTGTTAAACAGTGATTTCGTGTTGTCTGAATGACTGGGCGATTGCCAGCGGCACTTGAGATTCCATATCGATCAGACGTGCTTTCATTTCGCTGATTCTGGCCTTCATCTCCTGTTCATTGGCGACCGCCATCGCCCGGCGTTCTTCCGCCTTGGCCTGAGCAATATTCTTATCCGCATCCGCCTGGTCGGCCTGAAGCATCGCACCAATGTTATGACCAATATTGACATCGGCAATATCAATTGAGAGGATTTCGAATGCAGTACCGGCATCAAGTCCTTTGTCCAGCACCGCTTTTGAGATTATCTCCGGATTTTCCAGTACGCTTTTATGGTTAGCAGCTGAACCAATAGTAGTAACAATACCTTCACCGACCCGGGCGAGAACTGTCTCTTCGCCAGCACCGCCGATGAGGCGTTCGAGGTTGGCGCGAACCGTTACTCTGGCAATCGCTTTAAGCTGAATACCGTCTTTGGCGACCGCCGCTACTTCCGGTGTTTCAATAACTTTCGGATTGACACTCATTTTTACCGCCTCCAGAACATTGCGGCCCGCGAGGTCAATCGCGGTGGCACGCTGAATCGTTAGTGCCATATTAGCCTTGTCGGCGGCGACCAGTGCATTTACTACCAGTCTAACATTCCCGCCGGCCAGGAAGTGAGCTTCCATAATATCTGAACTGACCGGAATACCGGCTTTATGAGCCTGAATCATGGCATTGACAATGATGTCCGGCGGTACCCTGCGCAGTTTCATGCCAATCAGTGAGGATATACTGATTTTAACATTAGCGGACGCGGCTGCAATCCAGTGTCGTACTGGCACATAAATGAGGAAAAGAATCACCAGAATGAGTGCTACTGCAATTACAAGCCACATAATAATTGATTGAATAGGCATGTTTAACTCCTTTTGTTTTTGCCCGTAACGGGCGGTTTGTTTAAATTTCTTTCTGATACATGACTGTTCGCCGCCCGGAGGTCGGCTCCCACATTAACCATTAACCATTAACCATTAACCATTAACCATTAACGATTAACCATTAACCATTAACGATTAACCATTAACCATTAACCATTAACCATTAACCATTGTATAATTGTTTGCTTCGTCATCTTCAGCGGTATTGGTGATTTTTTTAACCGTTAACTGGAACCCTGTCAGGCTGACTACTTTGACGCTGGTTCCCACGTCAATAAATTCTCCGTTGGCTGTTGCGTCATAACGTTTGTTGTCAATCATTACAGAACCGGAAGGGCGTAGTTTTGAGTGAACAATACCAATTTTTCCGAGCAGTGAATCATCTTCCTGATGCGGTGCTGAATAACCGGCACTGCTGTTCTGGCTGGTGCTTAATGTTATTCGTTTAAACAGGGTTGATTTCGGTAGAATATAGATTGTGAGCAGTACCGAGAGCGCGATAGCACTGAGGATTGAGATGCCGACAACATTAACGGCGGTGTCGATATTTTCGAAGCCGAATGCGCCGAAGAGCGAGATCATCACGCAGAGAATGCCCAGAATACCGACGACGCCGAAGCCGGGGATAACGAATAGTTCCAATGCGATAAGCATAACTCCGACGAAGAAGATAACCATTGGACCCCAGTCGGATGCGCCAGAAGAGACATGCCCGAGGAAGAACAAGGTCAGTGCTGTGACACCGAGAATACCCGGGACCCCAAAGCCTGGAGTACGGATTTCAACATAAATTCCGATGAGTCCCATAATCAATAGAATGGCGGTTATTGCTGGATGAGCCAGGAAGCTCATCAGTTGTTCAGTTGGAGTTTTTGTAATAACTTTAAGTTCGCAATCGCTGAGTCCGAGTTGTTCGAGCAGGTCTTCCTTGTCATCGCAGAGATAATCGACCACATTCAGTTTTTTCGCCTCTCTAGCTGACAGGGTCAGTGGAGATTCTTTGCTATGCTCGAAACCGTCTTTCTCCATTGTCAATTTTTGAAATGGGTCAGCCATGGCACGAATCACTCTGACTGGACGGTTGTTTTTTTCTGCAAGAACTTGTAATTCCTTAAAAAATACCGTGAGGAATTTTTGATCAGCAATGCGTTGTTCACGTTCATTTTTATTTTTGCCAGAACGTTGTTTTTTGCTGAGTTTATCTAACTTTTTCAATATTTCCTGAAGTTTTTTTGAGTCTTCCGGGGTCTTTTTATCCAGTTCGACCGGTTTTTTATCTTTATCGGCGGTCTGCTTGGCAGGTGGTTTTTTATCCGAACCTTTGTCTGCTTTTTTACTTTTATCTTTATCGGTTGGCTTTTTTTCCGGCTCAGCCTCTTCTTCCGGTGGTGCTTCTGTAATTGGTTTAATACCATACGGTCCGATTGCAATTGGCATGGCATCACCGATTAGCCCGTTTGGACTGATGGCAATGCGGTCAGCGCCAAAGGCGATAATTGCTCCGGCTGAAATACCTTTAGGATTCAAATAGGCGATAACCGGGACTTTTGCTTTGTCTAAGATAGAAATATATTTCATGGCAATGTCAACGCGTCCGCCGGGCGTATCCAATTCAAAGATTACTGCTTTGATATTATCGCGTTCGGCGCGTTTCAATACTTTTTTCAGGAAGAATCTATCCTGTTCAGATATCTCTTTGAAGTCAGAAAACTGTGGGATGAAATAGACTATTTTTTTTGCACTGTCTTTGAATAGTTTTTTCTGCGGCTTGGCATCGGTATCCTTAGCAACGGACAGTATGATGACAGTAAACAGCAACAGGATAGAAACCAGAAGCTTGAACAGATGGTTTTTCATTAAATTACATTCCCCGCGTTTTATACCCATTATGGGTAGTTTTTAATTCGTCTATCTGACTATTGATGCTCATATGAAAAGAATAAAAAGTTAAAATTTCCCAATTGTTATAAGTTGTATTGCCGGAGGCATTTTTTCAAGTGCTCAAATTATATTTTTAGTGCTAATTTTGCAAATATACGACTATTTTTGTCATTAACGACATTTGAAACGCTTTGAGAATGAACTATATTGTGTACTTCGTTTTAGTTATTAGCAGGTGTATCAGTGAATGACAGCCCTTGTAATTTTATGCTTTGACATTTTTTATACCAAATTAAATATCTCAGAGGAAAATAGTATGTTTAAAAGAATCTGGACCGGAGATATGATTATCCGGCATATTATGAGTAAAAGTGGTAGTGAACCGTTAAATTCACACTATTACGCCACAACCTATTCAGACGTTTATGCGGCAGCGGAACGTCTGTTCGGCTCATGGCAGTGTACAATTGAAGCCTGTGGCTTTGATTACAGTAAAATAAAAAAATATCAGACCTGGAGTAAAGAGCGGGTGGTTGCCGAGATCAAAGCCGCCAAGGCGAACGGTACCCCGTTGGGTTCTAAGTATACTCAGGACAATAATAAACCGCTTTATATGGCGGCTATCAAACGGTACAAGAACTGGAGTAGTGCGCTTAGGCATGCCGGGATTAATCCTAAACGGGTTAGATTGCGGCGTTTAATGACTAAGGATGAGGTCAGAGAAGAGATTCAGACGCTTTTCCGGAAAAAAGTTGATATGGCATATCCTAATATGCGGAAAAATCATCAGTATCTGTTGGCGGCTGGCATGAAAAAGATCGGTGGCGGCAGTTGGGCTGAAGCGCGTCGAGTATGTGGTATTGAGGTAAACTACCGCATTCCGCGTCACAAACGCGAAACGCATGATTTACCAAAGTAGATAGGCGTCTCGCCTGTGTATAAGGAGTTCGGGCGTCTATTGGGATATATACAATCACGTTTTTGCCTGAGAAAAATAGTGAAGTGATTAGTGTGAGTGTGACCCTTTTGACAAACAAGCAAATGACGGTTAGTAGCACAGGGCAGTCGGAGAGCAACTGTAGGTCTTTCCATTGAGCCTTGAACATTTTCCCGTTTCTTGCTCTTTGCGCTCGGAGTTCGCAAGCTACTTTTCCCATCTCCTCACCTTGTCGCGGCGTAGCTTCTAAGCGAAGCCGGATTGCTTATTTTTCCTGGTCCACTGGGCTGTCGGCTTTGAAGGCGAAAGTAAACAATAATAGAGCGATGGCGACACTGATGATGGTCATGGCTTTGTATGATCCGGTCAGCTCGAGACACTTACTGAATAACCATGGCGCGATTGCGCTGCTGAAAACCATTAAAGTCATAGTAAAGCCGTTGATTGCTCCTAAATGTTCGCGCCCGTAAAAACGCGGGAAGGTGACATTTCCGATAACTCCGAACAGACCGGCGCCGATACCATTGCCGATGATTAAGGTGATTACTGTAATGCCTGGAGCCAGCCAGCAGAGTGAGAGATTGGCGATGATAATACCTGACAGCATTACCATCAGAAGGTATTTTGCTTTAATCCGGTCGGCAAGAATACCGCCAATGATATTGAGTATTACCGCGATAATGGTTCCTGGAATCAGGATTGCGAATGCAGTTTTTGCATTCATGCCTGCCTGGGAAAAAATTGAGACAATATTGAATGTCATTGCAGTGATATAAAAACCTGAGAGTGACAGCGTCAAGGCAAAAGTCCAGAATGGCAGGTGGCGGCGTACTTCGGCAACTGTAAATTGGCGCTGGCTGGTTAGTGTCAGATTGTTGTCAGTCGGTTTTTTCCCATCAGGCAGTAGGCCGCAGGCCTCGGGGTTATCGCGGAAAAATATTGCAATAATGGTACTGAAGATGACAACTGAAGCAGTGCCGAGGTATAACCAGGCGGTCTGCCATGAGGTTGCTCTGATAAAATCATTTAAGAAAAATGGTGCGGCGGAGAATCCTGTGGTCACTATCGGTCCGGAAAGGGCGGTTGCCAGACCGCGTTTTTTATCGAACCATTTCATCAGCATATTGCGTGAACCAAGGGTAAGTACTCCCTGTCCGAAAAAACGCAGCAGGAAAAATCCTGTAATCATAATGCCGATTATTGCGTAGGAAGAGGTATCGTTCTGGTAAATGAAGTTGGTAAAATTATCCACCTGGCTGAGTAGCAGCAGCGTTATGCCCAGTCCAATTGACGCGCAGCAGCAGATGAGTCGGGCACCGATCAGATCATATATTTTCCCAGCATAAACGAGGAGCAGTGAACTGGCAATGGTGCCGATCATGTAAGCGAAGGTGAGATCTGAGCGTGATATATGCAGATCGCGGATCAGGTGTTCGGTAAATGCTGAAATTCCGGTGGTCTGTCCGGGCATGCTCATGAGGATGCCTAACGCACTGAAGACTAAGATAGCCCAGCCGTAAAAAAACGGTATTTTTTTCGGCGCAAACGGCAGATGATTATAGTTATGCCGCGGATTGGTCAGAGTATATTTTGTCATAGTTGTTTAATTTAAGGAAATTGTATTTTTGACAGGATAACAGGATAAAACAGGATAAATAAAAAAACCTGTCAATCTTGTTAATCCTGTCTGAAAAAGTCCCGGCTGAGCCGGTTACGTTCATTAGGCGGTACTCGAAAAGCCTTTATTTTCCGCATTGCGGAAATTGAGGGTTTTGCTCAGTTCCGTTTGCTACTGCTTTTTGTGTCTTCTGCTGCTGGTAAAGACGTAGATCGTAACGAGGACGATGCCGACTGACATAACGGTAAAGCTGGTTTCATTTTTGAACAGGTCATCGACATCCTGTTCGGGATTGGTGAGAATATGGCTATTGAGAAAATTATAGATACCGAGGAAGACATAGAAAATTCCGCACCAGCCAGCACTGATTAGAGCGCACATTATTGTTTTAAAGAGAAGTCCTCCAGTCCAGCGATTGGCGTAAACTGCCGGGTATTCAGTAAAACTGGAGCCTAGTTGTCTGCGTTTGGACATAATAGTATATTCTTTCAGAGTTGGAGTTGATAAAATTATATATTCACTAATCTTAACTTATCTGTTTTACGGTAATTTATCAACCCGAATAAAGTAATATTATTCAATATTAATCAGTATGATACAGGTTTTTTACCGAAAAACTGCTATATTAACCATTCTGTTACAGTTGTTTATGTTATACTTTAAACAGTCTAAATATTAACTTTTTACGTGCCATGCCATCACTGTTTTTTAGCTTTGTAAGCCATTGGTTACTTTTGGTAGTCAATATCTTACAAAAATAAATCCAGCACCTGCCAATGTCATATAGAAAGTTTAATTTCTTTATGCTCGAAGTGTAGATTAAGAGAGAGGTGCAAATCATGATTGACAAGCAGACTAAAAAAAACCGAAATTTTATTGTAAGTTATTGGAAAATATCTCTAAACGCGGTTATCTTATGGGCTCTGTTTGCGGTTATTATTCATGCTGAAGCCGCGAATGATGAAAAAGGTGGACGTATACCCGATGCTGCCGGCATGACGGTCAGGGTAAAGATGAAAGAGGCGAAGACGCTGGATCAACTTTCATTGCTGGGGGATGAACTCAGACGCGTTCAGCATGAAAAGCTGTTGCTGGAAAGGGACGGGAAGACCCTGACCGGTGAAAAAAAGCAGCTTAGTAAAGAGTTAATTGATATTTTAAATCGGTACAGAGAACAGAATGAGAGCTGGAACAGGTTGCAACTGAGTGTTGCCGCGACTTTAGCAAGTGCTAAGATGCGTGTCGTTGGCAAACGGGAAGATCAGTTGTTAAAACGCCTGAAGTCAGTTTCTGGCAATGGACAGTCGCTTGCGCTGAAAACCATTGAATTCTGTGATTACGTCGAATCCATTCTCAATAAGATGCCGCTGAGTGCACTTGAAAAAGCAAAAATCAAGTTGCGCAGCGACGGTTTGAGAAGGGATGCTGGGCGTCTCAGTGCCATGTCGGCAGCCGTTAAGAAGCCGCAGACAATCGAAAGATGCCGATTGTTTGAGGTCAATGACCGGTTGCGGATTGTTGTACTGCCTGTTGGTTGGGTTCATGGGGTAAGGAATGGACTGAACTTTTATACAGGTAAGGATAACAGTTGTCGTCTGCAGGTAATTGCGGTACGTCCGTTTATTTCGGCGGCGATTGTTAAAGAAGGTAATATTAAGGAACTGGCACCGGGAATGGTGGCCAGTGTTAACCGTAAAATAAAGTAAATGAGACGGAACTATGGAAGTTAGAGCTGTTACCAAAAATGTACGGATTTCAGCGGAGAAAGCGCGTCATATAGCGCGTTTACTTCAGGGAAAATCCGTAAAGGAAGCATTGGCAATAGTGGACCTCAGTCCACGGAAGGCCGCTACGCTTCTCGGTAAAACCCTGCGTTCTGCGATAGCAAATGCAGAAAATAATAATGATCTTGATCGTAATGATCTAATTGTTAAAGAAGCCGTAGTTGGGGTTGGACCGACAATGAAACGTTTCCGCCCCAGGGCTCGTGGGTCTGCCAGCAGAATCCGTAAAAGAACAAGTCACTTGAATATTATTTTAACTGACAGTTTTTAATAAGAGGGTTATATTGTGGGACAGAAAGTAAATCCGATTGGATTAAGAACAACGATAAATAAGAACTGGGAATCTCGTTGGTTTGCTGATAAGAAAACCTTTGGTGATTGGTTGCATGAGGATATCAAAATCCGCAAGTATATCAAGGAAGGTTATCGGAATTCAGCGATCTCAAGAATTGAGATTGAACGATTCTCAAGTCGTATTCGTATTACTGTTTTTTCTGCTAGACCAGGACTGCTCATCGGTAAACGTGGAGCTGAACTGGATATTGTAAGGCAGGCAATCAGTAAAATGACCGGCGATAAAGAGGTATACCTTGATATCGCTGAGATTAAACGGGCGGAAGTTAACGCCGTATTAGTTGCAGAAAGTATCGCAGCTCAGCTTGAACGCCGTATTGGCTTCAGACGAGCAATGAAAAAAGCGATTCAGACTGCGATGGATATGGGAGTTGATGGAATCAAGATTCACTGCGCTGGCCGACTTGGCGGTGCGGAGCTTGCCCGTTCAGAACAATACAAAGACGGACGCACGCCGTTACATACGTTGCGTGCTAATATCGATTATGGTTTTACCGAGGCAAATACGCCAGCTGGTAAAATTGGAATAAAAGTTTGGATATGTCATAACGAGCCTACGGAGGAACAGCAATATGCCACTAATGCCAAAAAGGGTAAAGCACCGAAAGGTCCAGCGCGGAAACAACGCCGGCCTCGCTACCAAAAACAACAAGGTTGATTTTGGTGATTATGGTCTTCAGGCTGTGACCCGAGGATTTATTACCAATAATCAAATTGAAGCCGCACGTGTGGCCATTAACCGTCATCTTAAACGTAACGGAAAAGTCTGGATCAGACTCTTCCCGTACAAGCCGGTTACCAAAAAACCATTGGAAGTCAGGATGGGTAAAGGTAAAGGTAACGTTGAAGGATGGGTTGCGCCGGTCAAACCGGGTCGGGTTCTTTTTGAAGTCAGTGGCTGCAGTGAAACTGTTGCCCGTGAAGCCATGGCACGTGCCGCCAATAAACTTGCTGTTAGTTGCAAGTTTTTGATGCGCTAATGTGTTCTGCTTTAATTATTATTTTAAGGTAATACGATGAAAATCAAAGATATTCGAGAAAAAACTAATGCCGAACTGGATAACCTGTTGGCGGAGTTGCTTAAGGAGAAACTGAATCTGGCGATTCAGGCGAGAACCGGACAGCTGGAAAACACCGCACGGGTTAAAAGTACTCGCAAGGACATTGCAAAAGTAATGACTGAGATGAGTGCCAGAAAAGCGGGAAATAGTTAATCAGATATTTGAAACGTTATTTGGGGTAAACCAATGACTGCTGAAAAAGAGATAAAAAGAGGTAATCGTAAGGAACGCATCGGCCTGGTGGTCAGTGATGTTCAGAATAAAACGATTGTCGTTGAAGTGACCCGGCGTACAGCGCATAAGCTGTACAAAAAGGTCGTTCAGAGTAAGAAAAAATATACCGCGCACGATGAGAACAATGACGCCAAAATTGGTGATACGGTCAAAATGGTGGAAACCAGACCGTTGAGCAAAAGTAAAAGATGGCGTTTACTTGAAATCATTCGTCAGGCGGAAAAATAGAGCCGGAGGATAAAACTATGATTCAGATGCAGACAAGACTGGAAGTAGCTGACAATTCCGGTGCTAAGCAGATTGTTGCTATAACCGTACTCGGACAGAGACGGCGTGTTGCCGGAGTCGGCGACATTATAACTGCGACAGTTAAGGAAGCTATTCCGAATGGTAATGTAAAGAAAGGTGAAGTTGTCAAGGCTGTTGTAGTCAGAACAGCTGCCGCTATTCGACGTGACGATGGTTCATATTTACGTTTTGACCGTAATTCTGCCGTTATTATTGACGATCAGAAAAATCCGGTTGGAACGCGTATTTTCGGACCCGTCGCACGTGAATTACGTGACAAAAACTTCATGAAAATCGTTTCTCTCGCTCCGGAGGTATTATAATGCAAAAAACATATCATGTTAAAAAAGGCGACAAAGTAGTCGTTAATACCGGAAGTTGGAAAGGCGAAACCGCGACAGTGGTTGCCATTCTGAAGAAGAAAAATCGTGTAGTGATTGAGATCGCGAAAATGACACCTGAAAAGCAGGACCGGTTAGGTAAGAAAACGGTCAGCAAAACTCGCCAGAACCCTAACGGGGGCATGGTTGAGCGTTCGGTGTCTGTTCATGTTTCCAATGTTGCCAAAGTTGCTGAAGTTGCAGCTGGTGACAAGCAGGAATAGAATAGCGGGACAAAAACGGAGTTGATAAAATGCCTGATATGCATAAAAAATATAATGAAGAAGTAAAGCTGGCTTTGAAAGAGAAGCTGGGTTACAAAAATATCATGGAAGTACCGAAATTGCAGAAGATTGTCCTCAGTGTCGGGCTCAATACTAGTGTTGAGCGTGATGCTTTTACTGAGGCTCAGAAGCAAATCGGTATGATTACCGGCCAGAAGGCTGTAATCACCAAATCTCGCAAGAATGTAGCTAATTTCAAATTGCGGGTTGGCCAGGACAATGGTATTATGGTAACATTGCGTGGATCAAGAATGTATGAGTTCTTTGACCGTTTTGTTCATAATGCTTTGCCACGAGTCAGGGACTTCCGGGGAATTTCACGGACTGGGTTTGACGGTTCCGGCAATTATAATGTTGGAATGCAGGACATCACCGCGTTTACCGAGATTGACCCTGATAAACTCAAATACCCGCTTGGGATGAATATCACCATGGTTACCAGTGCGAAAGATGATAATGCCGCACGTGAACTTTTAACTATGATGGAAATCCCGTTCGCGGAATAAATTTGGAGATTTATAGATGGCTAAGAAAAGTTTAATTGTAAAAGCTGAACGCGAAAATAAATTCAAGGTTCGTAACTATAACCGCTGCAAAGCGTGTGGTCGTCCCCGGGCTTATATTCGTAAGTTCAAGCTGTGTCGTATTTGTTTTAGAGAAATGGCATCCAATGGAAAAATTCCGGGTGTTATTAAAGCTAGCTGGTAAAGGAGAATTTCGAGATGAGTATGCAGGATCCAATTGCTGATATGCTTACCAGAATCAGAAATGCCGGCGCGGCATCTCTGAATGAGGTTTCAATGCCTTCATCAAAAATGAAGGCGGCGATAGCAGAAGTTATGAAAGAAGAAGGCTATATACGTGATTATCGGGTTGATGGCGATGGTGCGATCAAAAATCTGAGTATTTCGATGAAGCTTTATCGTGGCCAGCCGGTTATTGAAGGCGTTAAAAGAATCAGTAAACCTTCATGTCGCGTTTATTGCGGCAGTCAGGAAATTCCCCGTGTGAGGAATGGACTGGGTACGGTTGTTCTTTCAACTCCTCAGGGAATTATCAGTGACAGAACAGCTCGCAAACAGAATATTGGTGGCGAAATTCTCTGTTACGTTTGGTAAAAATCTAAAGTGAGGTTGAAGATATGTCTCGTATAGGAAGAAAACCGATTGTCATACCTGCCGGGGTGAAAGTTGCCGTGGCGGATGGCAGTGTAAGTGTTGAAGCTAAAGAGAAACTGACCATTGCAATACCACCCATGGTATCAGTGGAAGTTAAAGATGATCAAGTGCTGGTAAGCCGAAATGATGACAGCCGTGAATCCGGTGCCATGCAGGGGCTTGCCCGAAGCTTGATTAACAATATGGTTATCGGAGTTACCGAGGGTTATAAGAAAGAGTTACAGATCATTGGCGTTGGTTTCAGAGCGAAACTTGCCGGATCTAAGCTTACGCTTAGCCTGGGTTTCTCACATCCGATTGAATTCAATGTGCCGAAGGGAATAACCCTTAAAGTTGAAGGCGATACCAAAATCACCATCGAAGGTGCTGACAAGCAGCTGGTTGGTGAGGTTGCCGCTACGATTCGTCGTTACAAGAAACCGGAGCCTTATAAAGGCAAAGGGATTCGTTATGTTGGCGAACAGGTTACGATCAAGGAAGGCAAAACAGTCGGTTAATATATTTTGGAGTAATTAAGATATGAGAATTAATTATAAAACAACGAAAGGGAAGCGGGTCAGACGCCATCTGCGTGTCCGTCGGAAAATTTCCGGTACCGCCTCCTGCCCGAGGATGTGTGTAAGCATTACTGCTAACAATATCTACGTTCAGTTTATTGATGATGAAAGTGGGGTTACGCTTGCTTCAACATCGAGCCTTGATTCAAAAGTCAAGGAGCAGAATATCAAACCGAACCTTGCGGGTGCTGAAATTATCGGCAAGCTTGCTGCGGAAAAAGCGGTGGCGCTTAATATTGAAAAAATAGTTTTTGACCGTTCAGGGTTTAGATATCATGGTCGGGTGAAAGCAATTGCTGAAGCAGCCCGCAAAGGCGGACTTAAGTTTTAGGAGCTTATACTATGGCGAAGTTTGATAAAAAAAGAGAAAAGCGGGCAGAAGTTGTCAGTGAATTCGATGAGAACGTTATTAGCATCAACCGTTGTAGCAAAGTAGTTAAAGGTGGACGTAATTTCAGCTTTGGTGCTTTGGTAGTAATCGGCAACCGTAAAGGTAAAGTCGGTTATGGTTACGGTAAAGCTAATGAGGTTGCAGACGCAATTCGCAAAGGCAGTGAAATTGCCCGTAAAAACTTGATTGTAGTGCCGGTTAACGGTGCAACTATTCCGCATGCGGCTGAAGCCAAATTCAGTGGCGCACGAGTGTTGATCAAACCGGCTTCTGCCGGTACCGGTCTTATTGCCGGCGGTGCTGTACGGGCCATTCTTGAATTGGCCGGTATTGGTGATATCCTGGCGAAATCACTTGGTGCAAGCAATTCGGTTAATGTGGCAAAGGCAACAATGAAAGCAATTGACAGTTTGTCAACACGCGATGAAGTTGCCGCCAAACGTGGACTTAAAATTTAAGCGGGAATTTATATTATGAAATTACATGATTTACATCCGACCGAAGGCTCAAGACACGTTAGAAAACGGGTTGGTCGCGGCGACAGTTCCGGCCTTGGCCATACTGCCGGTCGTGGGCAGAATGGACAGATGTCACGTTCTGGTGCGTCTCATCGGCCCTATTTTGAAGGTGGTCAGATTCCACTGTTCCGGCGTTTGCCGAAACGTGGTTTTAACAGCCCGAACCATAAAATCTTCAATTTAGTTAACCTCAAGGATATTGAAGTAAACTTTGAGGCAGGTGCAGTAATTGATGAGACTGTATTAAGAGAGAAAGCTCTGATCGGTAAGCATTCGCATCAGTTGAAGATTCTGGCTGACGGTGAAATTACCAAAGTAATTACAGTGAAAGCGCATAAGTTTTCTGCTGCTGCTAAAGCTAAAATTGAAGCAGCTGGCGGAACGTGTGAAGTTCTGTAGTTTGAAAAAAAACAGTAAAATCACTTTTAAATTATTTTGCTGATCTACTTTGAACTGATAGTGGCGTTCAGATTAAATTTGTCTGAACGCCATTTTTTTTATGACAATTATGGCGATTTGATTTGATTTTCCGGCTCAATGGGGTTAGTTTTCTTAGTTTGGTATTTAAGCTGAATGAGCTTAAATGATGATTTTAAACGATAAAGATAAAATTACTGAAAGATTTACCTTTCAATACGGGGTTTTTGATGATTAAAGCTTTTTTTAACGCTTTCAAGATTAAAGAATTGAGAAAACGTTTGTTGTTTACTGCCGGTATTATTATTCTGGTTCGCGTTGCTGCTAGTATCCCATGTCCCGGAGTAGATCCGGCTGCATTGGCTGATTACTTTGAGAAATTCGGTTCAAGTGGTGCTGGCGGTATGTTTGTCAGCATGTTTGATATGTTTACCGGTGGTGCTCTTCAGAAATTTGCGATCGCAACCCTGGGGATTATGCCTTACATCTCAGCTTCTATTATTATGCAGCTGATGGTGCCGGTATTACCGTCATTGGAAAAAATGTCTCGTGAGGGAGAATCCGGACGTCAGAAAATTACTCAGTATACTCGTTATCTTACTGTATTGATCTGCATAGTTCAGGGGACAATGGCAGCTATGGCGATGATTAATCCGGGTAAAATCGGTTTGCCGGTACCGGAAACTTCGCTGGTCTTTGATGGTGGAGTCGGGTTTATCTTTATGACTGTTACTATCCTGACGGCATCGACGATGATTATGATGTGGCTCGGTGAACGTATTACTGAACGTGGTCTGGGTAACGGGGTTTCAATTATCATTACTATTAATATTATAGCCAGACTTCCTTCTGCTTTAGTACAGCTGGTTCAAATGGCGATGAAAGGGGCTACGGATTCAGGAGCAACTTTTAAACCGGTTCATCTACTATTGTTATTAGTGGTGTTTGCGCTAGTTACAGCTGCAACAATTCTGCTTACCCAGGGACAACGTCGGATACCGATTCAGATGGTGCGTAAATCTTATGGTAATGAGATGCAGAGTAATAGCACTTACCTGCCGCTGAAGGTTAACTTCGCCGGGGTGATGCCGATTATTTTTGCTGGTGCTATTATGATGGTTCCAGGTTTTCTGTTCAATTTCCTTAAATGGTATAATATGTCAGCATTTTTCCGTTACGGTGGATTTGGCTATATGCTGGCTTATGGTTTGATGATTATGGGCTTCTCATACTTTTGGGTCGCGAATCAGTTCAATCCGATTCAGATTTCAGATAATCTGAAGAAAGAGGGTGCCTTTATTCCTGGTATCAGACCGGGGAATGCTACGGCTGATTTCCTGGATAAGACGATGACCAGAGTGACCTTTGCCGGTTCGCTCTTCCTCACCGCTTTGGCGATATTCCCGATGTTCCTCTATAACAGTTTTAAGATTCCTTTTATGGTAGCCTCATTTTTCGGTGGAACCAGTCTGCTGATTATGGTTGGTGTATTGCTTGATACGCTGAGCCAGATGGAGTCTCATCTGACAATGCGCAACTATGATGGTTTCCTGAAAAAAGGTAAACTGAAAAGCCGTCAGAGCCAATCAGGTGTTCAGTAAACAGGAACAAGTTTTGCTGAAGAATGGCTTTAAAAAAGTTTATGATTATACACCGTCACAGGCAATTTTATTATCTACTCATAACTGTTTCTTTTTGCCGTGTCGTCTGAGTAGTATTGAATAAATTCATACTGCATATTGTCATTATCAATAAAATAGACCCGTTTGCGGTTGGGATGTGGTTCAGGGACAAATCCTTCTCTGTAACCGGCATTCAACATTCGTTCACGCAGTGCATCTGCATCTGCTACTGCAAAGCCGAGGTGATTGTATCCAGGGTGACGTTGTTCAAAAAATTCACCTGCCGGGTCTTCCAGCTGATTAATGGAGATATATGTTGATTCAGTTCCCAGATGAACCCAGCGTTTGAGGCCGGGGCCTGAATCATGACGTATCATAAAATCAGGTAATGCAGTTGTTAAAAAAAGAATGGTCTTATCAATATCATTCACCGTAATATTTGCATGTTCAACATAGCTTTTCATCTTTTACGCTCCTGTTTTTGCCTTGAATAATACAGTATAACTTACTTTTATAATACTGTATATTGCCGTATTGTCAAAGTTTTTTATATGTTAACTTGAATAGATGGCTGTTAGCCTTGCCGACGATGCAAAGGTGAACTATAATAAAAGTATTGTAAAAGATAGCTCGCTTTACTGGTAAATAAAAATACAAGAAGATTAATTATGGAATTCAGACCATGTATTGACCTGCATGATGGCAGGGTTAAACAGATTGTCGGTTCGACATTAGACGATAGTAATACACGGGCGGTAGAGACCAACTTTGAATCCGAGTATGAACCGGCCTGGTATGCGAAAATGTATCAAGCGGATGGACTTACCGGCGGGCATGTCATCATGTTAGGGCAGGGGAATGATACCGCCGCCCGCAATGCGCTTCAGGCCTATCCTGGTGGACTTCAGGTCGGTGGTGGCATAAATGCTGCCAACGCGCTTGAATGGCTTGATGCCGGAGCCTCACAGGTAATTGTTACCTCATGGGTCTTTGTTGACGGTAAACTTGATATGGCACGGCTTGAGCAATTGGTTGTTTTGGTCAATAAAGAACGTTTGGTGCTTGATCTGAGTTGTCGTAGCCGTGACGGTAAATATTATATAGTTACTGACCGTTGGCAGACATTTACCAGTATGGAGGTGAATGCCGCGACATTAAACGAACTGAGTTCTTACTGTAGTGAATTTCTAATTCATGCGGTTGATGTTGAAGGAAAACAGGCTGGGATAGATAAAGAACTTATCGCCATTATGGCAGATAGCTGTGATATTCCAACGGTTTATGCCGGTGGAGTGCGTTCGATGGCGGATATTGAATTAATCGGTCAGGCCGGAATTAATCGGATAGACTTTACTGTCGGCAGCGCATTGGATATTTTTGGTGGAACTCTCCCCTATCGCCAGGTTGTTGAATATTGTTCTTAGTAAATTCCGCTACGCGGTATTTAAACCTAAATAGGGAATTATTACGCTACGCTTCATCTGTCACTGCGTTCGGGTAGGTGTTTTCTAGTAGTTTCACTTTGTGGTTTTCAAGGCGACATTCTGGCGACACTCGCAGAGGACAACGTAAACCCTCTGATCCCCAAGGGGATCGATTGCCATTGCGCCTAGAAGTCGCAGGCTATTATTTTGAATTCCGGCAGGGCCGGTTATATTCAGTCCTTTCTGGATTTAGCATAATTTTTTTCACTACGGGATATTGAATGATTGTGGTTTACAGGATAAGTTAATAATTTATTTGATTATAATTTTAAATGGACAATTTCAATATGAAAAAATTTTCACTGTTTATCCTGGCTAACCTTTTATGTTTACTTGCTTATGCTTCCCCAGTCGTGACGCCTATATTATTGCGACAGCGTTCAGTTAAGGTTATAATTTTTCCGTTACAACGAGCCGTTGTAGCTTCTATGGTTGATACTGTTGTAATAAAATATAATGTTAAGGAAGGTGAAGTTTTTAATCAAAACGAGCCAATATGTCTGCTTGATGAGCGTCGTTATCAGCAGTTTTTCAATAAAAGCAAGGCTGTGGTTGATGAAACTATCATTGAATGTAAATACAGTGAAGATCGGTTTAAGCGTAATCAGGAGCTCTATAAGAAAGGGATTATTGGTGAAGATGAACTTGAAAAGAGTCGTTTGGATCGCTCAATCAGCCAGACCAAGAAGAAAAATGCCATAGCAGATATGACGATGGCAAAGCTGAATCTTGATTCGTGCCGTATCATTGCTCCGTTTACCGGGCGGCTGGTACGGCAGATTGTACGTGACCATGAATTCGTTAGAGCCGGTCAGCCTATTTTGAGTATTATTAATGACACTCAATTGCTGGCGGTAATGCATCTGCCGTCAAGGCTGAAAAACAGTGTTGCGCTTGGTCAGCAATTTAAAGTGAAAATTGATGAAACCGGGC
The DNA here is from genome assembly GCA_021647315.1 of Victivallaceae bacterium. Taxonomy (GTDB): domain Bacteria; phylum Verrucomicrobiota; class Lentisphaeria; order Victivallales; family Victivallaceae; genus JAKIUY01. The sequence goes on from JAKIUY010000014.1 coordinate 31,765, forward strand.
AGTTGTATTCCGGGTTGATTTATGAGATTGCCGGTGATATTGATCCAGGTAGCAGGACTTTCAGTATCAAATTACTGATTGATAACCGGCAACGGTTATTAGCTGCCGGGATGTCTGGTGTGTTGATCGATATGCCGCAAAAATTGAAAAACGCAATCAAGGAATAGAATTGATATGGCTAACAGTAGCAATAATGGTCGTGAACAGAGAAATTTGAAAGGCAAAGTCAACGCACTTTCTGGTATTTTGCGGCTCGGACATGAAAGTTTTGAAAAAACTAATCTTGAACAACTGGCGTCACATATTGTGAATAACAGCCGGCTGGTGGCAGGTTATGACCGGGCAACTTTAGTTGATATGCGCGGGAAATGGCCACGCTTGACTGCGGTAGCGGGACAGGCGGAGGTAAATAATAACAGTGAATTCACCCAGAATATGACTAATTTGATGCAGCCCTTCGGAAACTTGAAAGATGTTACCACGGTGTCAAATGAATTGCTGGATGAACTCAGTGCCAAAAAAGGTGCCTATGAGGCCTTTACCTACTTTGAAAGTTATTCAGATACCATTATTCTGATTCCACTGCGGTCTAAAACCGGCAGAAAAGATAATGGACTGTTTATCTGGGTGGTTGAATTTTTTAATCGTCAGGATAAGAATGTAGCTGGACTGCTGCCGCTGCTTGCCCAGCATTACAATGAAGCGTTATGGTATATTCTTAAACCTGAACACCGGGCGTTTTCCGCATTACTTAGCGGCAGTAAAAAAAAGCTATCTAAACCTAAGTTTTTTATGGCCGCCGCAATTATAATTCCATTGCTGTTGCTGATTGTTCCGATAAAACAGAATATTGCGGCTGATTTTGAAATTATACCTGAACAGGATAATTATTACTATGCCCCTTATGATGGGGTTATTGCTCAAAGTAATCTGCCACGTGGGAGTAGGGTTAAACCTGGAGACCCAATTATCGTTTATGATACTGAAGAGCTCTCGTTCAGACTCGCTGATGCGCAGAAAGCTTATGATGAGATTTCTGCTGAACTGGAGACCGTGCAACGGCAATCATTTAATGATATTAGTCTACGTAGTAAAGTAAACCTGCTGGAACTAAAAAAAGATAAAGCTGCGATTTATATTCGTAAAAATAGATGGCTGTTAAGTCAGAGTGTGGTTAAATCCGAACATGACGGGATATTGGATATTGGTGAACGCAGTCAACTTGACGGTCGTGCGGTGCGTTCCGGTGAAAAACTGTTCGAAGTATTATCAACCAGTGACTTGATGGCTGAAATAATGTTAAAAGAGGGCAATGCGTCAGTATTGAATGATCGGGAACAGCTGGCAATAACCCTTTATTTGCATAATCGACCGGAAATGCCGATCAGCGGTAAGATCGTTTCTATCAGTCCTAAACCGATATTGATGGAGAATAAATCTTATTGTTATTTGATACGATTTGAGCTGGCAGAAAAGCAACCGGGGATTATCTGCGGTATGCGGGGAACTGCCAGGGTGAGTGGCGGTAAAGTGACCCTGGGCTATTATCTGTTCCGTAACCTCGTGCTGTGGTGGCGGAAGGTTTAATAAATTACGAATTACGAATTAATTAACCCGAAGAATAAAGAGAAAAATTAAATAAAGTAAAATTAGTCAATGAACCAAGCTAATGCCCCAAAACAGCAGGAAAATAAAAAACCACCGGTGATACTCAGTGCGTTACGGCGTGATATTGAGCTGTTTCAAGGCGAAAACGAGGCTGATGGCAAAACCTCATGGGTTATCTTTGATCCGGTATCTGATAAATACTTCCGTTTAGGGGAACTTAATCATCGACTTGCCGCATTGCTGGACAAACCGCAGGAGATGGAACAATTCATCGCCCGGATCAGTAAAAGCGGTATTACTGCGACAAAAATGGATATTTTCAAGCTGATATCATTTCTGGAACAGAGTAATTTACTACAAGCGAGTTACGGTGCGACCGAACAGAAATTGGCGAAAATGCGGCTGATGAAACGCAAAATGCTTGGCGATCGTATTCTTGCATCCTACCTGTTTTTCAGAATCCCAATTTTTCAACCCGATCGTTTTCTTACCGCTACTGTAAAAAATGTTCAGCAAATTTTTAATCGCTGGACTATGATAGCATTGATTGTTATTGCGTCGCTGGGCTATCTTGCAGTGTTGATCAGAATTGATAAACTTGCTGAGGCATTGATTAATTCAATCTCTCTGCAGGGATTGATGCGCTATTCGCTGGCGGTAATTGTCATTAAGTGTATTCATGAGTTTTCGCATGCCTATGTTGCCAAAATACTGGGGATCAGGGTGCGACGAATGGGGATTGCATTTATTGTGTTCTTTCCACGGCTCTATACTGATTTGACCGATGCCTGGCGGCTGTCCAACCGTCGCCAGCGTTTTCTGATGGATGCAGCAGGGATTATCAGTGAACTGTTGATTGGTGGCGGTGCGGCGTTGGTCTGGATCAATACACCACCGGGCGTGGCTAATTCCATTGCCTACTATATTTTTGCCGTAAGTATTATTAATACTATTTTGGTCAATGGTAATCCATTCATCCGTTATGATGGTTATTATCTGCTGATGGATATTACCGGGATTGATAATCTGCAACGGCGCAGTATTGAACTTATTCGCTATAACTTTCGCAAAATGTTTTTGGGCATCCCCGGAGTGCCGCCGGAAAAACCTTCCGGTATAAAAAAACATTTCATGATTAGCTACGGGATAGCAGCCTTTATCTATCGGATTTTTCTTTATACCTCAATTATTTTGATTGTCTACTTTAAATTTACCAAAGTTATTGGTATTATACTATTGATTCTTGAAGTCCACCTGTTAATTATTAAACCGCTTAAAAATGAAATAAATATTATTATGAAAAATAAAAAACTGATGAAAAAAAGCAATTTGCTCTGGTCGGGGACTGGAGTGGCAATTATTCTGCTATTGTTGATTATTCCACTGCCATGGACAATTTCAATGCCGGGTGAAGTTAAACCAGCTGTTGCCGGGGTTGTCTATGTCGGCCATAATGGTTTTTTGCAGCACCTAACGGTTAAAGATGGTGAGTTGGTAAAAAAAGAGCAACCGTTAATTAGCCAGAGTAATCAATTTCTCGATTGGAAAATAGCCCAGACCAAACTGGATCTGAAAATTGTTGATGTGGAGCTTGATCAACTGGCGAGTAGTAATGCCACCCGCAGTCGTGCCGAGGTTAAACAGCAGGAGTTTGACTCAATTACCAATAAAATGGCTGAATTACAGCGTCAAGCTACACTACTGCGTGTTAATGCTCCATGTTCAGGTATCTTTGTCTTGAAAGATCGTCACCTTAAACCTGGTAAATGGTTGCGTAAAGGTGATGTGATTGGTGAAGTCTTCGATCCACGACAACAGATTATTGAGGCCTTCGTTAATAGCAGTGATGTAGAGGTTTTGCGTGTTGGGGATAAGGTTACTGTCGGCCTTGATGGTGAGGCGACTAGCTACTCAGGCATCATTGCCGGAGTAAATGCTGTCCCGGCAACCATGGGGCCGTCACCGCTACTGCAACTGTTCGGCGGTCCCATTGTCTGTTATCCGTCACCGAATAACTCTTTTCAACCGGTAACGACCCATTATCAGGTAATTATTAAACTTGCCGATGATGATAATTTGCCGGTTGGCCGTACCGGGACCGTTTGGGTCAGAAAGTACTCCTCAGTCGGTGGTTCGTTAGTCCGTAAAGTCATCGGCATTCTCCAGCGCGAGATGACCTTTTAACCTTACTTGCTCCGCGTCTGAATGCTGTTTATTGCGCCGCAGGTGCTTAATGATATCATGGCATAACTTTAATCCGGCAATGACAAAAATAAAACTTATGGGGATAATTGGCATTCTGAAACGCCAGTCCAGATTGCCTATCGGCAGCACCATAAAGTAGAGTGCCGGGATGATTAAAACCGCAAGGGCAGGGTATTTTTTCTGTCGCCAGAAATCAACGATTCCCAACAGTGTCAATAGTGCGATTACCGCATAAAAAGCCATGTACCCTAAGGTTAATGCCATCGCGAAGTAGTTCCCGTTGAAGTAGTGATTGAAGGCCGCTATAATGCCTTTACGGCGTAATACATCGTAGGTGCCGCGGTTGCCGGAGATGATTTTAAGCCGTTCAAGCAGTGGATTAATATCCGGCATAAAGAAGTAGACCATATTGCGCGGAGCCCATAAACAGAAACCCCAGAAATTTTCCAGCAGGATCTTTCTCCCCAGCTTTCCCGCCTGCTTGCTCTTCTCAAACGGGTCGTCAATTCCTTCCAGAGGTTTGCCCAGTTGCTTATTCATTGTTGGCAGTGGTGTATTGGTTTTCCATGATAGATAGCTCCCGGCTTTGTAGTAGAGCAGGTTATAACCGCTTAATGATGTATAGACTGCGTGGTCATATTTCAGATAATTTCTACCGACCCATAATGCAGGCAGCAGATTAGCCAGCACCGCAAATATAATAATAACCTTTACTTTTCGTTTTTTCCAGATTAACCAGGCAATGAAGAAGATAAAGAGCATTAATCCAATTGGGCGACATAGCGTGGCGTATGAAAGACAGAGTCCTGCAATGCAATTGCGCTCAGTGATTATTGCGTAAATTGCGGTAATCAAAAAGAATGTAAAAGCAATTTCTGACAGTGGAACCGAAACTAACGTCAGTAGCCCGGGCGAAAGTATAAAGAGTAATGGAATTGCCCACAAAGGCTTCACTTGCCATTTTTCAGCAATTGCGGTGCTAAAAAAGACTGTACCGAACAGTAAAAGTAGGTTTACTACGAGAAAAGAGTATTTGCCGAGCCAGGCGAAAAACATGATCAGCAGTGGGTATCCGGGGGTACGCCAAGCTGGCGTGATAGTGGAATGGCTGAATGAAAGATTTTCATACAGACTGCTACTTAAATTCAGGTAATCCTGGCAGTCTGGGAAAGGGAATTTATCCAGCCCCCCTACTAATCCAAGTATTAGTCCTGCAAGACAGGGAATTAGAGCCCAAATGACTTTTTTGTCTAATTTGCCGTCATACCGGAAGAAAAATTTATTTAGTTTAGTTAGTTTTTTCAGCATCTTTAACTCAAAACGAGCCTAAGGGCTCGCTCAAAAATAAATTGGAGAATTTCGCATAGGGTGCGGACTGTTGATTAAGGCACGAAAGTATTTACATAGTAGAACTATATAAATATTTTCGTAACGCAGAGCAGCCGTTTGCAAGCAAGTGAAAATTCCAGCCTGTTTTTTTGTGAATCCTAAGTTTAATATTCTATAGCAATCGCCTGTGAATTGTTCTCCATCGACTTGTTCGCCGCCTCCAGTGCTGCGACAACTTCATAGCCGTTTAGCGAATCACTCAGTGGTGTTCTGTTTTCAAGCAGGCAGTCAACAAAATGCCAGCATTCGGTTTTCAATGGTTCACACATTTTGACCCGTGGAATTAGTACCTGCCCGTCCTGAATACTGAAATTAAATTCAGAGATGGTCCCTTCTACCTGCTCTTTTGTGTCTGCATGTTTTATTGATTTATTGAAAATTTTAATAGGTTCCCCTCCGGCCATATCGTCCCAGACTAACATTTTTTTGTCCCCGACTACCGTGATTTGACGCACTTTATTGGGATGTAACCATGAGGCAAGAATGTTACATTTAATTCCTGATTTATAGTGGAATGAAGCTGAGACGACATCTTCAATCTCAGGATTGAGCAGGCAACTGCCGGTCGCGGTGGTTTCATAAGGACGATCATTCAGCCAATAGTTGAAGATCGATATGTCATGTGCCGCTAGATCCCAAAGTGCGTTGGCATCGTTTCTAACAGGACCAAGGTTGGTACGTTGACCGTGAATAAAGAGAATATTGCCAAGTTCACCGCTGTCGATCTGCTCTTTTACATAACGAATTCCGGCATTATAGAGAAAGACGTGCCCGACCATTAAATGAAGGTTTTTGGCTTGAGCTATTTCCATCAGCTCTTTGACCTCAGCTGCGGTCGGGGCGATTGGCTTTTCAATAAATAGATGTTTTCCGGCCTCTAGGGCAGCTTTAGCGATAGCGAAATGGGCTTTCAGTGGAGTTGCCAGGATAATTGCATCAAGATCATTATCGGCTGAAGTAATTTCAGTTGAGTCCGTGGTAAACGGCACATCGTAACGGGTCAATTTTCCCTGCTTTGCCGGATCGCGGTCGCAGATTATTTCAAGTGAGACCTCAGGATGTTCATAAAAGTTTCTGAACAGGTTTGGTCCCCAGTGTCCAAGTCCGATCATTCCAAATTTTAACATAATTACCTCCAGTTTTTATAGTTTTCTTAATAATTTAGCCGGATTACCAGCGTAGACACCGGGTTCCATGATATTTTTTACGACAACACTACCTGCGCCAATAACAACATTGTCGCAGATCTTTATTGGTAGAATAGTTGAGTTTGAACCAATGCTGACATGATTGCCGATAATCGTCGGCAGCCAGTCTTCGGCATCATGAGACACCGTTCCTTCGCTGAATAGATCATTGATGAACATGACACCGTGAGCAATAAAACAGTCATCACCGATATTGACTTTTTCGCAAAGAAACGAATGTGATTGAATTCTGGTTCGATTGCCAACTGTCACATTACACTGAATTTCAACGAACGGGCCGACAAAACAGTCATCGCCGAAATTGCATGAATAGAGATTGACCGGTTCAACTACTGTGAAATTAGTGCCATGGGTAATATCTACAATACGGCATTTGTAAGTTGTCATACTATTTTTATTCATAATTTTCCTTAATGCTCTACCAATATAATAATCAATCTACAGCTTAATACAACATACTGCAAATCATACCTTAGAAAAAAGTAAGTGACTTTGACACTTGAAAATGATTTAGCATTATTCGGTGCTTGTTTCTATTCTTATTTTCTATTCTTTTTAAAATTCTCTGCTTGTTCAAATATGTCTCTGTAAACTTCATCTCGCTCTACTGGTGGATAACCGTATTCATCCAATAGTAGAATTAACCCAACTTTTAGGGCTGATTTAATATCTTCTCTTTTACTCCAATCAGGAAATTTCGCTTGTCCATCTACTAAGTCCTTTACCGCCTTTGCCAACTCAATTAGTTTGTCTTCTGGATATTTGAAGTCATATTTTACACACAGTTCTTTCAAAATATCGTAAAAGGCTTTTTCTTCAAAATCAATTCCCATTTCATCGCCAGCTGAAAATTCTTTTTGTACTTCCCAAATCAGATTCGTTAAGTGTTCTGCCATTTCCTCATAAACTTCACTACGCAAAACATCATCTTCTTTTCTTTCGTTGTATTTCTCAACTAAGGATTGCATTTTTTTAGAAAAATCAATTCCTTTTACTTTGTTGACTTTCTTAATTTCTCCAATGGCTTTTGCCAAAAGTTGTTGAAGCAATTTTATTTTAGTGTTCGGTAATTTTATCTTATTAATTTTCGCCAGATAATCTTCATCAAAAAGGTCTTGTTCGTTTTCTGCTTCATCTCCAAGTTTAAAGATTTCCTGTACACCATCACTTGCCAAAGCATCTTTTATCATTTCTCGAACTTTGGCGTTCATCTGTGCTGTGTCAGGTGCATTTCCTTTTGTCAGTTTAAACACAATTGAACGAACAGCTAAATAGAAGTGTGTAAAATCTCTTTCCTCCTGTGTTAATTGTTCACTTCCTGCACAAATATCATAAGCGGCTTTTAAGCGTTTTACCAAGCCCATAAATCGAGTTTCAAGTTCTTTGGTCAGTTGTACATATTCGGCAGCCATATTCAGTGTATTTAACTGCTTTAATGCAGAACCACCAAAATATTTTGAATTGTCAAACCCGCCTGCGCCAATGCTTTGGCGGGCAGGTTTGTGAAAGACTTTTGCTAATAAATCCAAATGATTTCTAACAACAATCAAAGATTCTTTAATATCTTCAAAATTTTCTCTTTCACCTTTATTGTATTTGGCTAAAGCAAGATTCATTGCTTTTTTTATGCCAATGTAATCAACAACTAATCCTTTATTTTTGCCTTTGAATTTTCGGTTTACTCGTGAAATGGTTTGAATTAAATTGTGTTGCCTTATAGGTTTGTCAATATAAATTGAGTCCAAGAAAGGAACATCAAAACCTGTTAGCCACATATCAACTATAATGGCTATTTTGAAATTGGATTTTTCATTTTTAAACTGCCTGTCTAATTCTTTTCGATAATCTTTTGTGCCGAGTAAATCGTACATCTCTTTTGGGTCGTCTTTCCCTCTGGTCATTATCATTTTGATACGCTCCGTTGGTTTGATTTCCCTTTTCTCTTTATCAGTAAGAGACGTTGCAGGCAACGTCTTTACAGCCCATTCAGGTTTTAATGCAATTACATTTTTATAAAAGTTATAACCAATTTCACGACTACTACAAACAAACATTGCTTTGCCTGTTACAGTTGCGCCTTCTGAAACCCGTTTTTCATAATGATTTACAAAATCTTCTGCTAATTTCTGTAAACGGTCTGGGTTACCTAAAATAGAATTCATTGTAGCAGTTACTTTTTTACTTTTTTCTATTTGGTATTCATTTGCGCCTTCTTCTGCAGCTTCTTCATAATACTTTTCAATTTTCTCTAATTCGCTATTGTGTAAAACAACTTTGGCTGCTCGTCCTTCATAAACTATTCTCACCGTAATTTCATCTCTTACCGATTCTGTCATTGTGTAGGCATCAACCACTTTTCCAAAAACATCTAATGTTGCATCAATTGGCGTTCCTGTAAAACCTACAAAAGTGGCGTTGGGCAATGAAGCGTGCAGATATTTGGCAAAACCAAAAGTCTTTTTTACACCTTTGGAAGTAACCTTTACTTTTTGGTCTAAATTGGTTTGACTCCTATGTGCTTCATCTGAAATACAAATTACGTTTGTTCTTTCAGTAAGTAATTCCGTATCTTCTGTAAATTTGTGAATTGTAGTTAAGAAAACACCACCGCTTTTTCTGCCTTGTAGCAAGGTTCTTAATTCAGCTCTACTTTCTACACTTTTTACATTATTGTCCCCAATAAAACTTTTAGCATTGGTAAATTGACCTGAAAGTTGGTCGTCTAAATCTGTTCTGTCTGTTATTAAAACAATAGTTGGACTTTCAAAATACTCACTTTTCATTAGTAAGCGAGTGAGATACAACATTGTAAAACTTTTACCGCTTCCCGTTGCACCAAAATAGGTTCCGCCTTTCCCATCTCCATCAGGTTTTTCAGCGTTTTTAATATTCTCATACAACGCACGAGCTGCATAATATTGAGGATAACGACAAACTATTTTTTCATCCTTTTTTGAAGTGTCAGGAATGTAGATAAAGTTTTGAATAATATCTCGTAATCTGTTTTGGTTTAGCATACCCTGAACAAGGGTAAACATACTATCGATCCCATCAACATCTTTAGCCAATCCTGCAATCCTACGCCAAGCGTAATAAAATTCGTAAGGGGCAAAAAATGAACCTGCTTTATTGTTTACTCCATCACTTATTACACAAAAAGCATTGTATTTAAAAAGTTCGGGAATATCTCTTTTGTAGCGAATGGTTAATTGTTCGTACGCATTGTGTATTGTGGCTTCTTCTCTAATTGCAGATTTGAATTCAAATACTACAACAGGCAAACCATTTATGTAAATAATACCGTCTGGAATTCGTTTTTCTGTACCAACAATCTCCAATTGATTTACAAATTTGTAGATATTGTGATCTATGCCATATTTGGCTTTTCCCTCTGCTACAATATTATCTAAATCACGACTTTGTGTTTGTGGTGAAAGTCCTGAATAATCAATTAGTTCTATATGAATATCTTTTTGCTTTCGGTCTTCTCTTTTCAGGATAAAGCCATCAGCCAACCAACGCATTATTTTTTTGTTGCTCTCGTAAAGGTCGGCAGAAGAAAGGGTTTTTAGTTGAAGTATAATAGTTTGAACTTCTATTTTAGTAAGTTGTTCTTTTTTATAGCGATTAAGCAGATAGTTTTTTAAATCTTCTTCAATCAATACTTCGTCATCTGCACGGGAAATAGTATTCCCCAAGAAATGTGGAAAACCTTCATTCTCTAAAAGCTCAATAAAAGCCTGTTCAAGTTTAGCTTCACTAAACTTGGAATTATGAGTTTTTAATGATGAATTATAAATTAAGTTGTTTTCCATAGTCTTTGCCTTTTTGAGCAGATTTTACAATGCTTGTTAGTATTCGAACTAATTCATCAGATTCTTTTATTATTTCTATAATCGTATTTTCATCAACTAAATTAGTTACTTTTAAAAGTTTTAACCAATAAAGAGTTTCTCTTGATTCTTTTCTTGCTATTGACATTTTTGCAATAAAATCAGCCTTACTTTGCCCCGCCTGCGCCTCCTCTGTATTTGCACCAATTGAAGTGCCAGAACGCAATAATTGATTGGCAAGAGTTCGAGATACCTTGTCTTGTTTTTCCAAATACTGGCACAATCTTACAACTCGAACCGAAAATTCAAAAGTTCTCTCTGTTATCTTTAATTCAGCATTCATAATTCATCACTCATAATTAAATCTGTTGCCCACTTTCTAAAATGAACACCTCTGTGTGATTTCACTCTGTAACCAACCGAAATAACGACATCGAGATTATAAAAATTAGTGGGTTTGGTAGAAAAATCGGAAATTCCGATTTTTCTCATTGAACTCTCTTTTTCAAGCTCTTGTTCTCTGTAGATATTGAGAATATGCTCGTTAATTGTAGAACGGGATTTTTGAAATAGTTCTGCTATTTGGTCGATACTTAGCCAAACGGTTTCATTCTCAAAATGGGTTTCTATTTTAACTTTTCCGTCTTCGGTTTGATATATTATTAGTTGGTTATTTTTCATAATATTTATCTTTCCTTTTATTAAAAGCAGGCATAGCACCTTCCAACACTTCTACAATTTTATTATTTATTTCGGTATTTTCTATGCTTCCTGAAATAGTTGAAAAGGCATAATTATTTTCTTTATCAAGATTTACATAAATAATTTGCTCTGCATCAGCAACTACTGCTAAATTCGGATTATGAGTGACCATTATAATTTGTCGTTTTGCTTTTGCTGCTCGAATAAATGGAACTAATATTTTAGCAACACTATGATTATCAAGATTATCTTCTGGTTGGTCAATTATAAGAGGCACATCATTTTTATCAAGTAATAGATAAAACACTAACAGCAATGCTCCTCGTTCACCAGGGGATAGTTGCTCTATACCTTTGTCGCCTTGTTTTAGCTGATAATTGAAGTCTATAAATTCAAGTTTAAACAAGTAGTTGTACAAAGCAGAAACATCGCTTACCTGTTCATTAACAAGTCGTTCGACGGTTTTTTGATTTTCTCTTTTATCAAAGCGTAACGACTCTACTAAATTATTAAGAAAAGAAATGATAGAATCTTTGTTATCGAAATTTGTTTCAGATACAATTCTTAATATTTCTTTTTCAGCCCCCTCTTTAGAATAATATGTTCCAGTTTTTCCATGATTTATATAAGAGAAAAAACGACTATTAAAGTTGGATTCTTTAACTAAAGAAGCAGATATTTCAATTTTGTAATCCTTCAAATTTTCAGAATTTTTATCAATAATATCATTTATGCTACTTTTAACACTTTTATAAATTTCAATGACGGCTTGTTTCTTATCAAAAATAGCTTTAACATTTTTTCTCCGTTCTTCATATTTGAGATTAAGCTCATCTTTAATATTATCTGTAAGATATTTTAACTCATTTTTATAAAATAGAATGGTCTCAGTTGTAGAATCAGTACCTATTATTTTTTCTTTTTCTTTTTCCCATATTTTTTTTGCAGTTAAATATTCTTGATATTTTTTTTGTTCTGTATCTAATTTAGATTGTTCTTCTTTTAATTTTATTTGATTTTTTTCAATTTGTTTAATAATTGATTTTTCATCTTCTTCGGAAATATCTTCACCAAGAATAATTTTTATATTGTTTAGCTTCTCTTCTTGTTCAGAAATATAGATATCAATTTCACTAAAATCTGTGTGAACTGATAAGAGTTTCTCAAAATCAATTTTAAAAGCTGACAGTATATCCTTTTTGGCTACAATAAAATCCTCAATCTCGGATTTCTTTAACTCAATTTCCTTTTTTGTATCTCTTAAATTTTTAAGAGCAATAAGAACATCTTTTTTTTCTTGTTCTTTTTTCTTTTGCACACTTTCTAATTGTTCAATACTCTTTTTTAGCTTATCGATTTCTTGTATTATAGTTTCACTTTGTTTCTTTTTTTTTGGGTCTTCGTTGGGGTTTGAAATTAACGGTGGTTCAATTAACGCTTTGAGTTCATCTTCTTTTTTCTTTAACTTTTTTTCTATTTCAGTTTTATAAACCTCTGTATTCTTTTTTTCTAATTTTATTATTTCCGTATTTAATGACTCAATATGTTTATACAAACTGTTTAACTCTGTTTCTAAAGTCTGTTTTTTTAAATCTATTAACTCACTGAAAGAATTTGTATTATATTTTTCAGTTTCTTCTATATGAGAAAATACGACTTTTTCAATCTCTTTTTGAAATTCGGAAACTGTTGATATTTCATTGGTGAGTCTTTCAAACTGTCCTTGAGGTAAATACTTAACACCTTTTTCATTGGTTAATTCAGGGGTATTATTTAATCCTATTTTTGTATTATATCCACTTTCCCAATCAAGATTAGCTATAAAATTATTGGCTATTTTTCCATTTTTTTCTCGAAACTTCTTGTTTGTTAAAAATGAAAAATCGTTATTATCATAATAATTTGAACAAAGAGAAATAATATCTGCAATTGCACTTTTCCCGCTACCTTTATGCCCAATAATTGCAACCAATTCTTGATTTAAAAGAATATTAACATCTTGAAACCATTTCCCATATTTATTATCGTACCCATCTATGGCGTTAATCTTTAATTCTTTTATGTATTTTGTACGATTTGTCTCAATACGAGTAAAAATAGGTGGTTTTTCACCAATATAAACACGGTCTTCTGGTTCATTTAGAATTTGCTTTAATCCTTCAAAAGTTGGGTCTGCTTTTATCCAACAGTTTTGCTTGAGAGAATATTCTTTTATATTGTGGTTATCAGAGCATAGAATTAATGGATGTTCTTTTTTTATTGATTTTTTTAAGAATGCAACAACATTTTTCTTATACTCAACAACATCTTTTTCTTTACCTAATTCAAAAATATCTACAATATCTGCAATGTCTTCTTTTTGAGCTGCAGAATGTGGCAATGAATGAGTAATATTTTCTATGGAATTAGATTTCGAACCTGCATGGATTGAAACAATTCCACCGAGTTCATGAATAATATTTATACTTTCAGATAAATTACAATATATTTCATTTATTTTTTTTGATTCGCCTTTAATTTTATTTATTGCTGTTTTGTTTTCAATTTGTCCCCAAATATGAGAAATGTTACAATCTTCTGAGAAAATACCAATTATATGTATTGGCTCTTTACCTCTTGCATCAGACAATAATTCAATGCCTGGCAAAACCGTTATCTCTTTATCAGCACCTAATCTTTGTAACTCTTCAATTCTTTCAATATCAATAGTATGATGGTCTGTAATTGCTACAACTTAAATATCATTTTTAGATAACTCATCAATAATATTCTGATTAGTTACACTTTTATTTTCGTAATCATATGAAGATGGTGTATGAAAATGTAAATCCCATTTTCTCCACTCTGCACCTTTTTCAAATTGTTTTTTCATTTTCATAACACACTCTCTTTTAATGATTCCATTCTCTCCACAACCCCACGCATTAAAACAGGGCAAAGCGGTTTAATACTATCTTTCAACTGCTCATTAATCTTTTTACGAGTTTCCAATGTATGATAAATGGTTACTATGGCTTCTTGTGTTTTTATATCGGGGATTGGTAGTTTTACATTGCACATTTCTGCCCAATCAAAAGTTTCTCTGGCACTTCCCCAAGAATTGAAACGAGCATAACGGTCAAATTCAGTTCGTTGAAAAAATAGATACAAATATTCAGGTAAAAGTTCTTTAGCATCTTTTACCTCAAAAATGGTATAAGTACTAGAAACCAATCCTGCTTCACCATATAAAATGGCTATTGATATTTTTTCTCCGTTTCTTGAAGTTACAGAAACATAGCTAAATTGCCTTGGTCTTACAATTTTGTATTTTGATAAATCCAGACGCTCTTTTTTAGACTTTGTAGGTATAAATATTTTGTTGACGCTTATACCAAGTAAGTTGTCAGTTTCTAAATCCGTATTCCGCTCATCAGATTGCTGAATATAATCCCCCAACAATTGTGGTTCTTCGGTTTTAATAAGATTTTCAATATAAGTATCACAAATCAACTGCAAATCTTCCAAGCTGTTTTCATATACTTTTTGGTTGTTTAGCAAACCTTTGTAAAGTGCTACATATTTTTTTTGGGTTTCAATGTTAGGGATTGGCAATCTAACATCACACATATCTTCCCAATTAAAAGTTTCCCTTGCACTTCCCCAAGAGTTAAAACGAGTATATCTATCAAATTCAGAACGATTGAACCAAATAAAAAGATATTCGGGGATTAATTCTTCTTTGTCTTTTACTTCAAAAACCTGATATGCAGGTGAAAGAATTGCATCTTCATCATCTTTTAATAATGCAATCGTTATTTTTTCTCCATTTCTTGACGTTACTGGACTAAAAGCAAATTGGTTCTTTTTAATTTTCCGATATACGGACATATCTGTTCCTGTTGTATTTGCAATAGAAATAATAAATTTCTTTTGAATACTCACTCCCAAAAGATTAGTAACCGATAAATCTCTGTTTCGCTTATCCACCAATTGTATGTAATCGCCCAATCGTTTATAACTATTCATCTTTTCCCTCATTTTTGTTAGACAAAAGATTGTTTGATTTATATTGCAGCAAAATTTTCATCTGGCTAATAGCAATTTGGTTCAATTTTACTAATCGATCGCTTTGCTCTAAACCATCATTAATAAAAACAGCGTTTAAGTTTTCAAGGTTTGCCAAACAGACCAATTGGCTCACATTGGCATAATCTCTAATATTACCCTTCTCTTTGGGGTTCTCGTCTCGCCATTGTTTGGCTGTTTTTCCAAAGAGTGCCATATTTAAAATATCTGCTTCATTGGCATAAACAATACTTGTTTGTTTTGGAGTAAGGTTTTCGGGTAGTAAATTCTCTTTTACAGCATCGGTATGTATGCGGTAGTTAATTTTTGTAAGTTGCCTTTTTACATCCCATTCTAACTCTTTAGTTTCAGCTATTTTTAAGCGTTGAAACTCTTTAATCAGATAAAGTTCAAACTCAACTGAAATCCAACTGGCAAATTTGAATGCAATGTCTTTATGGGCATAGGTTCCGCCATACCTACCCGATTTAACGATAAACCCTTTAGCATTGGTTGTTTCAGCCCATTTTTTAGCAGAAAGCGTAAAAGCATTTAAACCAGCTTGCTTTCTAAACCCCTCGAATTCGAGGGGTTTAAAATCGGGGTTATAAAGTGATTCCCAAATCCCTAAAAATTCAATGGTATTTCTGTTTCTCATCCAATTACCAATAACCGCACTTGGGTCATCAGATTTACGCTTTGCAATATCTGTTAAGGAGATAAAGTCTTGCTCTTTTGTATAAAAGACCGTTATTTCCCTTCCTTGGACATCTATTTTTTTATTCTTTTTGCTCATATTTCGTACCCAAGCGTTTTAAAAGCGTTGATTAATTGGTTTTGAGATTCTTTTTCTTCTTGCAAAAGTTTTCTGAAATCTTTTTGGATACGCTTCATTTCTGTGTCAAAATCAATTCCGCTGTCTTTGTCAACAAACTCAATGTATTTGCTTGGCACAAGTGAAAAGTCGTTTGCTTCTATATCTTCAAAACTGGCAGATTTGCAAAACTCGGGCACATCTTTGTAGGTGGTTTCAAAACCTGTTTGTTGCCAATTGTGATAATTCAAAGCCACTTTTTCAATGTCTTCATTGGTAAGTTGCACATACTTCTTTTCGTATTCACTTCCCCAACGCCTTAAATCCATAAACAAGATTTCTTTTTCACGATTACGGTATTTTTTATCTGTATTGTTTATGTGAGCTGTTCTTTCTTTTTTGTTTTTGTTGAGAATCCAAAGCGTTACGCTAATATCTGTTGTGTAAAAGGTATTTCTCGGAATGATAATAATGGCTTCAACCAAGTTGTTTTCAATTAGTTTTCTACGGATTTTATACTCTTCTCCACCACCAGATAATGCACCGTTGGCAAGAATAAAACCTGCAACTCCGTTTTCAGAAAGTTTGGAAACCATATTCAAAATCCAACCGTAATTCGCATTGCTTTTTGGTGGGACTTCATAGCCCATCCAACGAGGGTCGTCCAATAGTTCGTTTTCGCCTCTCCAATCTTTTAGATTAAAAGGTGGATTAGCCATTATGTAATCCGCTTTTAAATCTTTGTGTTGATCGTTGGCAAAAGTATCTGCGTGTATTCCCCCCAGATTTGCTGAAATCCCTCTAATGGCAAGATTCATTTTTGCCAATTTATAAGTAGTTGGTGTATTTTCTTGTCCATAAATGGAAACTTCTTTTTTTGTTCCTTGGTGGTTTTCAATAAACTTTATGGATTGCACAAACATTCCACCAGTTCCACAGCAAGGGTCATAAATTATTCCTTTGTAGGGTTCTATTAATTCGGCAATCAGATTTACAATTGTTTTGGGTGTGTAGAATTCGCCTTTCCCTTTTCCGCTACTTTCTTTTAATGCGAATTTCCCCAAGAAGTATTCATAAACTCTACCAATAACATCTTGCCCATCATCTTTGAGCGTATCAATATCATTGATTGTGTCTAATAAAGAAGCCAGTTTTGTTTTGTCTAAAGCTAAACGAGAAAAGTAATTATCGGGCAAAGCTCCTTTCAGAGCAGGGTTGTTTTTTTCAATGGTGTTTAAAGCAGTATCAATTTTTAAAGAAATATCATTTTGCTTGGCATTTTTTATAATGTAGCTCCAACGAGAAATTTCATCTAAGAAAAACACATTTTTCATTGTGTAGAAATCTTTCATTTCCACATATTTTTCTTTGCCTTCTGCAATCAGTTCTTTTCTACGTTCTTCAAACTTATCACTTGCAAACTTCAAGAAGATAAGTCCAAGTACAACGTGTTTGTATTCCGCTGGCTCAACCGAACCTCTTAGCTTATCGCACGATTGCCAAAGTGTTTCTTCTATTGATTTTTCTTTTATTACCTTTTTTGCCATTATAGTCCTTTTATTTTATTTCAGTCCGAGTCCAACCCTGATCCAGGCATCAAGCAGTTCCCACCAGCCGATGAATGGTTTTATCTTGGAGTAATTTTTTTTTGTTGGTGGATAAATCATGCTGATTGGCACTTCAATACAACGATATTTAAGTTTCAGTGCTTTGGCATAGATATAATATTCAAATTGATAGTGCCAGAGCCACTTTTCCTGCCACTTTACTTTGGGATGGTTGATGATGTCGATTTTAAAGGCTCGATAGCCACAGGTGGCATCGGTCAGTTTTCTGAAAAATAGTAACATGATCAAGGTATTGACAACCAACGGAATAGATACTTTTCTAAATAGTGGCAGGTTTGGCGAATCCCCACCGTCAAGGAAACGTGATCCGGTAACATAATCGGCTTCACCGTTTTTTATCGGATCTAAGACCCGATTCATCTGTTCCGGGATCATTTTTCCGTTACCAGCCATATTGGAGACAATTTCACAATCTCGCTTGATTGCTTCTTCAACCCCGAGCCGCAGGCCATAACCGATACCATAATTTTGCTCCAGACGAATAAAGTCAAAGCCGGATTTTTCAATGATTTCAGAAGAACCGTCATCACTGCCGTTATCAACAATAATAAATTCATCTGCCGGCATTACCTTCTTACATTTTTCCAGCAGTGCCGGCAGCTGTTCAGCCTGATTGTAGACCGGCATAACACAAAGAGCTCTCATATTTATTCCTAAGATTGTTGTTGGATTAGGCACTTAGTTATAATGTTCTGTAATTTTTGGGACACTTGAGCCTGCGAAAGGACAAAGTAAAATATTATTTGCAAACCGCTTCCGTAGCAACGCAGTTGCGGAGTTTGAAGTGGCATAAACCAGACAAACGTCTGCAGGTGTCACCTGATTATGAGTTAAGAATAGCAAGCAGAGTTTCAGCTACTGTTGCGGTCTCTGATGCTGCCATTTCAGGAAACATCGGTAACGAAATAATCTGCCCGGCAATGGTTGTTGATACTGGGAATGACTGTTTGGCGAACTCCATGTTCTGATAAACTTTTTGCAGGTGAATTGGCACTGGATAGTGAATCCCAGCACCGATGCCCTGCTCGTTAAGCTGTTTCAATACCTGATCACGGTCATGTTCTTTCAGTCTGATAACGAACAGATGGCAGTTTTGCAGGGAATTTGCAGGTGTTTCAGGTGGCAGGATAATTGTCTGGCAATCGCCGAGTAACTGACGGTATTGTTCCGCCCGCTCGTTGCGCAACTGGTTCCAGGCGTCCAGATGACTTAGTTTAAAGCCGAGAATTGCCGCCTGTAATGTATCAAGTCTTGAATTACCGCCTTCACGGTCATGGACATATTTAATCCTGCCGCCCCAGTTGCGCAGGGCCATGATCTCTTCTGCCAGATTATCATCGTTAGTCGCGACCGCACCGCCATCACCAAAGGCTCCGAGGTTTTTGCCGGGATAAAAACTGAATCCGGCGCCAAGACCGAGGCTGCCGCATCGAGAACCGTTCAGAATAGATCCATGCGCTTGGCAGGCATCTTCAATTATTACAATATCATTGCCGAATTTGGCTTTGATTTTTTCTGTATCATAAGGATAACCGTAGAGGTGGACCGGCATCACCACATCGGGAGTCGGCCCCGTGTAAGAATCAGCATCAATCTGGTAGGTTTGTTCATCAACATCGCACAGGGCGATTTTGCCCCCGGCATTGCCAATTGCCAAAGCGGTGGCAATAAAAGTGTTATTCTGGGTTAGCACAGTTTTGCCGGCAACGCCGTGAGCTTTGAGCAGTAACGTAAGGGCATCAGTGCCGGAGCCAACTCCCAGGACATGTTTTACTCCAAGATATTCGGCAAAGTCAGCCTCAAACTGTTTGAGTGCATTGCCCATGATAAATTGGCATGAGGAGGCAGTTTCGAGTAGTAAACGGCTGTAGTCGGATTCATATTTCTGGTAATTACGCTGTAAATTAACTAATGGAATAGCCATGATTTTAATCCTTATATTTAAAATATATCAATCTAAAAAAACTGCCATAGAGGTTTTCGACTACCTCATTGTATAATCTGCAAGTGATGCAGTAAAGTTCAATACTTTTAAGTATAGCCTAATTTGTTCTATTAATCCAGTTGCATAATCGAATTTTTGAAATATATTTATCTAATAGTAAATTATATTTTGACAGGATGAACAGGATGAAACAGGATAAAGTAAAAAAATCTTGTCAATCTGGTTAATCCTGTTTAAAAAGTTCTGGCACAGCCGGTTATGTTCATCTCTTATGTAACTTAACGGTTTATGGCTGTAAATAGTTGTTAATTAGATCTGTTTTCTAAAATCTACGATGTGATGGATTGAAATGAATTAACAGCAACCGGAACTGTTCTGTATTATAAACTGGAGGCAGGTGCCTCTGTTTAATTAAAAAAAAGGAAAATTATTATGTCTGCTATTTATGATATTCATGCTCGGGAAATTCTTGATTCACGTGGCAATCCAACGCTGGAAGTTGAAGTAACCCTCGAAAGTGGCGTTATGGGCTCGGCTGCGGTGCCATCTGGCGCATCAACTGGTGAAAACGAAGCACTTGAACTGCGTGACGGTGATAAAAAACGTTACCTCGGTAAAGGTGTTTTGACTGCGGTTGAAAACGTTAATGAAAAAATCTTTCCAGAACTGGAAGGTATGGATGCTTTGGATCAGGTCGGTGTTGATAGTGCAATGCTCGAACTTGATGGTACTCCAACTAAGAAGAAACTCGGTGCTAACGCTATTCTTGGCGTCTCGCTCGCCGTAGCTCATGCGGCTGCTAACTATCTTGACCTACCACTCTTCCGTTATATCGGTGGGGTTAATGGTAAAACATTGCCAGTGCCAATGATGAACATCATCAATGGTGGTTCTCACTCTGATGCTCCGATTGCTTTCCAGGAATTCATGATCCGTCCAGTTGGTGCTCCTAACTTCCGTGAAGGTCTGCGCATGGGCGCTGAAGTATTCCACAGTCTGAAGGATATTCTTAAAGGAAAAAATCTGAGCACTGCGGTTGGTGATGAAGGTGGTTTTGCACCTAACTTTGCTGGTGGAACTGAAGAAGCACTGGAAAGTATCCTCGCTGCGATTGAAGGTGCCGGTTACAAAGCTGGTAAAGATATTACCATCGCCCTTGACTGTGCTGCATCTGAGTTCTATGCTGATGGCGTTTATGATTACACTAAATTTGAAGGTGCTAACGGCGCAAAACGCAGTGCTGAAGAACAGGCCGATTATCTTGCTTCATTGATGGCTAAATATCCTATCGACTCAATTGAAGATGGTATGGATGAAGGCGACTGGGATGGTTGGAAAGTCTTGACTGACAAAATTGGTGATAAATGTCAGATCGTTGGTGATGACCTGTTCGTTACCAATGTTGATTATCTGAAAAAAGGTATTGAAATGGGTGCCGGTAACTCTATTCTGATTAAAGTAAATCAGATTGGTACGTTGACTGAAACGCTTGATGCGATTGAAATGGCTCATAAAGCTGGATTCACCGCAGTTGTCAGTCATCGTTCAGGTGAAACTGAAGATACCACGATTGCTGATATCGCTGTTGCGGTTAATGCCGGTCAGATCAAAACTGGTTCAGCTAGCCGGACTGATCGTATCTGCAAATACAACCAACTGTTGCGTATTGAAGAAATGCTCGGCGATTGCGCTGTTTACGGTTGCTAACTCTACTTGCTTCGCAATTAGAGATATAAAAATATAAATATTTTTTATAGAGCTGTAATTGTTTTGTTGACTTAATGAAGTTTTTAAGTTTACATTGCTCTATTGGCTCAATATAAAAGCACGGGTTTATCCCGTGCTTTTTTTGTGCAACCCCATTCGGGGTTATTAATGTTTTGTGCTATTAAACCACACGTTAAAACGTGTGGCTATTATTGTTTAACCCTGTCGGGTTATCTTTGATGTAGCATAACTGTCTCGGTTGTGTTGGGGCTAACTATTTTCAGGCAAGGTATAAGCGTGGTTCCTACTTGAAAAAATAGCTGTTTCTATGTATATTTACTATTGCAAATGAATTTGATAGTATTGGAACTGATCTTTCAGCTCCGCAATGAGGAATTTAATATGTTTGGATATTATCGTGTGGCATCGGCATCACCGCAGGTTAAAATTGCCGATATTGCTTACAATCAACAACAGATAATTGATTGTATCGTGCAGGCTGATGCTGCAAGCACAGCCGTGGTGGTTTTGCCGGAATTGGCGGTGACTGGTTATAGTTGTGCTGACCTGTTTAATCATGACCTGTTGCTGGAGCGTGCCGCCGAATCTTTGGTGCAGATTGCTGAAGCTACTGCTGAATTGGAAATTGTCAGCATTGTCGGTGCGCCTATTGTCTACCGCAATGGTATCTATAATGCCGCATTTGTCATTCATCGCGGTATTATCTGTGGTGCTGTGCCGAAAATATTTAATCCCAATTACCGTGAATTTTATGATAAACGCTGGTTCAGTTCCGGTAAGGGGATTCTCGATACAGAAATTTCTCTGCCCGGGGATGAAACTGAAATCCCTTTCGGTGAAGATCTGCTGTTTAAATTTGACCATAAATTTACCTTTGGAATTGAACTGTGTGAAGACCTGTGGAATGTGATTCCGCCGAGCTCTTATCAATGCCAGGCGGGAGCGATTGCCACCTTTAATCTTTCAGCCAGCAATGAACTGGTTGCCAAAGCCGACTACCGTCGGCAATTGGTAGCTCAACAGAGTGCTCGATGCATCAGTGCCTACATTTATAGCTCTGCGGGGGTTCATGAATCGACGACCGATCTGGTTTTCGGCGGCCATGCATTAATTGCCGCTAACGGTGCGGTTGTGGCGGAAAATGAACGTTTTCAGCGTGATGCTTCACTTGTTTTGGCCGATATCGATATTGAACGGCTTCATGCTACTCGCCGTACCGAAAGCTCTTTTGCTGATGTTGACTCAGAGATTTACGCTAATTATGATATTACTCAACTACACGGTAAAAATCGGCTTAAACAGTTGGATTACACCAGAATTGATCCACAACCGTTTGTCCCTTCTGCGGTTGAACAGCGTGAACAGCGCTGCCATGAAATATTCGATATTCAGACTGCGGCACTGACAAAACGCCTTGAACATACCGGAATTAAAAAAGTTGTCATTGGTATTTCAGGTGGACTGGATTCAACAATGGCACTTCTAGTCTGTGCCAGAGCCTTTGCTCTGCTGAAACTGGAAACTAAACATATTATTGCGATAACGATGCCGGGATTCGGTACCACTGACCGGACCTTCAATAATGCGGTAAAGATGTGTGAACTTATTGGTGCTGAACTGCGGACGGTTGATATAAAAGCCGCCTGCATGGTGCATTTTGACGATATTGGTCATGATCCTGAAGAACATACTGTGACTTATGAAAATGTTCAGGCTCGCGAACGCACCCAGATATTAATGGATATTGCCAACCGTGAAGGTGGTCTGGTTATCGGTACTGGTGATCTATCTGAAATCGCCCTGGGCTGGTCAACCTATAATGGCGATCACATGTCAATGTATGCTGTTAATTGCGGCGTGCCAAAAACTTTGATTCGTTACCTGATTCAATGGGTTGCCGATGATCTGGGTGGTGAAATTAAAAATGTCCTGGCGGATGTGATTGATACACCGGTCAGCCCGGAACTTTTACCGAACAGCGCTGACAGTGATATAAATCAGAAAACTGAAGACATTATCGGCCCCTACGAGTTGCATGATTTCTTTCTTTATCACTTTGTTAAATACGGTGCGGAACCGGCAAAAATAATTTATCTGGCAGAAAAAGCATTTGCGGATAAATATCAATCAGAGCTGATTAATAAAACTCTGAAACTTTTCATCAAACGTTTTTTCTCACAGCAATTCAAACGCAGTTGTATTCCAGACGGCCCCAAGGTCGGTACGATTGCCCTTTCTCCTCGTGGTGACTGGCGTATGCCTTCAGACGCATCAGTAAGCCTCTGGCTAGAGAGCTTGGAAGCTGGAAGTTAGAAGCTGGAAGTTAGAAGCTGGAAACTGGAAACTGGAAACTGGGGTATTTTTATTCTACACTCTCCACTAAGCCCGCAGAGCAGCAAAGCCGCAACCAAAAAGATTTTTAACCACGAAAAGACTACAAATGTTTATTACTCCGGCTTATAACCAACTTGCATTTTTGATTATTGCCGTGTCTGGGACCGCAGGCGTCCGTCCCGCCCGCACAAAATGGGCATCTCGTCCATTTAAAAACTCTGGATTTATGCTCCAACTTTCTGCTATTATCATCACAATATCTTCATCCGCATAATCCAAATCTTCCCGTTCCCAATATTCGTCTAACTCAGCCTCTTTTGACAGAGAATTGAAAAGTGTCAATCCAATTTCTGATTCAGTTGGTTCACCATACACTTTTATATTTTCTCCACTCTCGCCAATATAAGCATAAATCCGTTCAATTTTGCCATTTACGGATTTTATCCAGTTGTGATATTCAACCACTCTATGAGTTCCGAAAAATTGAGCTTCTCCAAATTCAGAACTCAATTTATTCAATAAGTTTTCTAGTTTCTCTATGCTCTTCTGACTATCTCCTGTCGGTAATCCCATTTCAACAGCTAAAGTCCATTCCCCTACTCGCCTCATGCCGGTAATTATTTTTATGACAGATTTTGTCTATAATTTTTTTAATTTTATTCAGATATAAGTTTCTTTTATGCATTGTAACTTTCCTTATTTTGTTAAAAAGTTTCCTGCATACAAGAAACTATAGTATTTTTTTGTGAAAGTATCAACTAATAACCGATATTTTTTGACATGATTAAATAAAATTTTTTGTCAATCCTGTCTGAAAAAGTTCTAGCGAACCCGGTTATATTCATTTGTAAAAGCGCATACTAAGCGGTAAAGTTTGAATGTTCTTAAAGAGCCAGATAAATGAATTTAAAACTATCCATAATGGGTGTAAATTTTTGAGTAGGAGTGTCTCGTAATAATAAGATGATTTTAAAACATTTTTTAAAAACCTCAGCAGCGACAATGTTGAGCCGGATTCTCGGGTTATTCCGAGTGATCCTGGAAGCCCAAATTCTTGGTGGTGGTGCCTTGGCTTCCGCATGGTTGCTGGCGTTCGCTATTCCTAATACTTTTCGACGGATCCTTGGTGAAGGGGCATTGGGCAATGCTTTAGTTCCGTTTATTAACCATAATATTGAAGAGCATGGACGTAAGAATACTCGTTACGATTTGGCGGCAATTTTTGTGCTGCTTTCTCTGTTATTGGTTACTATTTCAATTTTAATTTCCGGCATTGCTTGGTTAGCACTACCTTATGCTACTGCACCACGCTACCGAATGATGTTACAGATATTACCACTGTTAATGCCCTATACCATTTTCATCTGCTTGACGGGAGCTTTCAGCTCAATATTAGCAACTTTGAGAATTTTTGCCCTGCCTGCATTGACGGCATTGTTGCTTAATCTCTCTATTATTGGTTGCCTGCTTTTAATCGGTTATTACTCACTTGATTATGACTCCAATGCCCAATGTGTTGCTCATTATGTATCGCCACAGGTGCTGAACTATTTAGCTGGAGCAGTCCTGCTAGCTGGATTTATTCAACTATTGATCATTGTTTTTATCGTTTACCGCAAAGGAATGCTGCCTATTATTACTCGTCAGGCATTGCGCCGGCGTGAAGCTATTGTTACAGTCACTAAATTGACAATTCCCGCTGCTATCAGCGGCGGAGCATTACAACTCAGCACGTTACTTGATAAAGGTATTGCCAGTGCCATTGGACCTCTGGCGGTGCCTGCTTTAGCCTATAGTGATCGAATAGTGCTGTTGCCGGTTGGTGTGCTTGGCGTTACCCTCGGCGGCATCTTACTTAGTAATATGTCGTCTGATGTCGCAAAGGGTAATATCGCTTCGGTGGTGCGGACGCTTGAAGTCTCATTGAAAATGATGCTGTTTATCTGTATTCCTATTGCCCTGTTTACGATTCTATTTAGAAATAATATTATTTCACTACTCTATTATCGAGGCTCTTTTACTGCTGAAAATGCAAATGCGACAGCCTATGCAATGCTGTTCTATGCCGCCGGTATTCCATTTTTTGTCTGTCTTAAACTGTTAACTCCAGCATTTAATGCCCGTAAAGACATGATGACACCATTTAAGATTACGATCATTTGTCTTGTCCTGAATACCCTGCTTAATCTGATTTTAATGGTTCCATTAAAACAGGGCGGAATAGCCTTGGCGACGGTAATCTCTTCAATGGTTAATAATTGCCTATTACTCTTTTTATTGCGGCGTAGTGGAATAAATATAAAGATTTCTCCGCTTATTATCGCCATTGGTAAATCACTGTTAGCTTGTGGAATTGCTCTGCTTGTAACTTTTGTGCTTGAAACCTATGCGATGTCCAGTGTTGATACAACCTCTGTTATCCCTTTCAGATTGATAATTTGCGGTATTGGATTTTTTGTTACCTACCCAGCTATATTGGCTCTGTTGGTTCGACGGAATGAGTTTGTGATTAAGACTGGAGATTATGTCAATTAAAGAAATTAACTACACGCCGATTGGCTTCATGCACTGCGCTGAAAAACATCGTTATGAAACCCCACGTCAGGGTGTTTTTGCCGATAACTGCGGTACGATAGAACTTAACCCCGGGTACAATTTTGAACAGGCATTGCGTGACCTTGATGGCTTTGACCATATCTGGGTATTGTTTGATTTTCATTTGAATACCACTTGGAAACCGTTAGTGAAGCCACCGTGCGCGCCGGATGGGGAAAAGATCAGTATGTTCGCGACCCGTTCGCCGCATCGCCCTAATTCAATTGGCATGAGCTGTGTTGAGTTGGTTGGGATTGAGAAGAATCTGATTCATATCAGAAATTTTGATCTGCTTGACGGTACGCTGATCATTGATATTAAACCATATATTCCAGCCGCTGATTCTTTTCCTGACGCGGCAACTGGTTGGCTACCGGAACCGGTAAAAGCCGCTTATAAAATCCAGTACAGTGCAGTTGTGCGGCGACAATTGAAATTTATTGCCGAACATTCGTCATTTGATATCAAAAAATTCATTGAACTGCAACTAGGTATAAATCCGTTTGATAATGCCCGAAAACGGCTGATTTGCCTTGATGAACAACAAGGCAGATACCAACTGGCCTTTCGTACTTGGCGAATTGATTTTTTATCTTCTGGCGATAGACAGATTTTGGTGGGAGATATACATTCAGCCTATACCGCAGATGAACTTCAATCTGGTACCGAAGACAGATACGAGGATAAAGATCTCCACCGTAAGTTTTTAAAAATATTTACTTGAATATGTAATATTCTATGTAAAGCGGTGACTAATCACGCATAAATTAATAAGAAGAGATGATGATTATGGGAATAAGCTTACTTGTATTTGGTTATTTTATGATGTTGCTGGCTGATTTTATTATAATATTTATTTTATATAGAAAAAACTACTCTAAAGATTTAAGTGCTGTTTGCATATATTTTCTATTTATTCTTTTAAAAGGTAGGGTTCTATCTGCTGGCCCAGATTGCCTTTGGAATACTATTGATGATATTAACGTTGCTCTTGCGA
This sequence comes from Victivallaceae bacterium, assembly GCA_021647315.1. Lineage (GTDB taxonomy): Bacteria > Verrucomicrobiota > Lentisphaeria > Victivallales > Victivallaceae > JAKIUY01. Next base: position 58,798 of record JAKIUY010000014.1, read on the forward strand.
GCAATTTTACTGTCATAATAGATGAACATCGCGCTAAAGGTGATGCCACCCCATGACTAAGAACGTGTCTTAGACGTCGCAGGCTCGGCATAGCTGTATGAAAGTCGCGGGGTCAGTTCTAGCATTTGACATTTAACCTGAAAAATAGTCCCGTTAATATCATTTTCCGGATGACCTGTATTTTGACGGGCTTTTGCCGAAATACTTTTTGAATGCTTTTGAGAACTGATAGATGTCTGAATAACCGCTCCGTGTTGCAACATCATTGATATTAAGATTGCGGTCTGAAAGCAGATAGGCGGCACGTTCCATCCGGCATGAGATCTGATAATCTATAGGTGACCTGCCGATATGCTGTTTGAATTCCGCACATAAACGTGGGATTGAAATGGCAATGCTTTGACTTAAATCATGCAAGGTATATCTTTTTTCAGGAAAGCGTTCCAGCAGATTTTTTATTTTTATTATTCGCTGCGGAATGTAAATTTCCTGATCGTGGTGAATTGAACGGAATATTTCCCTTAACAAAGAATTGAATTGATTCTTCATGATTGTAATATTGGGCTGTTTATGCAGGGTAATTTCACTGTAAAGCCGCTCTAGATAGTTGATGAAAATATCTGGTTCAGAAAGCGTAAACGGTCTGCCGGAAATAATTTTGCTCTCTTCAATATAGCGTTCAGCTGCATGACCGTAAAAATGAATCCAACTATGTTGCCATTGCGGTTTCAGACTGCCGTAATGGTGTCCAGCCTTGTCATCCCACAGCATTAGGCTGTTACACGGTAATAGTTGCTTTTTACCGTTGATATAGATGATCGATTCATCATGAAATAACATCATCAGCCGGTCTTTGGTGCCATTGGGGCGGTTGACATCTCCGGGAGGCATGAGTTCATGAATACCGATGCCGTTTATCTGGAAATCGGTTTCATAACGTTCTTCATAAGGTAAAAACAGTCTCTTCATGATAATAATAAGATATGATAAATTTTTAATAATAAAAACCATTTTAATATAGTTTAAATAGGTTATAATAATAGAGTTGATGTCACATGTGTCCTAACAATTTTTAAAAAAGATTAAAAAGAGAGTGGAGCAACCTTATCCGTAAAGTATATTACGGTAACTCAAAAAAAGGAGGACTCCACAATGATAAATACATCGTTAAGTTTGTT
>JAKIUY010000144.1 GCA_021647315.1 Victivallaceae bacterium
TTTCAAGGGTGGTATGTTATTGACATTGAAAGAGTTATAATATATCACGCCTTGGAGGATTTTTCAAATAAAAAAGGAATATAAATCGTTAATAATTAAAGGGTTAAGCTATTTTGCAAGACCCACACAAAACTTACACTAAGGAGGCAAGTATGTCTATATCCAGAAAATTCATCGTTTGTTTGTTAATAACGTTTAATGTTGTTTTTCAGGTTTCAGCCGCTAAATCAGCTGATAAATGTTTTGAAAATTTACCTTACGGTTGTATAGTCAAAAAATCTATAATAATTCCCCGTAATCAAGCGGCGGCTATAGGACGCAGGCTCGGTGCGCCAATTATCAAACTTTCCAATAACTGGATAAATGTCCAGGGAAAATTGATCCAGGTAAATATTATTGAAGTAAAAACAGAACAAGGTGCGATAAAACTACATAAACTTTTATTATCCATGAAAAACAATCCAGTGTTCTGCATCCGCCTGGGCAAAAAAGTGATTGAGTATGTCGGCAAAGATCCTGCTCTGGCATTGAAAACTTCTTACGAGCTGGGTTTTATCCCTAAACCTAAACAGGTTCGCTATCAAATAAAAGCCCATATTGCTCCGATTGATAAAGCTGATTATATGGCAGCAAACAGTCTGTTTAACCTCTTCCTGTCAACCGACACCAGAAATCCATCCAGTCAGTCAGTTGCCTGGATAACAAAACTGGCAAAAAGATTTGACTTCGGACACACTATTTCCCTGCGCTATGTCGATAGCAATAAAAATTCATATAACTTCACCCCGCAGCCTGCTGAAAAAACGCTATCAACCGCTACCGGCACCGTAATATATTCATTCACAACCCCAGCCAAGGTACTTAATGTTCCATACATTACAACAAAAATAACTGTAGACTGTAATGCATCCGGCTGGACGCCGACCACACGCAAATCAAGTAAACGACTCCTTACCGCAACTCCATTCTGGCCGGTCAATGATCCAGCCATAGTAACCTTAGCCAATAAAATAACCGCAAAAAAACAGACGGACAAGCAAAAAGTACAAGCAATCCTGCAATGGTTAACGCCTGGCAGAAATATCAAATTCGGCGGCACTACCGGTTCACGCTGGGGTGTAAAACGAGTTCTAAAACAAAAGCAGGGACAATGCTGGGATTTTTCTGACTGTTTTATTACCCTGGCCCGGGCAGCTGGAATACCCTGCCGCCAAGTCGCCGGTTGGCTCTATGGAACAAGTGGTCATGTCTGGGCCGAGTGTCTAATCCCGGGCAAAGGCTGGCAGCAGGTCGATACGACCGGCGGCGGCAGGTTAAACTGCGGCATCTACCATATTCCATACTTCACCACCGAAGATGGCAAAATGCCGATACTCTATTTAGCCATGCCTGAAATTGAGATTATCGCGTCAAAACAATGAAAAAACGCAAAGCCGTCCCGTGACCACGTTGTCACGGGTAAAAATTAGACTCCTATGTTACAACACGTACTCGACTCAAGAGACTTTCGCCCGCCATATTTAATATCAATATCCACGCTGGAGAAAGCTCCCTAGAGCTGTAACTCCTCATTCTGAGGCCCCGAATCGCGGTGCGTAGTTGCTGAGGTCTTACAAAACCATTTGAGTTAGTGAAAAACCTTTTCTTTGACGGTTGAATTTTATCGACAATGAAATACAGTATTCAAGTACTAGTTTAAAGCTAATTAAATAATAATAAAATTGAGAAAAATGTTATGGAAAACCTTGAAGAAACTACCGGTTTCATGGGCAATATCGCCCCGTCAGCCACCCTTGCCATCACAGCAAAAGCTAAAGCCATGAAAGCCGAAGGGCTTGATATATGCAGCTTGTCTGCCGGCGAACCTGACTTTGATACTCCTGATATGATCAAACAGGCTGCAATTGATGCCCTGCTTGCAGGCAAAACCGGTTACACGCCGGCGGCCGGAATGCCGGAACTGCGCAATGCCATTGTAAAAAAATTCGCAGATGATAACGGTATTAAGACCACAATGCCCCAGGTTATTGTTGCCCCGGGTGCCAAGTTTTCCGTGTTCAGTGCCGTTGCCGCCCTCTGCGGAGTTGGCGATGAAGTGATTATTCCAGCCCCATACTGGGTAAGCTATCCTGAAATGGTCACTATGGCCGGAGCGACCAGTGTTATTGTCAACACCACTGCGGGAAATAACTACGAGCTTCAGGCAGCAGACCTGGAAGCGGCAATTACTGAAAACACTAAACTGCTGATTCTCAATACCCCATCAAATCCAACCGGAGCAATCTACCGCAAGGAAACTTTGGAAGCAATCGCAGCCCTGGCGGTAAAATATAACTTCATGGTGCTGTCGGATGAAATCTACGAAAAACTGGTTTATGATGCAATCGCGCCACATATCAGTATTGCTTCACTTAACGATGAAATCGCTGAACTGACTATCACCGTCAATGGTTTGAGTAAAGCTTATGCGATGACCGGCTGGCGCTTAGGTTACCTGACCGCGCCATTGTGGTTAGCCAAAAAAATCAGTGCAATGCAGAGCAACACTACTTCAAACCCGACCTCTTTTGCTCAATACGGAGCCTTAAAAGCCCTTGAAGATGGTGAAGCCGCAGTAAACACGATGAAAGCGGCATTTGCCAAACGTCGCGACCTGATCTATAAACTGGTTAATGATATTGACGGAGTAAAGGCGATTCGTCCGGAAGGTGCTTTCTATATCTTCTGTGACATTTCATCATTCGGCCTGACAAGCAATGATTTCTGTGCACAACTGCTTGAGAAAAAACTGGTTGCAGCCATTCCTGGTCAACCATTCGGTGCTGAAGGCAGTATTCGCCTCTCATACGCCTGTGCGGATGAAACCATCATTGAGGCAGTCGGCCGTCTCAAAGCGTTCTGTGACAGCCTTTAAGGTTTATGAACTAAACCGGCTTTGCCGAAACTGATAAAAAAAATTTTTATACAATGGGGTATTTCAGATGTCTGATAAAAAAGTTGCATTACATGAAGTGAATAATGCTGATTTCGTCGCGGGTGAAACCTGGCGAATATTTAGAATTATGGCTGAATTTGTCGAATCATTTGAAACAATGGCACATCAGGGACCGTTAATTACCGTCTTCGGTTCAGCTCGGACTAAGTCTGATGATCCTATTTATCAGCAGGCGGTTGAAATGGGCAGATTACTGGCGCAGAACGGTTATGGTGTTCTGACTGGCGGTGGCCCCGGCATCATGGAAGCCGCCAATCATGGTGCGACTGAAGCCGGGGGCAAATCAGTTGGATTGAATATAGATCTGCCGATGGAACAACACCCTAATGAATATCAAAGCATCAGTCTTGACTTCCGCTATTTTTTCATCAGAAAAGTATGTTTTCTCAAATATACGCTGGGGGTGGTTGTTTTTCCCGGCGGATTTGGAACAATGGACGAACTGTTTGAAGCGGTAACGCTGGTTCAGACTAATAAAATAAATAAAGTACCGACAGTGATGGTTGGTAAAGAGTTCTGGACTCCAGTAGAGCAGTGGATAAGAAAGACCATGCTGGATGCACATAACTATATAGATGAAGCAGACATGGAGCTTTTTAAAGTTGTTGATTCAGCGGAAGAGGCGATGGACTATCTGCTGGAGTTGCACAAGGACGGAGTCGTTACAACATATTAATACACAAGTGTATTCTTGTAGCTAGTTTTAAGTACGTATTTAAGTTCATTTGCGGAGCTTTTTAATAGTTTTCAGATCGCAAAATGGTATAAATATCAACCCGGGTAATTTAGATGAAAAAACAGGAACAGAGTTTTACATTTTCAGAGAGTTCAAGCCAATCGGCAGCGAATGAAAAGAAACGTAAAGTTGTGTCATTAAGTTCAGCTACAAAACTGACTCCGGAACCTGCCAATAACATTGACAAAGCACAAGTCATAACAGATGCCCACACGACCAAAGCAGTCAAAGCGGTACCGCTGGCGGGGAAGATTGTGACCAGTTTGCCTGACGAAAACAGTGCAGTCAAAGTGGCTAAAGCCGTAACTCTAACGCCGGTACCCAAAGATGACGAATCGGTAACAGAACAGATAAATTCCGGTCAAAAAGAAGAAAAAATCACCGGTCCTACGAGAAAACTACCTATTCCGATGAACAAAGAAAAAGGGGTTCAGTTAACTGATGAGAATATTGAACATCGTCTGCACAAATCTGAAGAAAAAAAACTGCCTGACACCGGACCGACCCAAAAGATACCCATTCCGCCATCAAAAAACGTTCGTATCAATCTGGAAGCTGAACCGGCAAAATCTAAACCTGCAAAGCAGGCTTCCGAGAAAAAAGTTAAAGCTAAAGACGATAAACCTATAGCTGAGCCAGTTAATCCTGATCTAGATATAAAATTCGGCAAATATCTCAAAGATGCCAGAAACGCAAAGAAAATGAGCTTGGCTGAAGTTGAAAATAAGACAAAAATAAGAAAAAATTATATCGAGGCACTGGAGTCAGAAAATTTTGTCAATCTACCACCGATTGTTTATGTCTGCGCTTATGTCAAAAACCTATGCCTGAGTTATGAGATCGACAACGATACGCGGGAAAAAATATTAGCTGAATTGAAAAAGCTCCTGCCGACTCATTTGTCTAACGAAACGATTCAAAATCTAAATATTGACTGTGAAATTGATGAGGCGGAAGAACATAAACTCAATATTATTGTCACGACAATTTTAGTGGTGATTACCCTGATATGCCTGATAATCGCAGTATCGGTCTGGTTGATGAATTCCGGCGAGTCACCTCAGCAACCACCAACGTTACTGGGACAGACAACAAAATTTGAACGCAGTAAACTGATAGAGCTTTCACCTCATCAATCGGTGGAAATGACGATTTTAGTCCCTGATTTTAAAACAACAAACCCAAAATAGAATTTTCCCGACTGGAAATTTCAATAAATTATTTTATATTACATATTATGAAAATTTTAATTATAAACGGACCCAACATGCAGTTACTCGGCACGAGAGAGCCGGGTGTATATGGCAAGACCTCGTATGACGGACTTATCCACCGCATTAAGCAAACTGCCGATGAGCTGAAGATTGAATGCTGTTTCCAGCAGAGCAATCATGAAGGCGACATCGTTGATAAAATCGGCTCTGCCATGCAGGATGGCGTTGATGGCATTGTTATTAATCCCGCCGCCTACACTCATACAAGTATTGCCATTCACGATGCTCTGAAAGCAGTAAATCTACCGGCAATTGAGGTGCATATCAGCAATATACATTCCCGCGAAACATTCAGGAATAACTCGGTTACCGCTCCGGCATGTATTGGTATCATTGCCGGACTCGGACTTGACAGCTATGAAGTTGCCCTAAAAGCTCTAGTAAAAAACATAACTGAAGCAGAGGTGCAGCAGGATTAATAATTTTTTTTATAAATAAAGATCAAATATCTTTAGTTATAAATTTGAAATATAACCGTTAATGTTTAAGCTAACAGTAACGACAAACACCAAAGAAGGAAATAGTATGAAAATTCAGGAAATTGAAACTATCGTTAAATTGATGTCAGACAATGACCTCACAGAGTTCAAAATCGAAGCGGAAGAGTACAACTTGTGCATCCGCAGAGGCTCTGAAACACAAATCATCACTGCGGCTCCAGTTATTCAGCAGCCAGCTCCGGTTGCTGCCGTACCTGCTACCGCTGCTCCGGCAGCTGCGCTTCAGGAAGCTGCACCGGTTACTGATCAAGTAACCATTGATTCACCGATTGTCGGAACATTCTATGCAGCCGCGTCACCTGAAACAGACAATTTTGTCAACATCGGCGATAAAGTCACCGCTGACACCGTTGTCTGTATTGTAGAAGCGATGAAAGTTATGAATGAAATCAAGGCTGAAAAATCTGGAGTTATAAAAGAGGTACTGGTAGACAATGCCAATCCGGTTGAATTCGGACAACCGCTATTTGTTATCGAATAGTCATATACTCTATCCGGGAAATCAGACTAAAAATAAAAATATTGCCTTAATTAAGGCTCTAAATCAGGATTAACGTTTATGTTTAATAAAGTTCTTATCGCCAACCGTGGTGAAATCGCTTTGAGAATTATTCGGGCATGCCGTGATCTCGGCATTAAAACCGTTGCAGTCTATTCTCAGGCCGATGCTGACAGCCTCCCAGTCAAATTGGCTGATGAAGCCGTCTGTATCGGGCCGCCTCAACCAATGGAAAGCTATCTGATGATCGAACGATTAATCAGTGTCGCTGAAATTTGTGATGTCGATGCCATTCATCCAGGATACGGCTTCCTGGCAGAAAATGCTCACTTCGCCGAAGTATGCCGTGACTGTAATATCAAATTCATCGGGCCTGAGCCAGAACAAATGCGCGGTATGGGGGACAAAAACAATGCCCGTGATACCATGCGGGCAGCCGGAGTACCGATTACTCCCGGCAGTGACGGTCTTATCAATAGCGAAGCAGAGGCTCTCAAGCTGGCAAAATCATTCAAATATCCGGTAATAATAAAAGCTTCTGCCGGTGGCGGCGGACGCGGCATGCGGATTGCCCATAATGATGCAAGTCTGATTCAGGGGTATCATGCGGCTAAAACTGAAGCGGAAAATTCATTCGGCAACGGTGACCTCTATATGGAGAAATTTATCGTTGACCCAAAACATATCGAATTCCAAATTATTGCTGATTCACATGGTAACGTTGTTCACCTCGGTGAGCGTGACTGCAGTGTTCAACGCCGTAATCAGAAGTTGATTGAAGAGTCACCATCCCCTGCCCTCAGCCCTAAATTGCGAAAGCGCATGGGAGACGCTGCGGTGAAAGCCGCCAAAGCGGTCAACTATGTCAATGCCGGAACCATTGAATTCCTCCTGACTGGTAATGATTTCTATTTTATGGAGATGAATACCAGAATTCAGGTTGAGCACCCGGTTACTGAAGCAGTTACCGGCATCGATCTGATCAGAGAGCAAATCCTGGTTGCCGCAGGCGAAAAGCTATCCTTCACCCAGAAAGATATCAAAATCAATGGTCATGCCATCGAGTGCCGCATCAATGCCGAAAATCCATATAAAAACTTTACTCCGAGCCCAGGCAAAGTTGATCTCTTTATTCCTGCCGGCGGAATCGGGGTCAGAGTCGACTCGCATGTTTACAGCGGCTACTCAATTCCACCATATTACGACAGCATGATCGCCAAGTTAATTGTTCATGGAGACAATCGTCAACATGCCATTGAACGTTGCCGGCGGGCACTTGAAGAATTTGTCGTTGAAGGTATAGATACAACAATCCCGTTCTCCCAGTTCATTATAAACAACAAGGATTTTGTTGACGGTGATTACAATACCGGCTATCTGGAACGATTACTCCAGGAAGGATTTTAGAAGCAATATTTTTGCATCCGCCACATTGTGTGGCAATAAAAAAAAACACAAAACAGGAGGTTATTATGAAAGTATCTACTGACAAGAAAAAAGCGGAAAAAAAACAGGTGGAGCAAGTTGCAATAATTGAACAAAGCAATGAGCTTGGCAATGTCCAGATTCATGACAATGTCATTTCGACTATCGTTCGCAAAACTGTTCTGGAAACAGAAGGTGTTGCACGCCTCGCCGGCAGTTCTGTAGTTGACAGTATCGGTGAAGTTTTCGGTAGCCGTAAAATATCATCCCGTGCGATTGCAATTATCCATGAAGATGACAAAGTGACGATTGAAATCAAAGTAAATATCCTTTTCGGCTTTAAAATACCGGACGTCTCGAAATCTATCCAGACTGAGGTTATTCAGGAAGTGGAAAATATTACTGGTATCAATGTTTCCAACGTCGGTGTTATTATTCAGGAAATCGAAGAGCTTCTTCCGATTAAGGAAGAACCGCAACCTGAAGAAGATATTATCACCGAATAATCTAAGGAGCAATTATGCTTGAAATATTAATCAAAGGAATTTTTGATAGACTGCATATTGTTACTAACGATTTCAACCTCGGTTTTTTTGCCGGGGTTGGCTTTGCCTTGCTGCTTATCATCATCCTGCTGACGGTTGAAATTATCATCATGATAATTTTCAGAAAGAAAAAATGCTCTGGTATTACCATTTCAGAAGCTGACGGTGAAACTTTCGTTTCAAAATCAGCGATCTCCAGCCTGATTATGCACCTGGAAAAAGATTTCCCGCTGATTTCAATTAAAAAGCTACTACTCTACCGGTGCCGCAAAAACCATATATTAAAACTCTATATAGATTTTAATGATGATGGCAGTGGACTACCGCCACAGAGTAAGAAGTTGAAATCAGAAATCCGTTCTCTGCTGAATCATACATTCGGAATTGACAGTATCAAGAAAATTATTATTGATGTCAAGAACGCGACTCTGGAAAAGAAAAAGCCGGCCACTCCTGAAGTTAAACTGAATATAGAGAAAGTGTCAGCAAGACCAGCACCAGTTGCTCCAGCGGAAAAAGCGGAAAAGGATACGGATAAAGTGTGAAGATAATTCTGGCGTCAAAATCTCCACGTCGTCAGGAGATTCTCCGTAATGCAGGTATTGATTTTGCTCTTTTTACTGCAAATGTAGACGAGATTGATTCCGGAATATATTACCAGCACATCTCCCTGGTCAATGCTATGGCTAAAGCCGATTACGCTGCTGAGCAATTTCCGGATGCATTGGTAATCGGAGCCGATACGGTAATAGAATATGAACAGCGGATTATCGGGAAACCTCTTTCACTGCAACATGCCGCAGTTATTCTTCAACAGTTATCCGGCAACACCCACCACGTCGTTTCAGGGATATGTCTGAAATGTAAAAAGTTGAATATGCAAACCGTTTTCGCAACTGCGACTGAAGTACGGTTTAAAACTTTATCGGCAGCAATTATCAATGGATACCTGAAAAAGGTTAATGTGCTTGACAAAGCCGGTGCCTACGCAATTCAGGAACAGGGGGAAGTATTGATTGACAGCGTTAACGGCTCAATCAACAACGTAATAGGTCTGCCAATTGAAAGAGTTATGGAGTACCTGACCCTGTTCAAACCAGTTTTAAAATAAAATTTTAACCTAATAATTAGGAAATTATTACGCTGTGCTTCATCTGTCACTGCGTTCGGGTAAGTATTTCAACCATTTTTTTCAGTTCCGGTGAAGCCGGCTATATTTAAGCTGCCCAAAAGGATAAACTATGTATCTTGAGTTCTCATGCCCTAAATGCGAGAGTGATATCGAAATATCTACCGAAGTATTCGGCGAAAGGGTCATTTGTCCTGAATGTATGCACGAATGCGTAGCACCGCTTCCCGGCTTGCAGAGAGATCTTGAATTTGACAACTTCGTCCTGGAAAAACTCCTTGGTCAGGGCGGCATGGGTGAAGTATGGCTGGCGACTCAATTTCCGATGGAACGTCCAGTCGCGATAAAAATACTCTCCCCGCATTTTTCCAAAAATGAAGACTTCATCGAACTTTTTCTCCATGAAGTCAGATTAAGTGGAAAAATGGAACACCCCAATATTGTTACAGCCTTTACCGCAGGCATTGTCGGCGATTTATACTATCTGGCAATGTCATACATCGACGGTCATGAACTTGATGAACTGCTCGAAGTTGAAGGCGTAATGGATTATCGGGAAGCACTGAAAATTATCCGTTGTATTGCCGAGGCTCTTAAGTACGCCTGGAATAGATATAAAATGCTGCATTGTGATATAAAACCATCAAATATCATGCTCGATATTAACGGTACCCCAAAACTGATGGACATGGGGATATCGAAAACAATCTCCGAAGAGACCAACCAGCTTGAAGGAATAGCCGGAACACCATATTACATCAGCCCGGAACAGGCAAGAAAAGATAAAGATATTGATTTTCGTTCAGATCTATATTCGTTGGGAGCCACGCTCTATCACATGGTCACCGGTCAAGTACCGTTTGACGGCATTGATGCTCATGATACAATGCTTAAACATATCCAGGAACCACTAGTCCCGCCCCGTGACATTAACCATTCAATATCAAAAAACTGTTCCGATCTGATTAGAATGATGATGACGAAATCTCAATGGGAACGTCACTCAAGCTGGGAATACCTGATCAATGATATTGATATGGTACTAAATGGACGCCCACCAGCAGGAATTGATGTTCTTGCCCACAAACAGCATCTAGCGGAAGAAGAGGAAGAAAAAAGTGAAAGTGAAAAACTGAAACGAGTATTAAGCGAAAGTACTGAAATCAACTTAAACCATAAACTGCCTGAAGAGCTACTAGAAAAAGATAACGTTGCAAATGAGACTGCGAACAGTCGAAAAATGTCTCATACCGTGTTCAAAACAGCCCCGCCAAAGGCCATCATAGAAAAATCTAAATGGCGCAATTGGATATTTGTTATTTTGACAATTATTATCTTTGCCGCCTTGGGATTCGGAATCTGGAAAGCCGTAAAAGCGACTAGAGCCTATCTGGAGAACCAGTTACTGGAAGAAAACATAACAGAGACTCAATCAGGAACTCAACTTGAACAGCCTGCAACAAATGGTCAATAGTAGGTTAGGCAGCTTTATAATTGCTATTTCCAGCACATGATTGACACTGAAAAGAGTATGTAAATTTTTTTGTGTAAATGGGCATGATATGCTAAATTAAGTCATAAGGAGACTTAAAATCATGACTATTCGCGAAAAATTATTGGATGAATTGCTCAAGGATTACAAAAATCCAGA
>JAKIUY010000145.1 GCA_021647315.1 Victivallaceae bacterium
TGAGGGGCGTTGATGTTCGTTACTCACGATTTAAATAATTAGGTACTTCACAACCGAAAGGGTGAAGCCAACAACAAAAGAAATTAAATCTAAAAGAAAGGAAATATATTATGCCTACTCGACAAGAGATTAATTGGGGTATTATTGGTTGCGGTAATATTGCTAATCGTTTTGCTGTTGGGCTGGACGCGGTGAAAGGGGCAACTTTGAAAGCTGTTGCATCAAGAACGCCGGGCAAAGCGGCCGGTTTTGCTAAAAATCATGGTGGCGATGTTTGTGCTGATTATGAAACCTTGGTCAAGCGCGATGATATTCATGTGGTTTATATTGCCACTACCCATAATTTTCATTATGAACATGTCAAGCTGGCACTGGAGCATAAAAAAGCTGTACTCTGTGAAAAACCAGTTACGGTGAATGCTCGGGAGCTAAAAGAGCTGATTGAACTTGCCCGGCAGCATAAATGTTTTATGATGGAAGCCATGTGGACCCGCTTTTTGCCGGTATTTGTGCAACTGCGAGAATGGTTGGAACAGGGGATTATCGGTACGCTAACCCAGTTTAGAGCTGATTTTGGCTACAATTATCCATTCAACCCCGACAGCCGAGTTTACAATAATGATTTGGCCGGTGGCGGGCTGTTGGACGCGGGCATCTACCCAGTCTCTTTAGCAAGCATGATAAAAAATGAACAGCCGGTGCAGATTAAAGCGATTGCGGAACTGGGCAAGACTAATGTTGATGAACAGTCTATTTATCTGTTTAAATACTCGGATGGCTGTTTGGCAACCATCTCGTCTGCGGTTAAAGTCCCTTTGGATAATCGAATGGAAATTTTTGGTGACAAAGGCAGAATCACGATTCAGAAAAATTTTATCAACAGTCAGGAGATAGAATTGAAATTGTTTACAGACCAGGCACCGGTGATTAAACAGTTTGACTATTCACCGGAGGCAGGCTTTAAATTTGAAATTCAGGAAGTGGTTGATCTGCTTCGGGCTGGTAAGTTAGAAAGTCCAGTAATGCCGCTTGATGAAAGCCTCGCTATTATGGAGACGATGGATAGTATCAGGAATGAAATCGGGCTGGTTTATAAAAATGACAAATAATTACGCACTATTTTACATTTAATTATTCATTATGAACATGGAGATCATTTAAATGCGGGAAAAAATTACTTCAAAAATTTGTCTGGTTCAAAATCTGGGTACGAATGGCAATCTATTTGGCGGTAATATGTTGGCGTGGATGGATGAAGCGGCGGCTATTTATGCGATGCAGGTGACTGGCGAGCCTCACGTTGTCAGTTTGAAATTTGCCGAAATAATCTTCAAAAAACCGGTCAAAGAGAATGATATTATAGATTATTACTGCGAAAATCCACAAATTGGTAATACCAGTATCAGTTTTAACATCACCGCCGAAGTACGGGGTAAAAAGATTTTCAGCACCGAATGTCTCTTCGTCGTTATCGATGAAAACGGCCAACCAAAAACTATTCTTAAAAATCCCTGATTTACTAACTTGTCAACGTTAAATCACGATGAAGTTATGGATCAACGCGTTTTGTAATTGACAGCAAAAAGCCTTATGCTATACTATTTAGCAACGTGCTAAACAGTAACGTGCTAAACAGTAACGTTATTGTACTTAATGTTTAAGCATTGCTTTTTAAAAATCATTCTGCTGTTAATCATTCTGCAGAAAAAATATAAGAAGGATATGAAATATGGGAATAAATGCGATTGTGCTGGCAGCGGGGTTTGGTACCCGGTTGCGCCCATTGACCGATTTGATGCCGAAACCTTTGGTGCCGGTATGCAATATTCCGTTGTTGGAAAATGTGTTGCTTAATCTTACCGCTGCCGGGATCGATAAAGTTGCAGTCAATACTCATCATTTGGCTGAACAGATGAATGATTTTGTGGCAGAATCGGTTTTTAGTCAGCAGGTTGAACTTTTTCATGAACCGGAAATTCTCGGCACTGGTGGACCGTTGATTAATGCTCGGGAATTGTTAAAGCAAACACCGTTCTTTCTGTTGCATAACAGCGATATTTTGACTGATATGGATTTACGGCAGTTGTGTGAGACGCATCAGCAGAGTGGCAATAAGGTAACCATGGCGTTGATTGACGGGCCGGAGAACAAAGTCTGTTTAACCTCTGACGGACGGATTCATGATATTTTGGGCAGACTTGGCCGTGCGCCAGCAGAAAGTCAAAAACTGACCTATAGTGGAATGATGGTGTTGTCGCCGGAGATATTTAACTGGTTGCCGCAAGAGCCATGTAACTGTTCAATTATTACCGCAGTATTGAAATTAATGGAAGTTGAACCTGAAGCGGTTGGAGCATTTCTGCCGGGTGAAATTTACTGGAATGATCTTGGAACATTACCTAAATATTTTCAGGTACATCAGGATATTTTTGCCGGTGAAGTCAAACTTGAACATTTTGAATTTGCCGTTAATCGTTGTTGTGCTGAAAGTGCGGTTATTGCAGTTGACAGTAAAATTAATGGTTTTCTGGTGGCGGGGAAAAATAGTGTTATTGGTAGCCAGGCAAATGTTGCTAACACTATTCTTTTGGCAGGCGCGGTTGTTAATTCTGGACAATATTGCTGTAATGAGATTATTACTCAAAATGGTACTATTCATCGTGATTTTAAGGAATTAAGTCAACTTGATATTTTAAAAACTGAATTGGCTGGTGGGGCAGAAATAAGTTCATTGCCGGAAGCTGGATCGGCACGGCGTTTTTATCGAATTTTTACTCCGCAACGCAGTGCGGTATTGGTGATCTCGGATGAGGCTGATGCCGATTTTGAGCATTTTGTCGATTATGGTCGCTTTATGAATGGGATTGAATTTCCCACGCCGGATATTTATAAGACCTGCAGTGATGAATATACTATTCTGGTCGAAGATTTGGGTAATGTTACATTGTATGGCAAAGTAAAAAACAGCGATTCTGATGATGAAATTAAAACACTTTATCGTTTAGTAATTGACCGGTTGGTAGATTTTCAATGGAATGGGACGAAACATTTTCAACGCTCAGATGCCCCGTCAGTCCGAGAATTTGATTACGCCTATCTGCGCTGGGAAAGTGATTATTTCCTCAGTAAATTGATCGGGAAATACCTTGGAGTTAAATTGATCGGAGGTGAACGTGAAGCGATGAACAGTGCTTTTGACCGGTTGGCTGAACTGGCTGACCGGCATCCTAAATATCTGATGCATCGTGATTTTCAGTCACAGAATATTATGGTAACTGATAATGGGATCAGGTTTGTTGACTATCAGGGAATGCGGCTCGGACCGCCCGGCTATGATATTGCGGCACTGCTCAATGATCCGTATGTTGAACTTGATACGACATTACGGCACGAACTATTTGACTATTATATTGCTCGGGCAGGGGAACATATTGCTGGAGATTTCGAAGCCTATATCGCAGCGGCATGGCTACAACGTTCAATGCAGACCCTCGGAGCATTCGCTTTTCTTGGATTGGTAAAAGGGAAACGACAATACCTTGAACATATTCCGCGTGGCATGGAATTGCTCGTTGAAGGGCTGGATAGATTTGAGCATAAGTTTTTCTTTACGATTCCAGGCTTACATTCGTTGTTAAAGTAGCATAGGCGTCCCACCTGTGTAATCCAGTTTCTCCGAAACTGGCACTCTATGACAGTGCAGGAGCATCTGTCTTACTGGTCAATTCTTAGGGCTGTTTTAAGTTGTATTCAGGCGTTTGACAACTATAGTATATGTTAATTACGAATTACGAATTATTATAATAATAAATTTAATTTTTAGCTCCTAGCTCCTAGCTTCTAACTTCTAGTTTCTAGCTTCTAGCTTCTAGCTTCTTAATAATGGAGATATAAAAATGCAGGTACCATTGCTTGATTTGAAAGAACAGTACAGATCCATGAAAGATGAAATATTGCAGGAAATAAGTGGACTTTGTGACAGTCAGATGTTTATTCTGGGACAGAAAGTTGAAACTTTTGAAAGTGAAATCGCTGAATATTGCGCCACTGATTATGCCTGTGGAGTATCTTCAGGCTCAGATGCTTTGATTATCGCGTTGATGAACGAAGGTATCGGACATGGTGATGAAGTTATTACTACACCGTTTACATTTTTCGCCACGGTTGGCGCAATTGTTCGCGTTGGCGCGACGCCGGTATTTGTTGATATCGAACCGGATACCTTCAATATTGACCCAAAATTGATTGAAGCCGAAATCACGCCTAAAACCAAAGCGATTATGCCGGTTCATCTTTATGGACAGTGCGCCGATATGGGCGCGATTAATGTCATAGCTGAAAAGCATGGTCTGATTGTGGTTGAAGATGCCTGTCAGGCAATTGGTGCCGAATACAAAGGCAACAGGGCCGGCAGTATCAGTGATTACGGTTGTTTCTCTTTCTTCCCAAGTAAAAACCTCGGTGCATTCGGTGACGGTGGTATTGTGACTACCAATAGTGCGGGAAAATGTGAAAAACTCAAGATTTTCAGAAATCATGGTATGTTCCCGAAATATTATCATAAATATATTGGTGGCAATTTCCGCCTCGACGCATTGCAGGCGGCAGTCTTGTCCATAAAACTACGTAAATTGGATAGCTGGAGTGAAGCTCGTCAGCATAATGCCGCTGAATATCGTGAGTTGTTTGCTAAGTCAGCAATTAATGGACAGGTAACATTGCCCGTCGTAGCCGATTATACTACGCGCCATATTTATAACCAGTTCTGTATTCTGGTTGCCGATGGTAAACGTGATGAACTGCGTCAGGGCTTGAACGATGCTGGAATTGGTTGCGATATCTACTATCCGGTGCCGTTGCACCTGCAGGAATGTTTCAGCGATATGGGCTTGAAAGTCGGCGACTTCCCGGTCAGTGAAAAAGTTGCTGATGAAATTCTGGCCATTCCGATTTTTCCTGAATCTACTTCAGAACAGCGCGAATATGTCGTTAAGATGATTGAAAAAATCCTCTGTTCTTAAACTGATTCAGGTTAAATCATTAGCCCATGTTTGAATAGTGTGTGTGGGATTGATTGCACGCTAAAGCTGTGAATTCTGACAAAAAATACTTTTTCAAGTACTGGGTAACTGTTTTGAGCTCAGAATAAGGTAAATAGACTCAAACTCTATCTCTGTAGGATAGAGGTAAAAACTTTAAAATAAAGATAAGTTATGGGAAGAAAAAAAGTTAATTTTGATCCTGATATAAAAAGGCAAAGCTATTTAAGGTTATTGAAATATACCCGTAAATACTGGGGCAGACTTACGGTGGGGATTATTGCCGGACTGGTAGTTGGCGGTTCACTGCTCGGCAGTTTGTTGTTATTGCCGCAGTTGATATCTGCGGTAGCGCCTGACGCGAAGAATGGCAAAGGTTTGATTGTTGCACAGGAGGTCGTAGAACAGTTAAACAGGCAACAGTTTGCTTCAGAAGCTGAGCGCATAAAAGTGGTTGACACGATTATCAATCCGGTAGATCATGATCCTAAAATGACCAAGTCTCTTAAATCAATAGAAGATTTTACGACTAAAGTCGGGTTGCCGGTCAAGGTTTCAAAAACAGAGCTTAACTGGAATGGTTGGTGGAGCTTTTCGCTGCCGATTGCCGATGAACAAGGGAAAATGTCCTGGCAGTTCTTTGCCATTTATGTTATCGCTTTTATTGTTGGCTGGACCCTGAAAAATATTGCAACCTATATTAATCGCTACTATACCCGTTGGGTCGGCACCAAGGTGGTCGCTGATTTGCGTAATGAAGTCTTTGATAAGCTGCTTGGGCAATCAATGAAGTTTTACAGTAAGATTGATATTGGACAATTGATCAGTCGCTGTACTAATGATACTTCGGCAATCGAGTCATCAATTGCGACTACGGTGGCTGATGCTACTCGGTGTCCGATTGAAATCGCGGCATGTGTCGCGGCTATTATCATTATTGGGCGCGAGAGTAATGATTACAGCTTGCTGGCAATTCTGTTCATTGGCCTGCCGGTTTGTATTTTGCCAATTGTGATTCTTGGTAAAAAAATCAGAAAAATATATCGCAGCTCATTTAAAGCCATTGCTAACGTAGTCAGCCGGATGCATGAAGTCTTTACCGGCATTTCTGTTATCAAGGCATACCATACCGAAAAGAAAGAATCAAATTACTTTCGCGGTGTCAACCGTAAATATTTCCGCACCATGATCAGGGCATTGAAACTGCAGTTGCTGATGTCGCCATTGATGGAATCGGTCGCAGTTGGCGCAACGCTGGTCTTTCTCATCTATTCTTATCAACGCGGGGTTACAGTAACCGAATTGGCAGTCCTTTTAGTGCCGGCGTTTATGGCCTACAAACCAATTAAAAGTCTGGCCAAGGTAACAACCTACCTCCAACGCAGTATGGCGGCGGCGGATCGTTATTTTGCTCTTATTGATACTGATACCGGAATCAAGGAACGTGAAAATCCTGTAATCCTGGAAAGTTTTAAAGATGCGGTTGTTTTTAATAAAGTTAAATTTGCCTATGAAGACAAAATGATCATTGATAATCTTGACCTTGAAATTAAACGCGGCAGCGTTGTCGCAGTGGTCGGTGAAACCGGTTCGGGCAAAACCACTATTGCTAACCTGATTGCCCGTTTTTACGATGTTAATTCAGGTCAGGTTACTATTGACGGTGTTGATATTAAGGATTTCGAAATCTCTTCACTGCGCCAGCATATCGGTATTGTCAGCCAGAATACGATCCTGTTCAATGATACAATTGCCCACAATATAGCCTACGGATGCGAATCAGCCACTCCAGAGATGATTGAGAACGCGGCTAAACAGGCCAATGCCCATCAATTTATTGTTGATGGACGCCATTCTAATGGTTATGACACGGTTGTCGGTGACAAAGGTTCTAAACTCAGTGGTGGGGAAAAACAGCGAATTGCCATAGCCAGAGCGATTCTTAAAAATCCACCTATTCTGATTCTTGATGAAGCCACCAGTGCCTTGGATACTGTAACCGAGAGATTAGTCCAGGACGCATTGAATAATGTCATGGAGAACCGAACAGTTTTCGCTATTGCTCATCGCCTCAGCACCATCAAACATGCCGATAAAATAATTGTCTTAGACCAAGGCAAAATCATCGAAAGCGGCACCCATGATGAGCTGCTTGGCCAAGGTGGCACCTACAAGAAACTTCACGACACCCAGTTTGATCGGTAGCTAAAATTTAGTTATTAATTGGAGAATGTTCTAAGATTGTGAATGATATATAATTGCAAAGCTTTATTCTGTTTTAGTAACAACGATAATTATGGAGTTCTAAGCAATATAATTCAGCCGAATCCCTGGGGCTTTTGGCTTATTGCTACTAGTCCTGTATTGCTCTATCTGGTAGTAATGTTTTTTGTTATAAAAAATTATAGATCAGGGAAGAAGAGTAAGAATAAAGGAAAAGTTTTCTTAATCTTAGGCTTTCTATTGTTTGTCTTATTTATGGCTACTAGTGGATCGACAATTGTCTTTTGGGTCTATCTGCTTGGTGCCCTGTTAGGTATTGGATTAAGTATAAAACGAGTAGATAAAGATAAACCCAACGATTTGTAAAATATCAACTTTTTACTGGTTGTATTAAAGAGCTGTCTGTGAAGTGATTAATTGGGAATTTGGTAATTATGAATGAAATTATTGATGAACTCAACGAGGTACTGGCGACGTAAATAATTATGGAGAAATTTAAAGGCAAATATCGCATTGAATCAAATCGTGCCAAATTTTGATATTATTCATTCCCTCACATTATTTCATTACAATTTGCACTGAAGAGCGTGAAAATATTTTGGGACATATTAAAAATGGTAATATGATAAATTCAATACATAAAATTAATTATGAATGAGAATAATAACAATGACAACGGTATCGGTAATGATAACGTCAATGTAGAGAAAATTCATGAATTTTCTCTACAACAACCAACACAACAACATCCATTAAAACAATGGCGGAACAATCCCGAATATAAACCAACCGTTGATGAAATAAAACAATCTAACAGTTATATTAATGATTATGAGATAATTCATTTTATCGGTTGCGGCGGTGCCGGCATGGCACCGTTGGCTCATATTATGTTGCAAAAAGGTTTTCAGGTCAGTGGATCGGATTTGCAAGCTAACGCTAAAACTATTGCTTTGGCAGAAGCCGGGGCAACTATTTTTACCGGTCATGATGCAACTAATATTCCTCTCGATGATAATAGTTTAGTCGTCTATTCTTCAGCTGTCGACAATAATAACCCTGAACTAGCTCAGGCAATAAAACAGGGACTGTGGTGTCTGCGACGCGGTGCGATGCTCGCAGAATTAGCGGTGAGCTATAAACGTTCCGTCGCCATCGGTGGCTCACATGGTAAAACAACGGTTACCGCCATGCTGGTGCATATTATGCGTTCGTGCAATGCTGATTGCGGCTTTATGATTGGCGGCAAGGTTAACGGTTGGGATAGCGAGTCGGCCGCTGGCAATGGTGATATTTTTATTACTGAAGTAGATGAAAGTGACGGTACAATTGCGCTGATTTCACCCTACCTTGGTCTGCTGACCAATATCGAAGATGATCACAGTTGGAGTGTTGGCGGACGTGAAGTTTTGATGGCTAATTTTTGTTGTTTTGCTGAACAGAGCAAACATTTAATCCGTTTCGACGATGCGGAAACAGAAAAACTTTTTCAACACATTGCTGATGGACTAATAATTAATCCAGTTAATGCACTTCAGGAATACCAGTTGCCACCGGAATGGGGCGAATATCAATGTCTTAACGGAATTTTGGCAATCAATGCTGCGGTCTACCTGGGGATAACCGCTGATGATGCACTGAATGCGTTATTCACCTTTCCCGGTGTCGCGCGGCGCATGGTTACTTGGCTGGAACGTGAAGAGTTGACTGTGATTGAAGATTATGCTCATCACCCGACCGAGGTTGCGGCTGTCTTAAAATCTTTACGCAGTCGTTTTCCTGAATATCATCTGAGAGTTGTTTTTCAGCCCCACCGTTATGCCCGACTTGAACGTTATATTGATGAATTTGCGACAGAATTATCACTAGCTGATTCTGTATTAGTTACTCCAGTATTTGCTGCTTGGACTGAAACTGGGCAGGTGGATTCAACTGATTTAGTTCAGTTAATTGGCGAAAAAGCCTGCTGCATAAATGGTTCGTGGTCACAAATGGCTGAAACTGCAAAAGAATATTCAGGCATTAAACCGTTATTGATCGCCGTCCTCGGGGCAGGAGATATTGAACAGATTATCCCTGATTTGATCTAAGGAAACCAGTATGAGCAGAGAGATAGTAAAAAAACAGTATTTGTACGGACGTATAATTGGCCATGTTCTTGCCGTTATTACTATAGTAATCTTTGGCTATAATGCTATGACAATCAGTACCACAAAGTCATTAAATCCAGCAACGTCTATTATCTGGGCTATTGCACTGGCTGGCTGGTTTGTCGTTATTCCGCTCATTCGTTTTTTAGCAATTGAAGACAATTTATCTGATAATCCAAGTGCTTATCAAAAAATGCAACAGAAGTGGAATATATACGCGACCGAGCACTATGCACTTATCATTTTTATTGTCATCTTTCTTTATTATATTTTGGATAGCACTGCTTTTATCATAATTAGTCCAACATGAAAATGAGTTACTGAATCAATGCATTTTTTATGGCAATTGGAAAAATTATTAACTGATCTTAGCGATCAGCTTGCTCCTGCCTGCTCGGATTATTTACCTCTTGAAACCATAGTTCGATCTGTATTAACGCTTGTTTATCCTCATGGGAATAGTGGATTTTCACTGGACGAACGCAATTTGCCGGTACCAGCTATTTGTCAAGGTGGTGCGGATGATATTATTGATGGTGACGATATCGCATTCGTTGACTCGTCATCTGGAATTGCTGAACGCGGCTTGAAGAATTTTATTATTGGTCATACCGCACATACAGGCACCCCGATCTTTATTTGTGATAATCATAACTATGTTTTGGAAGCCTGGCAACTGTTACGGGAGCAACAATCAACCTTGGTTCACATTGATCAACATCGCGATGATGCTCCGGCAACTCAGTTTGAAACCTTGTATCACACTAGGATTTGTGATTATATTGACTTTGCAATCAGGAATAAATGGATTGCTGAACAGGTCATCTCAATTATTGAACAGCATGATTTGCCGCAACTGCAATCAATGCCAGATCATAATAGAATCTGTAATATTGATCTGGATATTTTTGCCCCGGAATGTACCATTTTATCGTTAGCCGACAAAGTAAAGGCGATTATTGCCGCTGCTGATAACTGTTCCCTCATAACTTTGGCGACCAGTCCTGGGTTTATCGCTCAACCTCGCGCCATTGAGATTGCAAAATTGCTGTGGAAATATTTGTAGTCGCGAGAATTATAATATTTTAAGCTTTACAGAGCACTGGAAGTCGCAAGGTACTGGGTTCCGGCGCAGCCGGTTATGTTCATACTGTTTATTGCACAACTTCTTACTGAGGATTTTTCATGAGAGCGCCAAGCGAAGCTGGTGCAAATAAGTTGGATAATCCAACCTAGGTAAAGCCTAACCAGCAGCCTAGAACTGAACCTCGTGCATAGTAGCGGTAACAAACTATGTGAAGCCGAGGT
>JAKIUY010000146.1 GCA_021647315.1 Victivallaceae bacterium
AAATGGTTTTCTGGTTCGTTTATGCTGCCAAATGACTGGATTTATGGACTAAATCTTCAGGCGCTGGGCTCGGGTCAGGCCTTTTTTTCTATTACCTGCGTTACCCCATACCGATCTGTTCTTATCTTTACGGCGACGCGTGGTTTGTGCTCCTTTGCCGGAACGACCTCTGTCCCTATTTTTTGACGGAGTAGCAAAATCATCGTTCCTTTTGACATAAATACTCTTTTTCAGTAATTTTTCAATCGCTTTCATCTGTTTAATTTCACCGGGGGAAACCAATGCAACAGCCGAGCCGGGACGCCCAGCTCGGCCGGTGCGACCAATGCGATGAATATAATCTTCAGTAATATTGGGCAGTTCATAATTGACGACATGCGGCAGTTGGACAATATCCAAGCCACGCGCCGCAATATCAGTCGCAACTAGGACATGAAATTTCCCCGCTTTGAAATCTGCCAAAGCCCGGGTGCGTTTAGCCTGACTTTTATCGCCATGAATCGCTGTTGCCAGGATGTCATCATCGACCAGCTGCTGTGCCAGCTCACTGGCGGCCTGTTTGGTTCGGGTAAAAACCAATACCTGGATCCAGTTACCGGTTTTTATCAAATGTGATAACAGTTCACGTTTGCGGGTTCTCGGCACATAATAAGCGCACTGCTTAACCAATTCGGCTGCGCTGTTGGCGCGTGAAACTTCAACCATTTCCGGTTTGTAGAGAATCGTATCGGCAAGTTTTTTGATCGCATTTGAATAGGTTGCAGAAAAGAACAGCGTCTGACGTTTTTTAGGCACCATTTTAATAATTTTACGGATATCATGAATAAAGCCCATATCGAGCATCCGATCCGCTTCATCAAGAATCAATACTTCAAGCTGCGAAAGATCAAGTTCTTCCTGTTCCATAAGATCAATTAGCCGTCCGGGCGTACCGATAACAATATCAACCCCCTGCTGCAAGCGTTCTATCTGTGGGGTAATGCCCACTCCGCCAAAAATAGCGGTTGATTTTATATCCAGATCCTGCCCGTAAGTTTGAATACTAGCACCGACCTGCGCCGCCAGTTCACGGGTCGGAGTCAATACCAATGCCCGTGGTCGATGGTCATTTGCAACTTTATTCGTACTTAAAAGATGCAAAAGCGGCAGAGTGAAGGCGGCCGTTTTCCCGGTTCCAGTCTGCGCCCCGGCGAGAATATCCCGTCCCTGCATGATAACCGGAATAGCCTGGGTTTGAATCGGAGTCGGCTCGTTGTAGCCCTTATTTTTAACGCCGGTCAATATTTCCGGCAACAGACCAAATTTTTCAAATGTCATAATTTTATCCTGTGCTCTGCCTAATCAATATCACTAGAGTAATTTTCAGGCAAAACATTTAATGCATAAATTTATATAGCTAGAATATACACAAAAGGTATTTTCGTTAGAGTGAGCAGTGTAGCTACAAATAATAGGTATTAAATCTAAAAACACCTAACAAGCCATAATATAGCATAAATCAGGAAGTAATGCTTTATGACTCACAGAAACATTAACTTTGTTTTCCAAAAATTGCTATTGCATTTACTTTTTCAGTTCCTCAATTCCCATATCTGACAGAGTAAATCCTTTATTTAGAAGCAATTTTTTTAGGAACGCAGCCTTTTCTTCACTAATCCCTCTATAAGCAAGTTCATCCTTAAATTTTTTAGAACAAAAAACGGTTCCATGGTCAAAGTCAAACTCTTCAATAAGCTCATCATCACAATAAATTTCTAATTTCATATGCCCTACGCAACCATGCATTGAGCAAGATTGGTTTAAATCTTCTAGTAGGAAGGTAGATAAAACTTGATTTATTTCTGCCCTTGAAGTTATTGTTATTTGTCTCCCACGGGCAGTCTCTCCATGCATGATTTTTTTTATATAATTATTTTATCAGTTTTCTTTAGCAATAACTCATGGTGCTGTTTATATTTTTTAAATTCAGTTTCCCATGAATGCTCTTGTTTAGGGATAAAGACTATTCCACCAATTACTACTATAACAATTATTATGTATTTATAATATTTTTGCATTTTATCCAGATTCCTCATTCTGCTTTTCTATAAAAACATTATTATGTCCCTCTGTTTTTGCTTCGATCAGGTCACGGATTACTACGGAGGCGCAGCAACAACCGAATATAGCTGGCATATAGGAGATAGTTCCGGTGATAGAGCCGCCTTTACCGGTTAGTTCCTCATCAAACGAAAAAATAACATCACGACTGACCTCCTCCGCTGAAAAGACCACTTTAATTCCAGTTCTGATATCACGCCGATGGAGACGTTTACGAATTGCTTTAGCCAGTTTGCAATTGAATGACTTTGCAATATCGCTAATTTTCACCTGCGTCGGGTCAAGTTTGCCTCCTGCCCCCATTGAACTGATAGTTGGCAAGCCGCGTTTGTGGCATGTTTCCAATAGAGCGACTTTTGGCGAAAGTGTATCAATTGCATCAATCACATAATCAAAATGATTAGCCAATAAAATATCAGTCTCTTCATTTTTAATGAATTTATGTAGTACTGTAAGCTCTATTTCAGGATTTATATCGCGTAACCGAGCCGCGACCAATTCTGCCTTGCTAACGCCTTCAGTTGATGCCAGTGCGGGTAATTGACGGTTGCGGTTAGAACATTCAATCACATCACCATCAGCAATAGTCATTCGTCCAACTCCGGCCCGGCATACCAGCTCAGCCGCATAGGCTC
Organism: Victivallaceae bacterium; assembly: GCA_021647315.1. Lineage (GTDB taxonomy): Bacteria > Verrucomicrobiota > Lentisphaeria > Victivallales > Victivallaceae > JAKIUY01. The sequence continues at coordinate 2,736 of JAKIUY010000146.1, forward strand.
CCACGCCACCGAGGCCAACCACTAATACATGAGATTGCCTGAGCCGTTCCAACGCGATGGTACCCAATAACAATTCGCTGCGTGAAAGCCACTTTTCGCCGCTATATTCAAATTCATTTGCCATAAAATTTTATTTCCTTTAAAACTAAAAAAACATAACCATCCGGTGGTGTTTTTTAATGTAGCATTGCTGCAATTTTCTCAAGTTACATCATTCTCAAGCGAGACGCTCAAGCTACATCATCCTCAGGCGGGACGCCTGTATCATTTAAACAAAGTTATCCAGTTCTTTTCCATCTGTTCAGCTATTGCTTGATAACTGCAACCACATAATTTAGCCGCTTGGCGATAAATGTCCATAATAGTTGTGTCTGAATCATCAGTTTCCAACAATAAATGTGATTTGGGAACCATTCTGAGCAATGGAATAAATTTATCCGGCTGTTCCAGTAATGCCGGTCCGAATGAAAAATAGAATATATCATGCTTCAATAACTGTTCCAACTGCTGAGTATTGCCATTGAACCCATGAATAATCCAAGACCGGCAAGGTGAATAAGTTTTAGCCACAGTAATCAGTTCTGAATAGGTGCGAACACAATGAATAATCAATGGCAGATGATATTTTTTTGCAAGCTTAACCTGGTGTCCCAAAACGATTATCTGTTCTTCGAGTGAAACGTTAATTGTTCGGTCAAGCCCACATTCGCCAATCGCATCAACTTGCCATGACGCAACCACTTGATCCAATTGTTTCATCATGGAGTCAATTTTCAGAGACGATAAATCAACTAACTGCCATGGATGAATGCCAACCGAAAAACGTAAATTACGCGAGACCGCAATTGAATCATCTAACGGTAACGAAAGATTAACCATTGCCACAACAGAACTATCCGCCGGCGGACAATGAGTATGAAAATCAAATATCATTAGCTATTGAAATCCGAATATTTTTCCCGGCACAGCCAGGGGCAAAGTTTGAACGGCGTAAACCTGCAACCCAAATAATTTTGCGTCCAGCCAGACGAATAATGGGATATTGACTCCGATTCTCTGCTGAAATTTTACGATCAGTAAACAGTTTTTTCAATTTCACCGTTGAATGAGCGCCAAACGGCACCATACGGTCGCCTGATTGCCATGAACAGATGATCAATTCATCAGGAATAAGTCCGGCATCAAATATCGCACTGCTATGGGTAAACTTTTCCGGTAACCCGCTAACCTCTTCAGCAGTCAAAGTCATGCCGTCGATTTCCAATGAACCATCACGCCAACGCCAAACAGTTTCCGGTATCGAGACTGTGGTTGGCTGTTTTTTCACCAACCGATATTCATCACTGCCGTATTGAATAAAGCCGCCTCTGCGCAGTGGGATAAATCTAGCTTCATGTCCGGCATATTTAAGTGAACCGGAAAAACGCTCGACCAAGTCACGGTCAGGAATAATATTCAGGCCATTATCATTCATCCAGTAACGTAGAATCCGCGGCAATAATGCCGGGTGCAATTTTCGCCAAAATGCGCCGGGGGTACTATTCTGAGAAATAATCTCTGAGTATGAGGCATTAGCCGATTGTTCAATAAAGTCGGCGTCAATAGTCAGTGCGGAAGCTGCGTGTTTCATTCCATCTTTGGCATACTCAAGTTGTAAATATATTTCCGGCAGAATACGGTTACGGAAAAAGTTTCTGGTAAATTCAGCGATAGCATTAGTTTCATCTTCACGCCAGGCAATCTCTTCAGCATGTAGGAACTCAATAATTGCGACTCGACTGACTTCAATTAATGGACGAATAAAATTCACCTCGCCGATTTTCACTGCGAAGCGCAACGAACTCAGGCCGCTGACATTGGAGCCGCGACAGAGTCTGATTAACATATTTTCAACCCGGTCATCAGCATGATGTGCCAGCGCAACCACACTTTTATCGCTGTTACCATTGCCAACAACTTCGGTCCACTGTTCAAGTCTTTTTTCCCGTGCCACCGCCTCAAGGTTTGGAATATCCTTACTCAGACCAAGACTTATACATTGAAAATGAATACCCCGCAGAGCACAGAAATCAGCGCACCAGTCGGCATCAGCAATACTTACTGCACCGCGCAAGCCATGTTCAAAATGTACCGCCCGAAGTTCAATTTCAAGTTCGGCTGAAACTTGTTGAAGCAGCAACAGCAGTGCGGTACTGTCCGCCCCGCCGCTGAACCCGACATAGATGGTATAGCCCTGATAACCGGCCAGCTCAGTTCTAATTTTATCAAAATCCATTTTTATACCTCAAAATTAAACTTCCAGTGCTACAACCTGTAGCATTAGATAAATATAACCGGCTTTGCCGGAACTTAAAGCAGTAGTCTGCGACTTCTAAGACACGTTCGTAGTCACGTGCCAGGCGCATTGACAAATAATCCCCAAAGGGGGGACTAGGGGTTATGCGCCAGGGATGTCGCCTGTTGAAAACCACAAAGTGAAACTACCAGCTGGAAATACAATTTCCTACTATGTAAACACTTTCGTGTCTTGATCAGCTGTCCGCATCCTACGCGAAACTATCCAATTTATTTTTGAGTGAGCCCTTAGCGTGAAGCATGCGATATTCGCGGGCGGATTTGCCGTATTTGCGCCGGAAAACCCGACAGAAGTATTCATTATGCTGAAACCCGGTCATCGTCGCAACCTGACCAATGGAAAACATCGACATTCGCAACAGTTTTTCAGCACGTAATAGACGTTTATTCATTAACATGATACAAAATCCCTGGTCAAAATATTTTTTCAGCAACTGAAAAGTTCTCGATTCACTCAGGCAGAGTCGTTCAGCCAAATCTCCCAGCGCAATATTACGATGAAAATTTTCATTGAAAAAATCTTCAATCTGCTGTTTACGATCCTTTACTCTGACATCGGATGCGACTGCTTTTAAAAGTACATTTTCCAGTTGTCTTGCCAGTAACTTCCCCATCGTCAAAATAGTACTAAAATCGCTTAATGACAATTCAGGCAGATGTCTACTGAGTTCAGCAGATTTATCCGTTATTTTTAATGATGATGCAATAAGTGATCCTTCCGGCATAATCTGAGTCGTCCGTTGTTTAAAAGGGCCAATAAAAAGAATTCCTACATTACGATTATCCATAAACACCGGAATTACCGCTTCAATAATGCCACTGTGGCAAAGTTTCCAGAAAGGTTTCGTATTTTTTGCCAGCCGGTCGGCAACAGCTCCACCATCAAACTGCACACAACGCCTTTCATAGTTGACACCACTGCGTTTGGAAATTGCACAAAATGGATTCAAATGATGTACTGGCAGTTCTTTAACATTTTCCACTATCTGACTCGAGAAATCGTGAACACAAATATGACAATTATAAAGTTGCCGTGCCAACTTGGCACCACGCTGAAACAATTCAAGTTCTTGCTGATATTCCATATTACGGCAAAAGCCTCCACTATATTTTCAGTACATTATGTAATAATATAGCAAAATTACCGAATTGTTCAATTTTTTTCTCTATTTTTATGTTATACTATATCAACAGGTAAAATAATTGCTCAATAATTATACCCATTATGGGTAGTTTTTAGTTAGTTTGCCTGGCAATTTATGCACAGATGTAAAGAATAAAAGTTAAAAGTTTAACCTAAACGAATATATACTAAAAGGATCTTATCTAAATGGAAAAAATAGTTTACAATGGAATGCCGCCGGAATTGCCGGTAAATATCGAGTCTGAAATAATTGTCATCGGTGGTGGTCCAGGTGGCATCGGTGCCGCAGTGGCAGCGGCTCGTTCCGGTGCCGACACGGTAATGATTGAACGTTATTCTGCACCGGGCGGTATGGCTATGGCCGGTGAAGTTTCACCGTTTATGGGCAATCATATCAACGAAAAAAGTCTGGATCGCGGCATTTATCTGGAATGGGTCGAACGCATTCAATCGTACCTGCCCGGTGAAGTCGTTGACGGCGAGGCTTTTTCTGCACGTAACCGGATCATCCATAAAGATGTGGCGGCACTGGCAGCGGAAGATTTATTACGGGATGCCGGGGTAAAAGTAATCTATCATCATCATCTTTTTGATTGTATCAAGCAAGGTTCCGCTATCAATGCCGCAGTGCTGTTTTCAAAATCCGGTCTTACCGCGGCCAAAAGTAAGATTTTCATTGACTGTTCCGGTGATGCAGATCTGGCGGCTAAAGCCGGTTGTGAAATAGAAATCGGTAATCAGGATGGGTTCTGCCAGCCAATGACCTTATGTTTCAAACTTGAAAATGTTAATTTTGACGATTCAGATTCTGAAAACATCGTGGGTCTGCGCAAACAACTTACAGAAGTTTATCTAGCAGCCAAAGCATCAGGTGAAGTAAATTGTCCGCGCGAAAATATTCTGATGTTCCAAACTCATGATCCAACAGTTATGCACTTTAACACAACGCGGGTCATCAAACACAGTGCACTTAACGGGTTGGAACTGTCAGAGGCTGAGGTAATCGGCCGTGACCAGATCAGAGCTCTGTTGAAATTGTTTCATGCTAAAGTTCCAGCCATGAAAAATGCCCGCTTGCGTTCTATCGGCAGTCATATCGGCATCCGTGAAAGTAGACGGGTCATCGGTGAAAATTATATCGGTCTGGAAGCATTTGAAAATTACACTAAATATCCTGATGCAATCGCCAAAGTACGCTATCCGGTGGATATTCATAATCCCAGCGGAACCGGCACTGACATCCGACAGCTGCCGGCAGGCGAATGGTATGAAATTCCCTACGGCTGTATTGTTGCTAAAGGGATTGACAATCTCCTGATTGGTGGACGCCCGATTTCTGTTGATCACGGGCTGCATAGCAGTATGCGTGTCATGCCGCCGGCATGTTCCATTGGGCAGGCCGCGGGTATTGCCGCCGCCATGGCAGTCGCCGGGGAAAAACTACCAAGAGAACTCAACGGTTGCGAAGTACGCAAAAAATTAGTTGAATTTGGTGCTGGTCTGGATGTTTAACCGAGCTCGTGCCTGAACAAAAAGGGTGTTTGATTCTAATTTTTTATTTTACGGCTAAGTAATGCCTCACCGCTGTTCGAAGATTTTCGGGTTATCGGTGATTACTATTGCGTCGAGGTAGATTGATTCACGCGGCATAATGCTGATAGAATGTTTACCCTTTTTCAACTTATAAATCTTCAACTGCGTCAGTCTACTGTTACTGTTGGAAGCCAAAGCCCAAATCCATGATTCAGCGCTCTTTAAATGGGCACTATTCATTTTCTCACCGTCAACACTGAACATTAATGAATTATGGCTGCCGACGGGGGCATCGGATCTGACCCGCATTAGGATGAAGTATTTGCCATTTTCAGGAACGTCAAAGCTATATTCAGCCGTTTTTTTTCTTTTGCCATCGACATATACACATTTATTACCGGAAGCGTTTTCATCTTTGATTACTTTATACGGTTTGCCATCGGTCGGATTTTCAGCTTCAAAGTACAGGGTAAAAACACCCTTTTTCACCGGTTTCATCGGGGCTTTCACATCTGTTTTCGCATAAATAACTACCGGACGCGAATAACCATTTTGCAGTCTAACTAGAAATACCCCTTTATAAAGCATCCGCTCTTTCATCATTTCCGGATTAAGCTTAACGATAAAAGCAGGATTGTCGCCGGATTTTAATTTACCGCCTGGCGGTGTGACAGAGAACCAATTGAAAACATTGTTCTGCCGGATTTTATAATCAGCCGAAAATTTCTTGCCGCCGACAGTGGCAGTTACAATCTGCGGAGCAGAAGGCTTACCGTCTTTAACAGAAAAATTCAGTTGATATTTGTCAAGCGTTACTGGAATCGGCCGGTAGGGCAGCACTAGATCTGAACCTTGCGCAATTGCCCCGATATCAACCTTGCCAGTGCCAGTGAAATTATCTATTGCAATCCCTTTACCCACCGACGGACATGATTTCAAGGGAGCATAAAGACCGGCCTGTTTATTCTCAAACTTCGGATCTTTGCCAAAGATACCGTGGGGTTCATCTCCCGGTTTATCGGCGGGAACCAGATTATAGTCCGTCTCAGCTTTTTTACATTTAGTTCGTCCTCCAATGCCACTTGTTCCGGCAAAAATATTGTTTTTCGCCACGATTTTAAATAATCGATGCAGCGGCAAGCTACGTCCATTACCGGTTACCGTGTTATTAAAAATAAATGATACGGCATCCTTGCCGGCGTAATGCGATGAACTCTTAATCAACTGTCCGGTAGTACCAAATTCATCGCCCATATTAACAATCAAATTGCGATAGACATAAGAAGGTCCTGCCATGCAACCCTGAATGCTAACCGAACAAAGGGCACCTTCAAATTTATTGAGAAAGACGCGGACATTCTGCTGTCCACCGTCAATTTCAACACAATCGTCATTCGCAAAGATCATCATATTCCCATAAATATCAGCATCTCGGTTGAACCCACCATTTTTATAAAAATTCCCGGCACCCTCGATAGCATCATTCCAACGGTGTTTATCACTGCCGATAAAGTCATTGTAACGCACCACCGTTGATTCAGGATAGGCAATCATCATCCCTTCCGGCCCAGCCGGATGTGAATAACGCCAGGAATTAGCGGTACCACGCGGATCATGAAAATAGCAGCGTTCAACGACTGTATTCTTACTTCTTATCAGGTAAATCCCCGCATCATTATTAATCGCCCGTCCCTTTTCAGTGTAATACTTGCCATCCTTATCAAAACGCTGCTTTCCGATCCGTCCCCAGCCGGAAATATCGCAGTTAATAAAGCGCACGCTCTGGCAATTTCTGACATAAACAGCACTGGATCCGCCCCCCTGCAGGGTCAAGCCTTCAAGCAGAATATATTTTGCCTCGTTCAAATCCAGCAGTGGTTTACTGCCACTGTTTTTCAGGATAAAACCTGGGGCGGCGACATATTTAATCCAGCCGGTCGGAGAACCTTTAAGATTAATTTTCAGATAACCTTTAAAGTTTTTTTCATTCAGCACAATTGTTTTGGCAATTGGGACTTGCGAACTCCAGGTTTTAAACGCTTTTGTCCCGAGCACCTTATTGCCACTGACAATTTTAAATTCATAGTCAGTGTTTTCATCAAGTCCGACAATAGAGCCGCGATAGAGCTGTTCTTCACTGATCCAGACTGGTGCCAATGCTTTCTGCCACTTGCCACCTTTGCGCCGATAGAATACATTAACTGCCGTTTTTTCAGAAGTCACAAAATAGTAACCACATGTATTAAACAGCGGTACAAGATAAAATGGTTGACGATTCTTTGGCGGCAGCTGAGCCTTTTTAATCTCTGCCAACTCTTTTTTGCTCAGTTTATCGGTAAATTTAACATAATTATAGGTAATTTTACCGCCATCGCCGGAAGCGTAAAGCATAACCTCAATCTTTCGTTTACCCTGCCAGCGGCATTGCAATTTAAGATCAACGGTATAGATACCGGGTTTAGCTATATTCAATACCGGTTTTTTCGAATAGGGGTTCTTCTGGATCAACTTAACCTGACCGCGATCAGAAACATGGAGGACTTTAATGACCAGCAACGGAGTTTTATCGATATCAATCTCAAAAGTTTTAGCTGCCGTTGCCCAGGCGTTTTTACCAATTTTATCTTCGAGGAAAAGTCTGTTTTTTCTAACCTGTAATCTGCCGGGGGTGGTTGTAATCCTTTTCCACCCTCCCTTTGAAAAGTTATCAACGATGTCCGTGCCATAGGTCAATTGCCCAGTAAAAAATAGACTTAAAGCCAATATTATCAATTTCATGATCTGTTTCCTATTTTGTGCCTGGGTACTGTCAACCCTTACCTATGGTTACAGACCTATTTTCTTACTTAAAATCAATAAAAAACAGAGAAAAACCGTCTTCCCCCTTTTTTATTGCGCTTTTTGATATAAAATCAAGAGAGGTTCC
>JAKIUY010000217.1 GCA_021647315.1 Victivallaceae bacterium
TGGGAACCTCTCTTGATTTTATATCAAAAAGCGCAATAAAAAAGGGGGAAGACGGTTTTTCTCTGTTTTTTATTGATTTTAAGTAAGAAAATAGGTCTGTAACCATAGGTAAGGGTTGACAGTACCTTGTGATTTTAAGGGAGGTTGATTATGAAAAACAATTTATCAAAACAAAAAAGGTCAACTCCGACGAAGCAATTATCGCTTTACGGAGTTGACCGATTAATCAACCATACCCATTCAGGTAGACTTAGTACCCACAAAAAAATAACTTGGAGTTTTGAGTGAGCCCTTACAACTAAGCGTTATAAGTTGATGAAGTGGTTGAACCACTGTTTTCTGTCCATGCAGTATGGAAAAACTCGCCGCGTGGACGATCAGTACGTTCGTAGGTATGTGCACCAAAATAGTCACGTTGAGCCTGCAGTAGATTAGCTGGCAAGACGGCTGAACGATATGAATCATAGTAGGTCAAAGCACTTGAAAATGCAGGAACCGGAATACCGTTAAGCGCAGCACTTGAAACAACCCGACGCCATGCATCCTGGCACTCGCTGATTGCCTGGATAAAGAAATCATCCAGCAACAGATTTGCCAGGTCAGCATTTTTCTCGAACGCGGCTTTGATGTCACCGAGGAAACGAGCCCGGATAATACATCCGCCACGCCACATCAGAGCGATTTCACCAAAATTCAAATCCCAGTCAAATTCTGCCGCAGCCATTTTCATCATCTGATAGCCCTGAGCATAAGAACAGATCTTAGAAGCATACAATGCTTTGCGGATATCATCAATAAATCCGGCTTTATCGGCTACAGCAGCCGGAGTTGGACCTCCGAGCTGGGTGCTGGCAGCAACACGTTCTTCTTTTATAGCGGAAAGACAACGAGCGAATACAGCTTCAGCAATAGTCGGAGCCGGAGCCCCCATATCCAATGCGCTTTGGCTGGTCCATTTTCCAGTGCCTTTCTGACCGGCAGTATCCAGAATTATATCTACCACCGGCTTGCCAGTTTCAGGATCTTCAGTTGCCAGGATATCACGGGAAATTTCAATCAGATAACTGTCCAGCTCGCCTTCGTTCCACTCTTTGAATACTTCATGCATTTCCGGCGCACTCATGCCAAGCATATTTTTCATCAGATTATATGCTTCACAAATCATCTGCATATCACCGTATTCGATACCGTTGTGAACCATTTTAACATAGTGTCCGGCACCATTATCACCGACCCATTCACAACACGGGCTACCATCAGCAACTTTAGCTGAGATAGCCTGAAAAATAGGTTTAACCGCAGACCATGCCTCTGGAGAGCCCCCTGGCATAATTGACGGTCCAAGCAAAGCACCTTCTTCGCCACCGGAAACGCCGGTACCTATAAAGAGCAAGCCCTTTGATTCAAGGTATTCAGTGCGACGTACAGTATCAGGGAAGTGGCTATTACCACCATCAATAACAATATCACCTGCTTCGAGGTATGGAATAACCTGTTCAATAAAGTCATCAACCGGTTTACCTGATTTAACCATCAGCATAATTTTACGTGGACTTTCAAGGTTATCAACCAGTTCTTTAAGATCAGCGCAACCGATAACATTTTTACCTTTACCGCGGCCCTTAACAAAGTTTTCAACTTTGGCAACAGTACGATTGAATACAGCAACAGTGAAACCTTTGCTTTCCATATTAAGCACCAGGTTTTCACCCATCACGGCGAGACCGACAAGACCAATATCAGCTTTCTTCTTACTCATAATAATTCCTTAGTTGTTTTGTACTTTTGACATAAACTGCCATTCTACTCTAGATAAAACAGATGAGTTATTTCTTAATATTCGTCCAAGAAACAACACACACTTTGTTAAATTGCATTACAAAGTATAAATTTAGACCATTATTATGACAATACAAATGCAGATGCAAAAATCACTTAAAAAATATAAATATCCTTTAAAATCCAAACGTCACTAAGGGACAGGTTGAAATTGATGATGTTTTTTTGATTAGGGTTGTTATTTCTGTTTCTGCCCTATTTTATTATTGTATCAGCTAATTTTAACTGTTGGGGGTTATCAAATGCGCACTGCACGG
>JAKIUY010000147.1 GCA_021647315.1 Victivallaceae bacterium
TATTTGATCCTATAAAAGGGAAAATGTATGTCACCTCGTCCAGAGTGTCAGAGTTAATGCACACATTTCCATAAGTAAGATGCGTTTAATCTGACAAACGTGCATTTAACTTTTCAATTAACGTTTTACTTATTTAGTGTCTGAACGGAAACTCCCGATTTAGTTAATTTCGAGATCAAATTGTGCAATAATGGTTTAAAATCATAAGTTGCATACCCTTGCGGTCTGTGGCTTTATGATTTGAAGCCGTTAGTGTGCGGTTTGAGCCGAAATGAAATAATCGGCGTTTTCGTTCAGGCACTATTTAAGAGTTAATCCTTCACACTGGAGGTGACATATTTACAGTTACTTGTCAAAACCGCCCCATCCGATGTCGCCAGCCCACATCAAGCATTGCTAGATAGTTTTCCGTCATGTAACAGCACTTTTCTCAACTGTTCAAAGTCGGGCTTCGGAACAATCCCGATACATTCTAACTTATTCATTATTAGTAAGTTCCTACAGACGTTCGTCTGGCGTATACTGCTTCAAACTCCGCTCCTGCGTCGCTACGGAAGCAGGAAAAGCAATTTATGTCGAAAGTTTTGTACATGTTAGGTGCCCAAGTGCCTATTTTAATACGCGGCTTTAAAATTTTACTGGATACCCAGTCTTATATCAAGTAAATCAAGAATACATTGCTGATCCTTTTGCAATCGCCGCGGTAAAATATTCTTGATAATCATTAAACAATTTTATGGCTTGTTGCCCGCCAAGCGCAATTCTACCTGCCGGATCCGCCATCAGTCCTGTATATTGAAAACATATAGTTTTTTCAAAATCAGTAAAAGTATTCAATTCTTCTTTTATTGCCTCAATTGCTCGTGGGACAAGTGCTTTATCAGGCTCGAAATCAAACACTTCCATATCCATCCAAAGATGGGTTCCAGCCTCGTCGCACCATTTTTGAAAAAGATTAGCTGCCGCAAGTTGAGAAATATCCTTTTCCGACATGCGTTGAAACCCAAAAGGACAAAGAACATCCAAGTGCGGCAACAATCTCTTCCAGCCATTTTCCGCCCTTAAAATAAAATTACAATTAGGGGCCAGCATAATTGGCCTTGTTGGAGATAACTTTTTACAATGAGTTTTGAATGCTTGAAAAAAGTTAACAATTTCATCTTCTCTTTTAGGATCATTTCCTAAATCACCAAAAATTTCTTCAGAGATGTACCAGCCGTAGAAAGAACTATGATGTCCATACATTTCCTGTAATTCATCTGCAATTTTAATATGCCATTTCAAAGAATCAATGGAAAAATCAAACCATGCATAAAGCCCTACGCCTACAAAAATTTTCATTTCTAATCTATCAGCCTCGCTCAAAACAACCTCTAACGGATCACCGCAGGCAATATCAACACGTCCATTGCCAAATGTCGAAGGATAGAATGCTGCTCCAAGATAGTCTTTGCTGTTTTGATGTTCACCATAGTAGACTTGATTGCGAAATAATTCTTGGATAACTACTGTATCCATACCTAATTTATGCATCCCTTGAATATGAGTACGCCAATCCTCAGCTTTAAGCGTTTTTATATCTTTATTCCAGTGCTTCCCCTCGCTTTCACTCCAATGATAAAAACTATTCCAAGTGCCTGATATTAATTTTGATGATCTCGTGTCGGATTCAACAACAGTAAAAGATTGTAATTCAGAGCTGGCCTTGCCTGCTTCATTTACCCGTAATTCAATGCTGTTTTCATCAGTTAACCCAGTTGTTGCCAATGTGTAATTTATTTCAGCAAGCTCACCACTCAAAAGCAGAGTTTCTGGAGTATCTGCAATCACTTGACCATTGCATAATAGTTCCAAACTGACTTTCTTATTGTCAACAGATGAATTCAGTACCGCACCACGCACATCTAATTTTATTTTATTTGTTACCAGTGCAGGCGGAATCACAGTTAAAAAGCATTTTAAAGACATTATATTTGCTATCCTTTATATTATTGAGGTAATTTATTTCATGTGTCACTGCGTTCGACAGCAAAAGTTCAGCACGAGCATGATTTTTAACATTTTGGGTTGGTAGATTTTGATTTTACAGCAATGCTTCAGTCTAATTTATTCTGCCGTTTCACCTCCTTTTATATAAAGCAGGCGAATATCTCCGCGTGGAACATTCAGTTTCAGATTAGCTGTCGGCGTGATCTTTTTACCAGAACGCAAGTCTTTTATTACAGTCACTTTATTAAATGGTGCGACAAAGATAGTTTCCGGGTCAGTTTTAGCATAATTGCCGATCAATAACAACATTTCGTTCCCTTTGCGAATACCGGAATAGGTCATTGCTCCGTTTGAACCGGTCGGTTCAAGCACCAGTCCATCCATAATCAGATCTTCATAAGGGGCTATTGCCGCTAGAGCCTTGGCGTGATAATAGAAATCAAGTGAAGTATCAAAATCACCATACCAGTAATAGGTAATGCCACTGGCGCCATTTAATAATGCCTCCAATACCATCTGTTCAATTTTATACGGTTCTAATTCTCCATAAGTTCCGGTTGAAAGCCATGGCACAATATTCCGTGATTTCATTAACTGATAATTCTTACGAATTGAATTATGCACATCCAACGCCCGACCGGCGACATAGAGGCTCGGCTGGGCTAGTTTAACATATTCTGGATAAATCAGATTGAAATCCGTCACCAGATGATGAACCGGCTTAACGGCGTGATGATTGTATGAAGCAACAATCGGCATTTTACCACCGGCACTGCCTTGTTCAACTGCTGCATACAAATCCGCGAAACTCTGCCTGCCCTGAAGCCGCAGATATTCTTCCATCGGCTTGCCGGATTGCTGTTGTCCAGCTTTGCATCTCGAACATTTCGCGGCTTCACGAGCCCCCTTATACCAGATTTCAATATCCCAGAAAACATAATCAGGTCTGGAGTTTTTAACATTCTTTGCGACCCGTTCCAGCTCTTTAATATAATATTGACCGCGATACGACGGGCAGACATTTTTACTTTTACCATTCGGCATTTGAGAATAAATTTCAGCACCGGGCTTTTTACGGAACGGTTTTTGCATCATGTGGAACGGTGATTCATTCATCACAACTTTATAGCCATCCGCCCGAGCTTTGGCCAAAAATGCCTGTTTCTCCTGCTTTGTACCTTTCCAGTAACGCGGAAAACATGAGACGGCATTAAACCCCAATTGTTTCCAAATATCAAGGAACCCCGGCCAGTATTCTGAAGGTCTGATGCCCATCCAGGCCAGACTGATATGTAACCGTTTAAGGCGTAGCGTAACCACCGGGAACTCTATTGCCCTGACCGGAACAGTTGTTTTTATCACTTTGACGCCAGGATAATCAACATAAAATGTCGCGGTAGCATCAGCGGGGATTTTGCCGGAAGCAGTAAAAAATAGCGGATCACTTAACGGGCGTTTACTATGCCCCCATTTCATCGGCATTGTCCAACGGATACATTTTTTCCCATTAACCGTAACTTCAGTTTTCACACTTTCCGGTTTTACCAAAGTCACCTGCGGCGGTGTTTCAATAATGAGTTTAATGTTCGGTCGTGATTTTTTCTTGCCAGTCATATCTTCAACTAACAGTGAATTAGGCACCATCATATTCTCAGCGATAACCAACTCATCAAGCCGTGGCCTAATGATAAACCCATCGGTATGCAGGGCCGTAGATGACTTACGATAAGCCTGGTTATAATCAACTGACGCTATTTGCGGAGTCTCTGCCTTAATAACCGCCAATTCATCACTGAAAACAGCATCAGCATCACCATAGATTTTTATGCCGATATATCTGGCATCCGCACCGGCCTGCAATACAAATGGATAAACATAAGCTTCGCCTAATTCATCAATATAGAAAAAACGTTTCAGATCGCTCTGGCTTTTTTCGCCCGGCATAAGTTTCTGCATTGATGCAGTTCGATAGAATTTTTTACCGTCTTTACTGACAAAAAGTTCAAACTTTTTAGGACAAACAAGATTAGACTGCGCCTTACCAGCCAAACAACGCATCACAACTTTATTTATCGGCTCTACTTTACCCAAGTCAAGCAGAATAGTAACCCCATTGACTGCACTATTTTGATACCAGCCAACCGCATTGCGGTCAAACCAGATCAATTCACGTTTATAACTGCTCAATTTGCCATCAGTTAAATCGGTTAAATCAGTACCACCCTTAACCGTCAACCGATAAGTTGGTTTTATTGAATAGATCAACGGTTTGCCCAATGCCAGATTTTTGCCCTTGGTCTCTTTTTTCCATAATTTCAGATACCTGCCGCCAACAGGCATAGTTACTGGCGCAGCAGATATTACTCTGCCTGCCCCCTTAATATTACAGTCAAACGAAACATACGCTGATGAATTAAGACCGTTAACGCTCGTTGACATTAACAGTTTTTTTCTGGAAGTTGAAATGAATTTCGGCGCATTCTTATCAATAACAATCAGGACAGAATATATTTTATCTCCGGCAATTGCATCGCCATTTTTACCGGAATCGTTTAATACTATTGCCTTACCGCCAGCTAGTTTGTATTCAACCATGCCGGGCGTAATATAACACTTTACCTGCGGTGTTTTTGCCAGTTTCCCCTTGGCATAATATCTGAACAGTAATTTGCCGCCAACTTGAGCCTTGCCTGAAGACTGCAAATCTATAGTCAAACCGTTCAACGGTACTTTTACGATTCTAACTAAGTCAATATCCGCATAACCGCTTTTCCCGCTGCCACGGGTGCCGAGTTGAATAATTGAACAGGCAAAACTGCCACTCTTACCCTGTAATGCTGGCTGTGCTGTTAAATCAAAGGTATTCCAGCCGGAATAAAGTTGTCCGAAACCTTTGCCGCCACTACTGGCATTACTTGCAGACAGCTTGTCTGACAGTTTTTCTATTTTAACAATTTTAATCTGAAGATAGTTAAAAGCTGTACCTTTTTTCAGATTAAACGGCACATAGCGATAAAAACTACCGTAATGCTTGGCTCCGGTTTCACTGACTCGCAAAGCATCATTGACAATCTGGCCAGTGATATTATTAAACCGCCATCCGGTTCTGGCCTTTTTATTATCTGTCTGCAAAGTTTTAAAACTATCTTCCCACAATACATTAGCCGCCATACCACCCACGTTTGCCAATAGCAGGCTTCCCAACAATACTCGCTTAGTAATTTTCTTTAACATAACTTTTCCTTTGGTTTTATGGGTTCATATCCACGCCCTGTTCTCGGTAAAAACCGGCATCCAATGGCAGATATTTACTACCGGAAATTAAAAACTCCTGATAAGTAGTACTCGATACATGACCATCAACAAACACAATATTTGCTCTGCCGGTAGTTGTGCCGGCAATAACCGAAGGTCCGATCCGGTTGTCAGACCCACCATGCCGATAGCCAAAATAATTAATCAAGGTATTGACATAAGAACTTCGATAAATCCCATCGGCCACATAAACTGCTACCGTTGGTTTATAGATCGCTGCTAAATTACGCCATCTGGTATAGGCATTAGTTGTAGAGTTATCTCTGCCGGTTAAACGATTATTAGACATATAATGAATATATGAGTAAAGACCATTATTATAATTGCCTAGTTTTACTTTTGAGCCTGAACAGGTGAAAGAACCTTCTTTATAATTATTATACTTCAGACCATAACCAGATGAATAATTGAGAGGATAATCTGACAAAGTTCCAAACCATGTCCGACCAACAGTATTGCTACCCATACTACTAATTATAGGTCGCAGGTAACCACTCGTTATAATCATTAGTATAAAAATTCATAGCTAGTCCAATTTGTTTTAAATTATTAGCACATGCAATCTTATGCGTAGTATCCCTTGCACTGTCCAAGGCCGGCAACAGCATACTGGCGAGGATCGCGATAATAGCTATCACCATCAATAGTTCGATTAAGGTGAAATTTCTCCGGTTTTTTCTGCATTCATGTCGATTTTGCATTCTTACTGCTCCCTCTTTTCTGGTTTGTTTCATCCGTTTCAACCATGAAACAGATGGTTTGTTTACAATAGGTTAATTTATTATCTGTTATTATCGCGCCTCCTCCTTGTTTACCTATTCATACTGCAAGCCGTACTTCAGCAGGTTCATATTCACTTTCACCTCTTTCCGTTCAGACACTATTTACAATCTCCACAGTTCTACTGCCGCCCGACAACTTCATCTCATCAAGTAACAGAGAACCACCCGACAGCATATAGGCTATCGTCCAAGCCACCGGAATATTTGTCCAGCCGGTATAGATACTGTCGGCACCGCCTTCATAAAGATTACCACCACCCCAATTATTTGCCTTCAGGTCGAACATCCCCCGCCAGCAACCATTAAGATGCGGTTGCGGACTGGTATCCTGAATATCAAGAATCAGCTTCATCGCTTTGTCCAGTCCCTGCGCATATTTTTCATCTCCGGTCAAACGATAAATAGTCTGCAGTCCGACCACCGTCCAGTTCTGGGTATAAACCATATCCACCAGATGATTGCCGACCGGAGCCTCTTTAGCATGTTCACTCGGTATCGCACCAGTTTTGTCATCCATTTTGTGCAACAGTATATCAGCATATTTTACCGCACACGTTTGAATGTCATCATCTTTAAGCACTGCTGCCGCAGTTGAAGCACCAATCACCACATAAGCCTGATCACTGGCAGAAAAATCTGCCTCACCTGACATCAGATAGGCATGATAACGTATAATCGCCTCGCGATATTCCGCCTTCGGGGTTATACGGTAGGCATAAGCCAATGCCATCATAACCAGTGAACCCCAATGGGGGAATTTCAGCTCCCCCTGCCACTGCCATGAATCAAGCGGGGGCTGTTGAAATTGAGCATTAAAACCTGTCAACAATTGATCCGCCAACAACATTGCCCGTTCTTTTATACCATATTTTTCATCCAACTCTGGATAACGTTCAGCAATTATCAGTGAAATCGCGCAATTCCAGGAATTATCGTCAAACCAGACCGCCGGTTCCCATTTCTCATTCGCCCAACGCCAAACATTTTTGGGAAATTTATCATATTTAGTATTAAACATCCCGCTACGGCAGAACAGATAACGGAGAATATTATCTGCCGTCCGGTAATATTTATCGACATTCAGTACCTTGGCCGCTTCCAGAAGCATCAGTACAGTTTCAAAGTTACAGTCACCCCGTCGATGCTCAACAATATTATAGCCGTCATGTTCGGTGTAGGCCGGAAATGAGGTTTTGGTATGTTCCAGTGCACTGTTATTTGCCGTCAGCACCACCCGCGCCGCAATGCCCCAGCTTCCGTCTACCGGATCAAGCACCCCGGACTGTTCAAGCCAGTTGATATTCGCCAATAACGCGGTGCTAAGTTTTTCCTTATCCAACATAAAATCTTCCTTAATTACTTTCCTTAGTGAACTCTGTATCTACTCTGCGATTCTCTGTGTCATAGCTATCACGCAACCTGTTTAAATTCATAATTCATAATTCATAATTCATAATTCATAATTCATAATTCGTAACTCATAACTTCCTAACGCTTTGCCTAATTACCAATTCTGAAGTAAATATTTTATCCTCAAACGGCGGTTTCCTATCGTTAATCTGCTGCAGAATCAACTCTGCGGCGGCAACCCCAAAATCTTCTTTATGCTGATTGACCGTGGTTAACGGCGGATGCATCAACGTGGTAAAAGTCATATTATCAAAGCCGATAACGGAAAGTTCATCCGAGATAGTTATACCCCGCTCCGCCGCGACTTGATAAACATTCATCGCATCATAATCGCTAAAACAGGCCACTGCGGTAAATTCAGCCATTCTGGAACCAAATTCGATAGCAGATACAAATTGTTCAACCTCAATTCCATATTCCGCTAAATAGTTAAAAAAGGCGATATTACGCCGATCTGGATGTTCATGAATACCAATATAGGCTATGCTTCGGTGTCCGGCATTATAAAGATATTCTGCTGCATGCTTACCGCCAGTAGCATTGTCATTGTAAACCGACGGAATCCCCGCGGTGGGCACAGTAAGACTGACCAACGGCTTCTGCCGGTAAAGTTCTTCTAAATATGCAAAAACATTTTTATCAGAACGTAATGAGGCAAAAATAATTCCATCAACCCCTTTGCCGACCATGAATTTAAAGGTTGCCAACATATCATCACTACTGGTGCAATTATGAACTACCGACAGGATAATATGGGATCCGGCAGCCGCCACTGTCGCCTCAATACCAGCTAAAATATCTATCCAGAATGAACGGTTCAGCGTACCGGAAATAATAATGCCAATCAAAAAGGTCTTTTTACCGGCAATCGCCCGAGCATGAACATTGGGCTGAAAATTATATTTCTGAATAATTTGTTCGATGCGCTCACAGGTAGCCTTGGCCAGTTTATATTTTTCAGCCTTACCATTGATATACATCGAAGCGGTGGTCAATGAAACCCCGCTCAATTCAGCAATATCTTTCAATGTCAGCTTTTTTACCATATATAGTTCCTTAAGTAGTGTTTTTACGAACAAAACGGACAAAACAGACAGCTCAAAATTACATCTGCCCTATTTCCCCCGGAACCGCAGGCGTCCCGCCTGCCCTATTTTCCCCGTTTCTTTATGGACGAACATATAGGTTCGCCTCTACGGGGGGATTCCCCAATATCTTCCAATAACTGTGAACATAACAACAGGCAACGCGGCAGATGGAAAAATGTTTTCCATTTTCCGCCTTTCAGGGTATGACTGACTTCGCCATGCCGGTTCAAATAGCCGAACCATTCACCATGTTCGTGATCCGGGTAACGACTCCAGGTCCATTCGTCAATTTTAATAAACCATTCCCAGAATTCCTGGCGACCGGTAAGTTTATAAGCATAGAGCGTCGCAATAAGTGCTTCATTATGCACCCACCACAATTTCATATCAGCCTGAAGCTCAACATGCGGTTTACCCAGCAGATCCATGAAGTAATAGATACCACCGTACTGTTTGTCCCAACCAAATTCCAACAACCATAATGTCGCTTCAGCAGCTTGATCAATTAATGCTTTATTACCGGTGCGTTCAGCAGATTGCATAATAAACCACATTGATTCCAGACCATGCCCGGGAATTATATGTCGTCCATCGCCTGATGCCAAATCAACACTACCATCACGGTTGATATTCTCAAAAATAATCAGGTGTTCGCGGTTGCAGAATTGATTGATAACAATATCAATAGCCCGCGCGGTATCTTCATTATATTGCTCCGTACCGAGGCAATCATGCATCACCTGCCCCAGATTGGCAAGAATCATATAATGACCAAGGTTACGCCGACTTGGCGTGCCCGACAGTTTTTTCTCCCATTTACCTTTGGGGCTGTCCATTCTGCCAATATAACTGTTCATCGCCGACTCAGCCTCAAACCGATATTTTTCATCACCGGTCGATTTATATAGTGCCGCTGCTCCCATCGCGGCAAAACAGTCTGAAAAAATATTGTATGGCGCAATTGAGGCTTCCCCCTGCCTGTTCAGAGCAAAATAGTAACTGCCGTCAGCCGATTTACCATACTTAGTCAAGAACTCAAAACCATCCTGAGCAAACTTCAGCCAGTCGGGATTAGGCTCAAGTTTATCATGCAACAGCGAGAACATATAGACAACCCGCCACTGCATCCACATAAACTTTTCACCGTCATAGGCACTGCCATCATAATCCAGACTGGTAAAATATCCACCATTTTCGTTATCAATGCAATATTTTTCCCAGAACGGAATTACCGACTCGGCCAATTCATCACGATAACGCTTCGCTATATTTAATATATTATTCATATCTTCCTGTTTTTTTCAATTAAACTAAACTGCTTTAGTTTTAACAACAAAAAAAAAGCGTTCAATCACAAACTAAACTGCTTTAGTTGCTGCTATTATAACAACATTTTCAACAATTGTCAATAGGCGAAAATAAAAAAACTTGTTTTTTTTAGAAATGTTAATTGAAAAGTTAAACGCACACTCAAAAAAATATTCCGTGCGTTTAGTATATCTTAAAGTATAGTGTGCGTTTAGTTTGACATGAGAAGTAAAGTTTTAAATATAAGTTTTATAATGGT
>JAKIUY010000148.1 GCA_021647315.1 Victivallaceae bacterium
TTTCAACTAATATTCAATTCCCAATGCTCAATTTTCAATTTCAAAGTTTTTTTCTTCACTTCATCTGTTGGATATTCCGTGTGCGATATTGGATATTCAATTTTTTCCTATTTCGCACGAGTCATTAGTAAAGAACACTGTGCTCGGTTAAATTATTGATATTTTCTAAAAAGTCAGGATTAGAAGTTGCTCCAGCACCTCTCTGACTCGATTCACGTTCTATTAATTTCGGAGCAAACTTTTTCTCACCAGCGGTAAAAGTTCCCCGGCTAAAGGCTTTAACAGCCTCTATGCCCAGCTCATAATAGGCTAAACTCATCGCAGAAACCGGTACTGGTAATTCAATATTTATTTCATTATCCTGTAGTGAAACCATTGCGACATCATCTGGACAGCTGAGTCCCAATCGCTCAATCAAAGCGGTCTGGAACAATTTTGCAAAACAGTAACTTGGTAGTATTACAGCATTAAACGGTGCTTTTTTGTAGGCATTAACAATCAATTCAATTACACTTTCCGGATTATTATAGGCATCATAAGCTATGATTGGCATCAGGTTTTCGTTAATCGCAATATTGTTAAGTTCCAGACCTTGGCGATAGCCAATGGTCCGGGGATCTGGGCAGTCAAACTGCGAGTCAAGAATATTAAATCCCAAAATCTTTTTGCGCCCCATTCTGGCAAAATAACTTACCGCGTCACTGGCGGCTCCGACAACATCATTGGTCAGCAAATACCAATTACTGAAAATTGATTCAAATTCAGGACTCATTCGCTGATTATTTTCATAGACCACATTACAACCGCTTGCAGCCAGAGCCGGAAATACCGGATGCCACCATTGAGACAGCACAAAGACATTATCATCTTTATCGAAAGAGCTAAATTGTTCCGGTTGCAGGCTTGTATTTTTATGATCGGCAGTACAAATAACCGTTTCCACTCTGATATTTTCTTTATGAGCCTCATGAAGCATTCCGGCAAGGTAACGTTGAATAACATTTGCATCAGGATTATGGTTGCTCAGACAGCCTGGCCCCGGAAGAAGAAATTTTATCGACTCAACTTTGCGCTGCTGTTTTTTAACAAAAGTCCCTTTGCCTTTGATTCTATACAAAACATTATCTTTAACCAGTTCATTTAACGCCCCGCTTACGGTCATGCGAGCCAAATAAAATTGATGACATAGTTTACTTTCACTCGGCATCCTGCTGTCTGCATCAAGCTGCATGGCATACGTTTTCAAGCCCACAACTAATTGCCGGTGAACTGTTAAATCACTATTTTTATTTATGCCAAAACCAAACATTAATGTTCCTTATATTTAAACCCTGTCTAGTTGTCTAGTTGTCTAGTCATCTTCATTATTTATAAGTATAACAGATAAATAACAATTTGTCAATAGCTTTTTTTCTTTTTTTATAAAATTTTACCAAAGTTCGTAATACCTCAGCAACCAAGCTCCGCCAGCAGGAGCCTCAAAATGAGGCGTTACAGCTCGACAGAGTGTCGCCCTCCAGTCTGAATATCGACACTGAAAATGTGAGGTTTTATAATCCTAAAAAGAGGTATGAAATTGTCAATGTAGGAAAACTTTTACAGATGCCGGGAATTCGCGACCTTGAAGCTTTAAATAAATGGCATACATTAACCGGATTATGCAAAAGAAAATAAAAATTCAATCTTTGTTATTGGGAATAGTCGCTTTAGCAGTCATTTACGGACTGTTTTTGCGTTTATTGAATTTTTCGCGCCCTATTACTTATGATGAACTGTGGGGCTTGAGTGCCTGGGTTCCCAAAAATATTTTGGCAACAATGACCTATTTTCAGCATCCAAATAACCATCCGCTCAATTCGCTTTGGATGAAGTTTGCCAACTATTTTTTCCCAGATTCCCTGATGATGCTGAGACTACACAGTTTATTGCTTGGGCTTATAATTCCCTGCTTAACCGCGAGCATTGCTCAATTGGTCACGCGGCGACGTTTTGTTGTCGGTTTAACGTTAATTTTGACCCTATTGCATAGTGGTCTGATTTATTATTCACAACTTGCTCGCGGCTATAATCTTGAAATAGCGTTTTTATTGGCATTTTTAGCTTTGCTATTGCTATATCACAATCACCACAAATATCATCTCAATAGTTTCTCCAAAGATATAGCTGTTACTTTAGGAATGCTGGGATGCTTTATTCTTGGCTGTTTTTCTCTTCCAATGGCAATTTTATACTTTGCAGCGTTTATAACATTACATACGCTACATTTGTTATCGACAATTAATTATCATTGTAATTTTTATGCTTCAGTGCAAAAAGTTATCAAAGAAAATCTTCTGTTGCTATGCTCTTATGCGCTGATGACAATTTTTGCAGTTTGGATGTATATTCTTAATTACGACAAATTTAGTGCCGCACTTCCTAACGGAGCCGGCGAAGTTATTACGTCCTTAAATACACTGTTTTACATTGCTGGCAATCGCCTTGATCGACTTATACCCGGCGGTTTATTGATCGTGGCTTTAGGTGGACTGTTACTACCGCGTTATCGACGTATCACGATTGGAGGAATACTGTTTATCCTGCCGGTATGCATAGCGGCAGGAGTGAGTAAAGTCGGACCGGCACGAGTTTATTTGCCGCTGGTTCCGATTTGGATAATTATGATTGCAATTGGCTTCTATGCTATTGGTATTCGTTTTTTCTTCCGCAAACGAAAACTATATTTAACGTTATTGCCATTGTTATTGTTTGGCTACGGTCAATGGCAGTATCAGCAGTATTATTACGAATGGGTAGAAGAGTGTTACACTAATACAGTACGTTGGCTACAACAAAACTGTCCGATAAAAAAATCCTATCACTGTTACCCTGTTTTCTCAGGGCGTAAAATAGCCAGACGTTATCCGACTGAAATACAAACTATCTCGAATCCATTACGCGACAATATGTTATTCACCTATGCCGGTGATTACCTGTCAGGCCTAGATATTAACGGGAAAAGCCGAATAATAAAGATTAATAAAAAAACTATGTTTGTTATCATAGATAACTATCCGGTTTGCAAAAAAAATCCTATCTATTTTTATAACTTAAAGCAATTATCAAAAAATCATAAAAAATTCTCAAATACTCTTTTGGTTAATATAAAAGCCAATACACTTGAAGATATGCAGAAAATAATCAAATTTCTCTATTCCAATACACCGCAAAGTGATTGGACTATTTTAAATTTTTGGATTACACCGCTATTTGTTTTCCCGGACAGACGCTATTATAATTACCTGCTGGCAACAGATAGTTGTTCTCTGCCTGTAAAAAAATTACTAGCTCTTGAACAAGTATTTGCCCCAGATTTTACCTTTTACACGCTACAAACATTTTCTTCCTATGCGCAGCTAAAAGAAAAATTAGAGGTGCCGATACCACCAATCACAAATAAATTGGAGAAAAAATTAACCGAAAAATATGGTGATTTATCAAAATGCCTGCCAGATGTATGGAAAGATATAATGCAATGAAGCAACTTACCATAACCGACTTTTTCAGAATTTCATATCCTTACTTGGAGTCATAATTTTAGCTTAGAGCTCACTCAAAAATACGCCTGATAATTAAAAATACTAATAGCACAGTCTTACAGACTACATGAAATAGTTAGGTAAGTTTTTTATTGAGCGTTTGATTAGATTACTTTTGATATTAGATTACATAAATTTTTATCAACTAAACCGCAGACAACAAAAGGAATACCTTAAAATGCTGCAAGAACCGCTTAAATTTGCTGTTATCGGTTGTGGCGCTCTGGCTCGCGGCCAGCACATTCCGAATATCGCTAAATCATCAAAAACTGTCTTACATACCTGTTGCGACCTCTCTGATGAAGCTCTTAAAGAATGTAAAGAGGTTCACGGTGCACGCCATATCAGTAAAGATTGGGAAGCAGCGGTAAAGAACCCTGACATTGACGCTATCTGTTTGGCAACGACTGAAAAATTACGTCTGCCGGTGATTAAACTTGCCGCTGAATACGGTAAACCGATGTATGTCGAAAAACCGTTGGCGACCAGCCTGGAAGAGGTTTACGAAATTCAGAAAGTTGTTAACGAGAGCGGTATTCCGTTCTGTGTCGGCCATAATCGTCGTTGCAGTCCAGCAATGATTGACGCGCAACGTATTTTCCGTCAACAGATGGATCATCCGGAAAAATGTCTATGGCGCTGGGATCGTGAAGGCGATGACCGCCCGGCGCGTGATGATAACGGCGTTCCATCATTCTCATGCCGGATAAATGATGACTGGTTTTCATGGAAAAGCTGGGTTTTTGATAAAACTCAAGCTCCACATGGTCCAATGCTGTTCGAAATGACCCATTTTACTGACATCTGCAACTGGTTTCTGAATAATGACCCAGTCGAGGTTGTCGCCATGGAAACCGGCATGCTGAATCATGCAATAATTGTCAAATATTCAGGTGGTGCAGTCGCAACCCTTAACCTTACCGGTAATGGTACTTTCGGTTACCCCAAAGAACTTTATGAAGCATTTGGCAATGGCAGTGCGGTAGTTTGTGACCACATGTGTGAAGTGAGAACTGCCGGCATCGCCAGTGCTCCGGCAAAAACAACCTATCCGTTCCTTAAAGATCGTCATCCTGATGTCGGCACTCAAGGCGGCATTAGCGGCTGGCTTGAGAAAAAAGCGGCTGCTTGCAAAGAGGCCGCTGAAACTGGCGATCAAACTCTGCAAATGACCGCAGAACCGGATAAAGGTCATGCTCACGCGATGGATAATTTTGTCGATGAAATTCTTGGCAACGGACCAGTAGTATGTGGCGTTGACAGTTCTGTCATGGCGACCCGGGTGGCATTTGCCGCTATCAAATCTGCCAAAGAAGGCCGTATCGTCAAAATGTCAGAAATCTAACACAGACATTCGTCTGATTTATTCATGGAGGGCGAAAGTCCCTCGAGCTTAGCGGATTCCATCCGTTAGCAGAAACAAATTACCCTTTTGACAACATCGACAAAAAAAATGATTTATTTTAAAAACTACATTTTACAAAAAATATTATTGTCTCTTGTGGTCTATCCCCTCCTTGCTGCCGCTGGTTGTGCTAACCTAAACAAGCTTCCAGCCAACACCATGACGGCAGAGTACACCGCAACCCCCATAAAAATTGCTGGGAGAATATGACCCAGTATGGCAGACCACTGCTGTATACCATCTATCTTTGGCTCAAGACCAGTTGAATAAACATAAAAAACTGGTCGAACCCGGCGAAGTGCGCATTGCCTGGGATAATAAAAATATTTATCTGGCTGTTAATACCGTTTTGCGATCTAAAAGCTATTAAAGAGCTGCGCAGTTGAGCTTAAATAGGCGCAGTAAACTAGCTAAAAGAATGCACTTGTGTATAAGTTTTATGATTCAGATATCAAAGCCAGAGGAACAAAAGATCAACTTCATCATACAGGTTTGGCGATACCGCTGAACTGTTTTTAAAACCAGAAGCGCAATCATGGTCAATTTTAACCTGTCCCTTAATGAACGGTTTAATTTTTTCATGTTTTTTCAGTGATTCCCCATTTGATTTTTTAGTAGATAAGTTTATTTTATCTAAAAAAAAGAATACCATTGGTATTAAAATAGTGAGGTAATTGTGAGAAAGAGTGAAAGCGGCGGTGTGACCCACAAAAAATATACTAACCGTGGCAAGGTTACCGTGGCATTGCGGTCATTTTTGGCGGGAATACGGTTGCGTGGAGAATCTTTTCTACCGTCGGAACGCTACTTGAGCGATAAATTGAACTGTAGTCGGGTTGTATTACGCAAGGTGCTAAGTGAATTTGAGGAGCAGGGGGAACTGCTGAAGGGTGGCAAGGGAAGAATTATTGCACCTGAACAGGCGGTGATGCGCGTGGTGTTTGCCACTAGCGGTAATGAAGCGATTCATGGTTACAGCTGGAATCATCTGTGGTCTGTTATGGAACCGTTGGCGCGTGTTGCCGGAATAGCTATAGATCTGGTTCTCTACAGCGCGGCTTCTCCACTGACCATTGAAAAACTTGGCAGCAAGCTACCTGATGCCATGATATTTACTTCAATGTTGCAATCTGCCGAAATCAATTTTATGACTGAATTCAAAAGCGAACTGCCGGTAATCTCAATCGATGGCAACTATGCAGAAACATTTGACTTCGCGGTGACTCTGGATGATTATGATGTCGGCTTCAGAGCTGGCAAATTGTTAAAACAATGTGGCTATCAACAACCGGCTTTTATTGGCAATAAGACGGTGGGTTATCTGCCGTTCAAACAACGCCAGTCAGGTTTTTGTGACGCATTTGCCGATGGTACGGTAAAAATAGTTCAGACTGTGGATTACAATCAGGTTGCGTTGATCAAGGCTACGGTTAACGCCGTAAAACAGTTGATTACAGCAGGGGCTGATTCACTTTTTCTCTATTCCGATGAATTGATAGACTTTGTATTTCAGGCGATAGCGGAGGAACGTTCAATACCGGATGAATTTGGACTGATTACTTTAAACGGTTCAGGACGCTCATTAGCTCATACCCCGCAGGTTACGGCATTCAGCCATATGATTCCGGAAATTGCCCGGCAACTGATCAGTTTGTTGACTCAGGAGTGCAATGGATCGTTACCGTCGACGTTCAAGATAAAAGTTGGAGCTGCTGATGTTTTTAAAGGAACTACAATTCGTAATTATAAGGAATTAATATTATGACAAAAAAAAATCGTATGTTTTCACAAAAGAATTTTGAAAATCCAGACAAATCACTCCGCCCCGCTCCATTTTGGTCACTTAACGGTGAACTCAAGGATGACCAGTTGCTTGAACAGATTAAATTTTTCAAAGAGATTGGTTTTGGGGGATATTTCATGCATCCGCGTCCGGGAATGCGGACCCACTACTTGCAGGAAGAGTGGTTTGACCGCGTCAAATTTATGGTTAAATGTGGCGAAGATGCGGATATGGAACCATGGCTTTACGATGAAGATTCATATCCGAGCGGTTTCGCTTCGGGTTTGGTGCCGGCAGCCAGACCGGAATTGAGGGCATGCGCTTTATGCCTGATCAAACCGGCAGCTGAAGTAAAATACAATAAAATTATTGCTGAATACGGTGCTTGGCATGAAACTACCGGTAAGTATTCCGGCGATTATGAAATTGTTGCGACACAGGCCACTGGCGGATTCCCATGGTTTAACAATCAGTCATATATTGATACGCTGAATCCAGAGGCGGTAAAGCTTTTTATTGAAATTACTCATGAACAGTACCGTAAGCGTTACGCTGATAAATTCGGAAAAACTATCCCGGGTATTTTTACTGACGAACCTCACCATAGCCCGATGTTTACCGATACCGCTATCGCTGCCATGCCATGGTCACCGTTGTTGCCGGCAGCTTTTAAACAAAAATACGGCTATAGTCTGACTGATAATATTGCCGGACTGTTTTTTGATACAGCCAATGCTGATGGGTTACGGTTTGATTTCTTCAAGCTGGTTAATGAGATGTTTATAGAAAATTTCTGTAAACCGATGTTCGACTGGTGTGAACAGCATAGGTTGGAGTTGACCGGACATTTCTGGGAGCATAGCTATCCGGCTCCGCAAAGTCAGGCAAGTATTATGACGCCGCTGAAATATATGCAACGGCCCGGCATTGACCTACTCGGTCGTGATGTCGATAAATTTTCGTTTTATAATGATAAATTACCACATCAGACCGGCAACTGGCAGATGGTTAAAGTTGCCGGCTCAGTGGCGCGTCAATATGGTTGGGAACGGGTTATGAGTGAAACCTGGGGCGGTTGCGGCTGGAATCAGACGCTTGAAGATCATCGTCGGATGGCGGACTGGGAAATTATTCTCGGCGTTAACTATATTGTGCCGCATCTAGCCCATTACTCACTTGAAGGTTTTAGAAAATCAGACTATCCAATCTCTTTCAGCCGGGCATTGCCTTACTATAAACATTTGCGCGGGCTTAATGATCATCTCGCACGGGTTTGCTATAGTTTGACTCGTGGCGAACAGCCATCGCGGTTGCTGGTTATTCATCCGGCAGCTAATAATTGGATTAATTGGCGCGAGCGTAAAAAACTTGATGTTAATGCCGTTGCGCTTGAAACTCTGACCAGACAGTTGGTTTGCAGTCAGTTTGAATTTGATTTCGGCGATGAACCGCTGCTGCAGGAAGACGGCTGGGTGAAAAATGGTCAGCTCGGGGTTGGTAATGTCGGCTATGACGTGGTAATTGTGCCGACGACGGCAACGCTTTTTTCTTCAACCCTTGAATTGCTCCGACGTTTTGTTGATGTTGGGGGGGAAGTCCATTTTTATGGTGATCAACTGCCAAACAGTCTTGACGGTCGGCTCTCGGATGAAATTGCCGCATTTGCCAAACATAAAAATGTGACAAATATAAATGATTTTGCGACGCTGGAAATTGCACTGAAGGCAGTGATTGAACGTCCGGTGACAATTGAGAGTCCGGGACGGATTATGAGTACGGTTCGCCTGGATGATGAACGGGTTATCCTCTTTTTCGCTAATTATGAAAAGGCTGAACAGGTGCTGACGTTGAAATTCAGTTCTGGAGGTCGACTTTATGAAGCAGATACCGTGACCGGAGTTATTGACGCAATTCCAACTAGTGATGCGGACGGTAAAAACTATCAGTTTAAACTGTTCAGCGGCAACTCAAAACTGGTAATACTAGACAAGAGTGAAACTGCGGTACATAAAACTCTCTGTGCAGCTGATATAAAAACTTTATTAACATTTGACGGTCCGTTTGAGTATGAACGCCTTGATGACAATATTATGCTGTTGGATCATTGTTGTTATCATATAAATGATGAGGCGCCGAGTGAGGCTATGCAGGTTGAAAAAGTTAAACGGCAATTCAGAGAGCGTTATGATTGGATTTATTGCAATGGAATACGTTATCCGCGTGAATATACTCGGTACGGGGTTGATGGCCCACGTAATACCGGCGATACCCTGACGCTCGCTTTTAAGTTTGATATTGCTGATGCGGTCGATGCATCAGAAATTAGATTGGCGGTTGAAGTGCCGGAACGCTGGCAAATTGTTGTTAATGGCCAGACGGTTGCGGATGTTAATGGTGATTTTTTTATGGATCACTGTTTCGGGGTAATTCCCGTCGGTGAATTATTAAAATCCGGCAATAATAAAATCTTGATGACCACGCCGATGATCGAGGATGTCGATCCTGATAATATTTTCTTACTTGGAGATTTTGGGGTGAGCTTGAACAGGGGTGTTCCGTTCATCTCTACGGAACCTGCAACTCTGAACTATGGTGCTATCACTACTCAGGGATACCCGTTTTTTGGCGGGCGTATCAAATATCGCCTGCCGTTCATTCTTGATGAAGAGATTGAACAGGCGGTGTTAAACTTTGCCGGTATGGGTGGAGTGCCGGTTTTTGAATGTCAACTGGATCGTCAGTCCATTGGTAACATTTCTAATGCTCCATATCAGTTGGAATTACCTCGATTGACGGCTGGAGAACATCTGTTGGAAATTACCCTCTATGCGCATTTGCGTCATCTGTTCGGACCACACTATATTGAGGAGTATGGGAATAATATAATGGTGGCTTGTCCACACTATAACCTGGTTTACGATGGTCAACGCGAAGAGTCGTTGAAGTTTGTCGCCTGTGATTTACTGTCTGGAATTGAGATATTAACGAATTTTCAGCATAAACCTGTAGAGAATTAGTAGTACTACAATCCATCACAGCGTAGGTTTATCATTCCCTAAATAAGGAAATTTCAATATTATTGATCCTCTGCAGTGAACTTGTCATATTTTTGCTGTTTGAGATTAAATATTCAAATGGGTCAGGAATTCTGAAGATACGAATTAACCGTAATGCAAACTTAACCGTTTGAAACAGTACAGATATTCCCCGGTATCAGTCATGCCGCAACTGAACTGCTTTTTCAACAGCTTTTCTTTGTCTTTAACAAAATGTGCCGCCACATTAAGAATAAACTCCTTGGATCCGATAATACCGCCGTCTGTCCAGTGCCGGGTGCGCCGCAGACACCGCAAAG
>JAKIUY010000149.1 GCA_021647315.1 Victivallaceae bacterium
AGCGAGCCTGCGAGCGGTTTATGCTGATTTTCCGCTTGAATTATGACTGCGAAATGATACTCAACATCATTTAAAAGACACCAGAAAAACTTTCATCTTTTTTCATGCCGCTTTTGACACTACCATCTACCCTGCCAGAACAGATTTCTTTTCGCATTAACACCTGTGCCGACTGTGTAATTAGTGGTCCCATAGCCACCAAGCGCCATGTCAGATCCGGTAGCCCGCTTGACGTTTCCGGTGAGATAAAGAATATTTATATTGCCACCGTTGTCGTGTCGGAATTCACGATAACCGACTACCCAGGAATTGGAAACGAGGCTGGCTGCGCCTGCCGCTGCCATTTGCTGACCATTGAGCAGTGCGGAAATATAACCGCGTCCGGCAAGATAGGCATCAGCTGAAGTATCGCCGATAAAAAGACACTTGCTTGGCTTTGGAATCTGAACCAATTTTTTCTGAACATTGGCAGTAGTTTCCGGGTAGGCATGCATGTAGTCATTCTGGGCATAACTGAAAGAGCGTTTGCCATCAGGATGACCATTGGGAAATTTCTGACCGGGGCAGTACAGGGATGTGCCCTGCCAAGGCCATTGGTCGACTATTTCTGTAGTCGTCTGATTGCTGCTTTTGCCGATATACGGCCATAGTTTATAGAACCATGCGGTACCTGATACACCTTTAAGACGCGCTTTCATAATGCGTCCGTCACTGTCATCGGTATAGAGGAAGTTGGCTGTTCCAAGCTGCTTCAAGTTATTTACACATGCAATGGATTTTGCCTTCTCCCGTGCTTTGTTCAATGCCGGTAACAACATACTGGCAAGAATTCCAATAATAGCGATGACGACCAAGAGTTCTATCAGTGTAAAACTCAACCAGTTACAACTTTTTTTCTTTTGCTTCTTCATGTTCTTGCTCCTTGCTTTTGGTTAGGTTAGGTTCGCGCAAAAATAAATTGGTAAGTTTTGCGCTGGAAGCGGACTGTTGATTAAGGCACGAAAGTGTTTACATAGTAGAACTATATAAATATTTTCGTAACGCAGAGCAGCTGTTCGCAGTCAAGCAAAAACTCCAACCTGTTTTTTGTGAGCCCTTAAGTCATGAAAACCGTTTTCATGACCACTACTTGATATTGCTGGCCAACGTGACCGTAAACAATTGATGTTTGCCGAGCTACCTCCTTTTCGACCTATCGCCGATGGTTTTATTCATAAAACTTATTACCCGAGACAGGGCCGTGGTGACGACGGCAAAACTGTGTCCGCCGTTGATTTCAACATATTCCACCGGAATATCCAGTTCCTTGAGCCGTGCAACAAAATTCCGGTTCATAGTCAAAGTGAAACATTTCTTAGCAGTGATGATAAACAGTTTCATGTTTTTGAGTTTACCGGCATTGGTGACGGGGTTGAATTTTTTCCAAATGTCAGGATCTTTGCCGAAACGTTTGATTTGGATTCCATAGCTTTGTCCTTTAGGCAAGCCATGCCGGGGATAATCCAGCAGTGCAATTATCGGTGCCAGAGCAGAAAACTGTTCAGGATGGGCTTCAGCAAACATCGTACAGCCGTAGCCGCCCATACTCCAACCGGCAAGACCGCGTTTTTTCCGCTCTTTACTGATTGGGTAGCTGTTTTCGACATAGATCATTAATTCTTCAATATAGTCATTGTAGCTACTTTTTTTATCTACCGGGCTGTTGATGTACCAGTTGTCATCACCGTCGGGTAAAACGGTGATGAATTCTGCTGTCATGAGTACAGAGCGTGTTCTTGAGTTATCAACCAGACTGCGTTCGTGGCGGCCGCGACCGTGAAAAATATACAATACCGGATATTTAACGGTCGACTTTTTATAGTTGTCTGGCATAATTACAGTAAAATTTTTCTTTTTACCCAGTATTTTGCTGTAAAATGAATCATTGACAATTCTTGAATCGGCTTGTTGTTTGCTGATTTTCGGCATTTTGGTATCAACGCCAGCTTTTGCCACGCGTAAATTATCGATCATCAGGTATTCATTGCCTTTGAACGTGGACTTGCGATTAATCTGAAAAAAGATATTACCTAAAGGATTTTTAGGCGAAACAGCAAGTTGATTGCGCCATTTCAAGCCGATGCCTTCAAATTCTCCGCCATTCAGGTTGACGTCGAAAGTCCCGGCTCTGGTACCGCTGATATGGACAATTATTTTCAAATGATGCCATTTATTGAGTTCAAACTCATCAAGTGCTTTCCAGCCCTGCGAGAAATAGTAGAGTTTGTTTTTATAGCCCAGCCCCAGCCAGACCGCGGCTTTATAGGGCAGCAGTTTAAGGTCGGTGTTTTTTAATGCCACTGAAATGCGCGGTTCTATTTTGTACGAATTGGCTTTGAAATCAAAGTCTATTTCCAATGCCCCGGAACTCGCGGGAGTAAATTTATAGAAAGCAACAAGATGTTTATTTGATGGAGATAATTTCAAGGCCTTTTTGTGAAAGTCATCTTTGGTATCGACAATTTGCGCTCCGGGTTTGATATTGGGCGCGTGCCACCCGTCAAAGTCGCGCATTTGACCGATAGGTGCTTTTTCAAAATCACAGGTTGCATAGACCAAAGTACCGCAGAACAGAGCGAACAGGGTTAAAAATATTGTTTTTATTGCGTTCATTTTATTTTTCTCCAAATGCTTTGATTAATTGAATTTCTCTGACAATACCGGTCATTTGTGATGCCGGAACAACGCCGGTATTGCGCCGCAGGGTATCGTGACTGCGATCAATAACTAACCTGACTTGCTGCACTTTGCGTGGCGTAAATGCATGACAGAAGCGGTAACCTTCAGCCGTTTCGCCATGATAATTTGGCGCCTTTTTTACAGGAGCAATCAGGTTTTTCCAGTCGGTGCCGTCATGGTACTGCAATCTGTATGCTTTAAGCGCGCAAGCGCCGGAAGGATTACCATGGTTGTTCAGGCAACCGGAGTAAATCCGTATTTCGTTTAACAGCATTGGATATTTAAGGTTAAGCATTAACTTTGCTCCAGTACCTTTTCCCACCCAGAATGTGCTATGGGAACCGTCTGTTGCATTACGCGCGGTGGACTTGCGGGTAGAAGCATTAACGCTAATGTTATCCAATTCAACCATTTTCAATATGCGTTTCTGAGCATAATTCGGGGTTCGGGGATTGCGCCAGACATCTTTAAGTCTGAAACGTGGCCCGACACCTTCATAGCCGACGATTGCAACCGGTGTCCAGGTTTTACTTTTAATCGAGCGGCAAATCCAATCGCTTCCGGTATTGAGTCGATGTAAAACTTTATTATTGTCGCGCCATTCAAGGTTGACCAGTAGACCTGAGTATTTCCGTGAGGGTTTTACCACAGCTTTAATGATATGTTTGCCCGGGGTCAGTAAAGTAGTCACATCATAAGTTTCACCGCGCCACCAGTCACCATCGCTGCCGATCAGTTTGCCGTCAATATAGATGCGGTAAGTTGCGTCTGCGGTAATACCGAGTCTGGCACTGCCGGTTTTGCCGGTAACATCAAAGTTCTTTTTAAATTCATAGACTTGGCGTTCAAGCCATTTCCATGCCATTTTATTTGGTTTCAGCTCAACCGCATTAATTTCGTTGCCGGAAACAGTACAGAGCTTTTGTATATTCAATTTTGGGTAACGTTTCTTAGCCGCAGCAAAAAAATGTGGCGAAGCAGTCCAGAAAGTTATTTTCATATCGCACCGGTCAGCAAATTCAGCCGCCGTTGCAGGGTAATCAAATGTACTGAAATCAACATCCCAATTGGGCCATTGAAGTACCTGTTTTTTATCTTTGAACGGGAACAACGCATTGCCGTGTCCATCATCAAGCCGCCAGTATACGTTACTGATACCACCGACAATTGCGTTTCCCATAATCCGATTGACGAGAGCCTGTCCCCAGCCGCCGGGTCTGGCTTCCAGCCATTCACGGAGATTCACGGTCATTGTCGGTGCATTTGCTTTACGCGGAGCCCAGATCCATTCACCGCGCCAGGCCGGAGTGTTGGCGGTATAAGTTTTGGCGTAGGACGCTGAAGTAATCAGTATGCCTAATATCATTATAAATAAAAATTTCATTTTACACCTCCCGCAATCGCGGTGTCAAGCGGAGCCAGAAACGGCGGTATTCCCGGTTGAGCCAGCGTAATAACCTGTCCCTGGGAACTGATCCATTGTGCATTGCTGTGAACTTGCGTTGTACCGATTAGACCCTGGATTGCAATGCCGGCTTTGGGGGTGTTTCCCGAGAGCGTACATTCTATCTGCAAGCGGTTACGGCTTGCGATGCGTGGTACTTTTATGTGGTATGGTTGGTTCGCTTTGCCTTCAGCGATAACTTTCTCCGCCACGCTGATTTTCCAGTCACCGGCCGCGACCAGTTCAAGTTTGCCGCCTGTGGAAAAATCATATTCAGGACTGCTTAACTTGATCCGTTCCGGACATGCCGCCGCAGTCGGCAGTGCATAACGGTGCTTAAAATAGAGGTAAGTGGTCTCAAACCAGATAATATTTTTTACCCCACCGGCAATTGCTCTGTCCAGGCAGTATTTAACTTCCTGATTGGAGCCTTGTAGTGAGTAAAGAATAACCGAAATTGGCAGCTTGTATGATTTTTGATACTGCTTTTCCACTTCGGCCAGATTCGGTGCCGGTGCGGCCCACTTGGAACCGTGCTTGATCAGACCGAGACGATCAATTATTTTCTCTTTGTGCCATCTCGCTATATCCCAATGAGCCGTAAGATCTTTTCCCGCGGGAAAGATAACCGTCATTTCAGCCGGGCGTTTACGTTCTTCAGCCAGTTTTTTGACCCCGCGCATGAATTTACCCACATATTCTGCTCGATAAGCCTGCCATTCGGGGTCATTTGTTGCAGGTTTGCCGGAACGCTTATAGTGCTTATTGAAACCATTGACCATTGGCGGCAGATAGCCCCACAGATCACTGCGTACCGGCCCTCCCAGACGTTCAAAGTCAATAACTATACCGTCAATATTATAACAGTAAAGCATCTCCTTTGCCAGGGCCAGTTTGTAGTCACGATATTTTTTGTAATACATACTCGGGGCACCGGTCGGCATTCCTGCTATATTGCGGTCCCACATATCCTTGTGCAAATCGGTGTAGCGGCTCCGGACGTTGTCGGCCCAACCGTGCGCTTCTTCCAAGGGCGTGTACCAGGCGCTGATTTTGATGCCCAGCTTGTGGGCATACTCCACCGCGTCTTTCAGTGAATCATATTTGCCGTAATCGGCTCCCTGTCCAGCGTAGTTACCATTGGTTACATCCGGCACTTTTGATGAATAGAGTGTATTCCCACCGCCGAAAGTGCGCCACCAGACTTCGCGAATTCCGGCCGCGCCCAGAGTATTTATCAAAAACCGCACGCCTGGTTTGCCTGAAACTGCATTGCCGAATACCAGCCAGTCCGACCATGAGACTACTGTCGCCTGATGCGGTGCATCTTTCTTTTGTGCCCAGATCACGTAAGTGTCGCTATGCCAGTTGGCGGCAGTAGCTTTTACGGTTCCGCCGAGAATCATGACAAGCATGATCAGCTTAAACATTCTATTCTTTTTCATTTATCTGCTCCCGCTGGTGCTCCCTCCAGATCTGAAAGTATCAGCCCCTGCCATTTTTCCTTTGGTTGGATTTTACTTAATCTCAAGCCAATTATGCCCAAGATGATAAAACTGATTGTCACTGGGAAGCCAATCCACTGGAACGATACCACTAAAGGTTTTGTTGACATGGCATTATAATTACTGAAAATGTACCATAATCCTGTACCTAAAGCATAGCCAAACGGAAACAGTGAAACTGCCAATGAAATATAGCAAAGATTCTTTTTTGTATGTCGGCGATATAACCAGTAACTGAATATTATTGCGAAAACAGCCAGAGGTATCGCGACCCAGATAAAAGATATTGGTCCAGCTAAACCTAAAGGCGTTCCGGTTTGCCAGCTTGCTGAAACGGTTTTGGTTACGGTATACCAGGTCAATGT
This sequence comes from Victivallaceae bacterium, assembly GCA_021647315.1. Lineage (GTDB taxonomy): Bacteria > Verrucomicrobiota > Lentisphaeria > Victivallales > Victivallaceae > JAKIUY01. The sequence goes on from JAKIUY010000149.1 coordinate 6,033, forward strand.
GCCAAATTTCAATCCCCACATCAATGCGGCGATAATCCAGATCATTGCGCTGTTAGCGCGTTTTGACAGCACCGCATACAGGAAGGCCGGGAATACAATTGCTTCAAAAGCATGGAAAATTGTTGCTGATTCAACTACCGTTTGTTTCATGATGTCAGAGGTGCATGAGACCAGCAGTCCGATGCCGACTGCGATTATTCCGAACACTGCTGTGGAAATACGGCAAACTCGTACCTGCCCAGAGTCATTCAGATTCTTATTGATATACGGCAGATGAAATTCCTTTAACCAAATTGTTGAAAGACTGTTAATGCCGGAGTCCAGCGTACTCATAACTGCCGCCAGCATTGCCGCCATGATAAGTCCGGGCACCGGTGTCGGCAACTTGGTGGCGACAAAGGTGAAAAAAGCAGTATCACCGGACTTGACCATCGGATCAGGATTCTGTGAATAATAGGAATATATTGCCAGTCCGATAAACCATAAAACCATGGTAAACGGAATATTGATGACTGAAGAGGTTATCTGTGCTTTGAAAGCATTTTTATATGAACTTGTACTCAAAAGGCGCTGAATAGTAATCTGGTCACTGGCTGCCGTTGTCAATGGTGTCATAATGCGTCCCAGGAGAATCAGCCAGAAAGATAATCTGACATAGGGATTGCACGTATAAAAATTGGGATCAGAGAAACGATTCAGACCATGCCCTTTATCAAACGCGTAAGTTATTGCTCCGAAAAAACCACCATCAACACTCATGCACAACACCACAACCGCAGCACCGATTCCGATAACCAGTACTACAAACTGTAAAACATCAGTCCAGATTACAGCCCGCATTCCTCCCAGTACCGTATATAGAATGCCGATGAATCCGACCACGAGAATCGTAACCCATGCCGGCCACCCTGCTCCGCCTTCAAACACTTTACTGGTGGCGAACAATACCATTGCCAGGTAAACCCCGCGCGAATAGGTATAGAGAAACGCAACCAGCAACCGTACCTTGCGATCGTAGCGGTATTCAAGATATTCAAATGGTGTAAAAGCTTTAATACGAAAATAAAAACGCATGAATATCATGAACGCCGGAATCGCCAGTATAGGCACCAGCAGGCTCATTATCCATAGCGATAGACCATGATTGAAGATTTCACCGGGCACCATGACTAGAGAATATGTACTTAATAGCGACATTAAACAGGAAATACCGACTGCCATAAACGGAATATTGCGTCCACCAAGCAAATAATCTTCAGAAGTCTTCTCGTTCTTTGAAAACTTAAATCCCATCAGTACTACCGCCAGCATATATATTACCATTGCGGCATAATCCCAATTTCCAAGTGCTATCTTATTCATATTCTTTCCAATATAATTGTTAATAAAATGGTGTTATACTCAATTAGATTGAGGATTTAACGATCAATCTCAATTCCAGTAGAGATTTCTAATATTCTGTTTTTGGCCCATAGACAGTGATTTTTCAATAACTCTTCAGTTAGTTTGGAGTCATTTTGGCGCAAGGCCGCAATAATCTTATCATGGCTAAAGGGAGTTTTTTTTATGGCGTCATGCCGAACTTTGCGTAAACTGAAAATCATTGAGAACAGTCTGTGCAGAATCAGATAGCGCCCAATAAGCTCTTCCAGTTGCTGATTGTTCGAAATAGCAATGACACAATTATGAAATTTATTATCCAGTTCACACTTCCTGCGGTGATCCTTTTCTGAAGCATATTGACGGCTTATTTTTTCCAGCTGGTCGCAGTCTTTATCAGTTGCAAACTGTGCCGCTTCCCGTCCCGCTAATCCTTCAAGAACAGCACGAATATTATACAGATCAGCAATTTCTTTCGGAGAATGCTGGCGTAATGTGATTCCACGGTTCTTGCGTCTTTCAATCAGTTGTTCAATTTCCAATTGTTTGAGCGCATCACGTATCGGGGTTCGGCTGACTCCCATTTTTTCTACTAAATCCTTTTCCCGAATACGGCTGTGTTCGTTTGGCAATGACAAAACTTCCTGTCTTACTAAATCTACTAATTCCATTTTTTAACCTCAAAAGTTATATTAAATATGTTTTGATTTTCTATATGTATACATATTATACATAAAAATATCCCAAAAGTCAACATCTTTCAAAACTTTTTTCAATGTTTTTTTTATTTGCTATTGACAAATGAATATTTATATTGTATAATTGTAGTACAATACAACTAATTAACAAATGGAGACAATAATAGATGATCATACAATCACAGCGAGTGACGGCTAAGGAAGCAGTCATAAATTCAATTGAGCACTATATCATTACCAATGAGCTTAAGCCGGGGATGGGCCTGCCTTCTGAGCATGAATTTTCAAAAGAACTGAATGTCAGTAGGAACATTTTACGTGAAGGGCTTCAATATTTCAAAACTTTGGGCATTATAGACTCTAAGCCTAAGACTGGTGCCTATATCAAACGTCTGGCACCGAAAAATATATTTAGTGGTTATATGCCATTTATGCGCAATAATGATCAAAAAACCAAAGAGATTGGTCAGGTGCGGATGATTATAGAGCTTGGCATGATTCCTTTGCTGATAAATTTAGCAACAAAGGAAGATTTAGCTAAACTGGACGACATTGCGCAAGGGATGGCTAATTCAGACTTGTGCCAACGCCAGAAGCTTGAATGTAAATTTCATGGGTTTCTGATGAAAATTGTTGATAATGAGCTACTGTCAGGTTTGAGTCCGTTGCTTATTGATTTTTTTGAAGAGTACAATGGTTCTGCGGTTGCGCTTTGTGAAAAGAAAAGTCAGTTAGTTGTAACTGAGCATTTAGATATCGTAAAAGCTTTAAGAGCACAAGATGGGCATAGACTATCTGAATTAATTCAGGCTCATTATATGGACTATTGTAATATTCCAAAGGGAAACAGTCATGCGGAAAAGTAAAGTTTTAGAAAAATTAAGAAATAATGAAACAGTGTTTTGCTTCAAGAGTACCTATGCAGATCCGGATATTGTTGAATTGATGGGGCATTTGGATATTGATGTTGTTTGGATATGCAATGAACATTTGGAGATTAACCCTGAAAGGATTAAAGAGCTGTCAAGGGCTGGACGTGCAAGTAATATTGACATCATGTTACGAAGAACTTACAGTAATTATTCTGATCTCATCAGAGCACTTGAAGCCGGAGTGACTGGTTTGATGATTCCACACTGCAAAAATGCAGCAATGGCAAAAGAGATTGTCTCACATGTAAAGTTTTACCCTGAAGGAATACGTGGTTATGACGGTGTGAACAGTGACAGTTTGTTTGGCACAGTCTCCATGGATAACTATATGCCTACAGCTAACAATGAAACTTTTTTAATGTTACAGATCGAAGATGTTGAAGCGATAGACGAAATTGATGCGATCGCTGAAATCGACGGGGTGGATATTATTTTTGTCGGACCTTCAGATTTAAGTCATAGCATGGGTATACCCGGTGATGTTAAAAATCCTAAAATTAAAGCAGTTATTCAGAGGGTTGTCGATGCCTGTCGGCGAAATGGTAAATGGAGCGGAACACCAGGGCTAGATTCAGAATATACCAAAGAACTCATTGACTTAGGCGTCAATTTCATCCCGGTTGCCAGTGATTATGGGATTTTGAAGACTGGATTTGAACAAAAATTAGATGAATTAAAATTAATGAAGGGATGATTTTTAATAAATTAACCTTAAGGAGGTGATGTACGGCATTATATACAATTTGAAATTATGGAATTTTTACAGCTTAGACGTTGAAGAACTAACCGGAAATGGAGACATTTCCTTCTTTAGCGGTAATAAACTGGAAAAATTAAGTCAAAATAGTTGACTGACAGTCATAACTAAAAAATATAGGAGGCAGTACTCTTTAAGCCGTTTAAATTAAGTATTTTATTTATATTAATAAAATGACTCGTGCGAAATAGGAAAAAATTGAATATCCAATATCGCACACGGAATATCCAACAGATGAAGTGAAGAAAAAAACTTTGAAATTGAAAATTGAGCATTGGGAATTGAATATTAGTTGAA
>JAKIUY010000150.1 GCA_021647315.1 Victivallaceae bacterium
AATTTAATTTTTAGGACAGCATAGTTTAAAACAGGGGGTACTTTTGAGAAATTGAACAAAATTGAATGACTTGAATGGAAAAAATTGTTAAATCAGGTAGTTTTTATAATTGTTAGGACAGGTGTGAGTGAAAATATAATTTCCTATGGTTAGGTTAAAGAGAAATTGATACACAAGTGCATTCTTTTAGCTAGTTTACTGCGCCTATTTAAGTTCAACTGCGCAGCTCTTTAATAGCTTTTAGATTGCAAAACGGTATGATAAACAGAGATATTTTAATGACAACAAAAAGTAAAGAGAGTAGCGGGTATAAATTTGGAACTTTTGGCGGGGTATTTACCCCATCGATTCTGACCATATTCGGCTTGATTATGTTTATGCGGACCAACTATGTGGTCGGAGCTGCCGGGGTGCTTGGTGCTTTAGCCATTCTGTTAGTCGCTGAATCAATTACTATTGCCAGCGGACTGTCTATTTCCGCAATTTCCACTAATACTCCAGTCAAAGGCGGCGGGGCCTATTTTCTGATTTCCCGCTCACTTGGCCCCGGATTCGGCAGTTCAATCGGCGTAACGTTGTTTATCGCTCAGGCATTGTCGGTACCGTTTTATATTCTGGGATTTTCGGAAGCATTGGTTAAGAATTTTCCGGTAATTGAACCCTATTACCTGTGGCTTGTACTGGGAACTGGGCTAATTATATTGATTATGGCCTGGGTTGGCGCGAGTTGGGTTATTAAATGTCAATATTTTATCTTAGGAATTTTGGTCTTGTCGATTATCACTTTCCTTGGCGGGGCGCTGGGATCCTTCAGCTTAAAAACCCTGGAAACCAATATGGCGGTCAGTGACGGAGCAAATCTCAGTATGCTGTTTGCTATCTTCTTCCCGGCGGTAACAGGGATTATGGCCGGGGTTAATATGTCAGGCGACTTGAAATCTCCCGAGAAATCTCTACCACGCGGCACTATGCTGGCAATTTTTTGCGGGTTGATTGTCTATGCGATTCAAATGGTGATCTGCGGTGGAGCATTTGACCGCGAAACATTAATTACTCAACCCTACCAGATACTGGTTAAAACAGCATTGTTCGGTGCCGGGTTTATGGTGATGGCCGGGGTAGTTTCAGCGACGCTGTCCAGTGCGCTGGGCTCATGTATGGGAGCCCCACGGGTACTTCAGGCACTGGCTAAAGATAAAATTATCAGAGTATTAAACCCGTTCAGAAAAGGTAGCGGAGCTAATAATGAACCTAAAACGGCTCTGTTGCCGACGGCGATAATTGGGGTTATCGTGTTGGTTTGGGGTGGGATGAGTGGAATTGCCAAAGATGGTGAAGGTGGGGCATTAAATGCAGTAGCAATTATTGTAACCATGTTTTTTCTCTATACCTATGGCATGGTTAATTTGGCGGCATTTGTTGAATCTTATGGTGCAAATCCATCATTCAGACCACGCTTTAAGTTTTTTCATTGGTCAACAGCTCTTTTCGGGGCAATTGCCTGTATCGGAGTTTCATTTATGATCAATGCGCTGGGCTCGGCGATTGCTCTGGCATTTATTACCGCAATATTCTTTATTGCCCGACGCCGTGATATGAAACGTACTTTTGGTGACGCCAGACGTGGTTTTACCTATTCAAGAATTCGTAATAATCTATTAGCTCTGACTCAACTCCCGTCGGACCCCAAAAACTGGCGTCCAACCATAACTGTTCTGTCCGGGAACCCGCATACCCGCGGTATGTTGGTTGATTTTGCCACCCGTTTTGAATGCAATCGCGGCATTACTTCGCTGGCGGAAATAGTTATCGGCAGTCGGGATGATATGGTGCGCCTACGGCGTGAAACGATGCAGAAGCTGCAAGAATTCATCAGTGAAAGCGAATTGGAAATCTTCCCTGAAGCAGTGGTTTGTGAAGACTTGGACCGTGGCTTGCATACTTTCCTGCAGGCTCACTCTATTGGGCCAATTAAACCGAATATTATAATGTTGGGCTTTCCGGCTGATGCAACTCGTATTAAACCGTTTACTGAGCATATCAGAACCATTGCCCGGATCGGTATGAGCAGTCTGACCGTTGTTAACCCACAGAATCAACCTTGTCCCAAAAATGTCTCCGGTCGCATTGATATCTGGTGGCGTGGTCAACGCAATGGTTCACTAATGTTGATTCTGGGTTATTTAATGATTCTTAATCGATCTATGAGTAGAGTATCCTTGCGTGTCGTTCGTCTTGCCAGTTCTGAAGCAGAAAGAAAGAGAAATAAAGCTGAACTTGATGAGTTGATAGAAGCTGCCAGAATTGAGGCAACCAGTAAAATTATTGTTTCAGATAATGATTTTAGGAAAGTTTTTCGTGAGGAGTCGGCGGACGCAGTAACTATTCTGATGGGAACAAGTTTCCCGAAAGCCGGGATTGAGAATACCGTTTTTAACTCAATTCATGCTTTAGCAGATGAGATGCCGCCGATAATCATGGTCGCATCAAACGGTGAAGCCAATCTAAGTGCGTAACCGTAAACATAACCGGCGACGCCGGAACTAAAACGTTAGTTAACTAAGACTGCGTCCTCGAACGCTTCCAACAAAGTGCAGACGATTTCAGAAGACGCAGTCTTCGTTGACAAGATCTTTTTTATATAACAGGAAACCCTAAGTCATGCTCAAAGAAATGAATTTTTCAGTTTTTTAATAAAGCGACTTGAATATATTTTATTTTACATTAAGTTAGGGGTTCCTAATTAGGAAAATATAAATAGTTTTATTCTGGAGTATTAACAATCAAACATGTAGGACGATGGAGATTTTTTAAGATTACAAAGTTAGGGCATCCTAATTAAGAAACAGTTATTGTTAAGTTATACCGTTTTGCGATCTAAAAGCTATTAAAGAGCTGCGCAGTTGAACTTAAACAGGCGCAGTAAACTAGCTAAAAGAATGCACTTGTGTATTAGATGCCAATTTTGCAGATTGCTTTAATGGCAATTGCCCCAATTATTTAACCTATAAATCGTATCCGGTTCAAGAACAGTCCATTCGGACTTAGGACTCACAAAAAATAACTTGGATTTTTAAGTGAGCCCTTATTCAGGAATTTATTAGAAATTGAGAGATGGATGAAAGCATACAGGAATTTATTAAAAATGAAAAGAACAGAGAAGACAGTATATAGAAATTTTACACTTATAGAATTGTTGGTAGTTATTGCTATAATATCTATTCTAGCGGGGATGCTACTCCCCGCCCTTTCTATGGCGCGTAATAAGGCACGCCAGATAGCCTGTAAAAGTAATCTCAGGCAGCTTGGGCTGGGGATGATGATGTACACTGACAGCAATCGGGGATTGTTTCCATCGGCCCGGCAGCAATCAGGTGCCAGATTACGTTGGCAGACTGTTCTTGGTGAAAACATTGGCGGCAGTGTAGAAAATATGTTGCTGGATAGCGATGCAGGCGGCAGCAATGTAATTATCAATAACGCATTTAAATGTCCCGGCATCCGTGAATCAAGATACCAGCTTGATTCTACCGCATTCCCAGGGAAGAAACGTGAAAATTATCTCCGCACCGGATCATATGGTTATAACTGGGCAACTTTCGGTCCGTTTGAGGGCAATACAGCTCTGCCGAAAAAATATCCAACGGGTAGTTCTAATATTTCACACCCAAGTGCAACTATCATGATTGCGGATAGCTATGGGGAGTATAATGGTTCGCAAAGTCGTCCTCATGCTTATACTTTGGATGGTCCGACGATGCTTAATGGGCGCTGGGGCACCAGCGGGTTACAAACTCCGGCAGATCCTCGGCATAGCGGCAGTTTCAATACCGTAATGGGAGACGGGCATGTAGAACACATGACGATGAAGGCGGCTGGGTATGATGGTGATATTCCTGCCACCTTGCATCAGGATGGCGATCCGAAACGATGGAATGGCTATAAAAAATCAACCATTAAAAGTTTTTAGCTGGAGAATTATTATGTTGGAAAGTTTATTAATTACATTTCGTGAAACCCTTGAAGCAGCACTTATCATTGGTATTGTTCTAGGATACCTCAAACATACTGAACAGCCTAAAATGCGGAATGCCGTATGGATTGGTGTTGGCCTCGGAATCGGGGGGAGTATTGTCGGTAAAATTTTGTTTGACCTGTTGGCTGGTGGTTTTTCAGGGCGGGCTGAAGAGATTTTTGAAGGCATAACTATGCTAGTCGGAGCCGGATTGCTCGGAACGTTGATTATCTGGGTGGGTAAACAATACAACTCTGGCTTTAATCTTAAGGATCATGTAGGGCAGCAACTGCATAATCGTGGCTGGTGGAGCATAATGCTCCTGGTTTTCATCTCAATTTTAAGAGAGGGGATTGAAACCGTGATTTTTTTGAGTGCGGCCGGTTTCGCTTCAGATGGCAGCGGCTCGTTGATTGGAGCCGGGGTTGGGATTATTCTTGCTATTGGGGTTGCCTGCCTGCTTTTTGTCTGGTCGGTGAGATTGCCATTGCATCGGTTTTTTAAGTTAAGTGGTATTATACTGATTCTGTTTGCCGTCGGTCTTGTCGCTCATGGAGTTCATGAACTGCAGGAAGCAGGCGTTATTCCGATTATTAAAGAACACGTTTTTGATATTAATCCGGCAGTGGCGGCAGATGGTTCATATCCGGTGCTGCATGAAAAGGGTACTGTCGGTTCTATTATAAAAGGACTTTTCGGTTATAACGGTAATCCTAACCTGCTGGAATTAATTGCCTATATTGTCACGCTTATAGTAGCCTTGACGGCCTGGTATCATGCCACGCGTCCGAAGTGATGGGATCAAATCAGAGTAATCGCCAGTACAGGATACGCCTTTGAAATTCAGTAAGTCTTGCTCTGCTACTGACGATCTGCCCTTGAAATTGTTACTGTTTATGTGTATATTACTCTTTGCTGTTAATTATAATTAGTCGGCCATAGGATTGTTCAAACAAGCTCTTATCTGTAGTCCGAATTTAATAAGTTTAAAATATTGTTAACTAACGCTGTAACGCGGCAAAACAGGCGGGTGTCTGTGCGAAGCAGAGAAACAGCAGGCAGGTGCCTGTAGGAGATAGTACGATGAGTAAGATTCATATTGAACACGTTTTTACCTCGGAATCAGTTTCCGAAGGTCATCCGGACAAAGTTTGCGACCAGATTTCTGATGCCATCCTTGATGCATGTTTAGAACAGGATCCTGAAAGCCGGGTGGCTTGCGAAACTTTGACTACCACCGATTTGGTGGTTATTTCCGGTGAAATTACCTCTAACGCGGATGTGCATTGGGAAAAAATCGTTCGCGGCGTAGTGCGTGATATTGGTTATACCGGTGGCGATCTCGGTTTCTGTGCTGATAACTGCAAAGTAATGATCTGTATCCACAGTCAGTCGTCTGATATTTCTCAGGGGGTTACTGAAGGCGCGGGACTCTACTCTCAACAGGGTGCTGGAGACCAGGGTATGATGTTCGGTTTTGCCTCTAACGAAACTGAAGAACTGATGCCGGCACCGATTGTCTTTTCTCACAAAATACTGGCAAAATTGGCTGAACTGCGTAAAACCCAGCCGGAAAAATATTCATACCTGCGTCCTGATTCAAAAAGCCAGGTTTCTGTTCGCTATATCGCGGGTAAACCAGTTAGAGTCGAAACGATTGTCGTTTCACACCAGCATGCCCCTGAAATGGACATCGCTGATCTGACCGCTCTGGTTAAAGAAGTTTCTGCCGAAGTTATTCCTGCCGATATGATGCATGATGATATTGAATACTATGTCAACCCGACCGGTAAATTTGTTATTGGTGGCCCACATGGTGATACCGGTCTGACCGGACGTAAAATTATTGTTGATACCTATGGTGGCGTAGGCTCACACGGTGGAGGCGCATTCTCCGGTAAAGATCCTTCAAAAGTTGACCGTAGTGCCGCCTATATCGGCCGTTATGTCGCTAAAAATATTGTGGCTGCCAATTTGGCTGAAAAATGTGAAGTACAGTTAGCTTATGCGATCGGGGTTGCTGATCCATTGAGTATTAATGTTGACACCTACGGTACTGGCAGTCTTGAAGATGATGCGATGCTCGAACGGGTTATTCGTGATGTCTTCGACTTGAAACCTAGTGGTATTATTGAAACTCTACAACTGAAACACCCTAAAGCCAATGGTTGGAGTTATCGTGATACCGCGGCTTATGGCCATTTCGGACGTGAAGGTTTCCCTTGGGAAAAAACTGACCGGATTGATGAACTTAAAGCGGCTGCGGCCAAAATAAACGGTTAAGGGTAAATGAATATTTCAACCCGGATTATCGGTGCCGGTTCACCTATCGTTGACCTGTTAGTACAGGTCGATGATGTGTTTATTGATGGCATTGAAGGCGAAAAAGGTGGCATGGAACTGGTTTCTGCTGCTGAACTTGAAGCGATATTGACTCAAAGCGGTGTTGCACCGGAAACTGCCGCTGGCGGTTCTGCTGGCAATACCCTGTTCGCACTTGCCAGGCTTGGCGCGCCGGCATCATTTCTCGGTCAAATCGGCGATGATGCTGATGGTCGGCTTTACAGTGATGAATTTGCCGCGCTTGGCGGTAAAACTGATAAATTTATTATCTCATCTGCGGCTCATACCGCACGTTGCCTGAGTTTGATTACACCTGATTCTGAACGCACCATGCGTACCGATCTCGGTGCTGCCGCACTACTGTCTCCAGATGATATTACTCCGGACACATTTGCCGGAATCGGCCATGCTCACCTGGAAGGTTACATGCTATTTGCCGGTGACTTGCTCCAGAAAATTGTTTCCTGCGCTAAAGAGGCTGGTTGCACTATCAGTCTGGATCTGGCTTCATTTGAAGTCGTTCGCGCTTGCAAAGCTGTTTTGCCTGAATTACTGAAGAATTATGTCGATATTGTTTTTGCCAACGAAGATGAAGCCGCTGAATTCTGCGGTGAGCTGCCGGTTGAAGAACAGGTAGCTGAATTGAATAAATATTGTCAACTGGCAGTTGTTAAACTCGGAGCAGAAGGTTGTTGCATCGGCGAAGCTGGCACAACCGTCAGAGTTCCGGCGCAACTGGCTAAAGCGATTGACACCACCGGTGCCGGAGATTTCTGGCAGGCAGGATTCCTCTTTGGACTGGCAAACGGTAAATCACTTGAAGAATGTGGCCGTTACGGTGCAATTCTCGGTGCGGAAGTCGTTCAGGTAATCGGCGCATCACTAACCAACGAACGCTGGCAAGAGATCAAGAAAGAAGTTAGAAGTTAGAAGCTAGAAGCTGGAAGCTAGGAGTTAGGAGCTTGAAGCTAGAAGCTAGAAGCTAGAAGTTAGAAGCTAGAAGCTGGAAGCTAGGAGTTAGGAGCTGGAAACTGATAACTGGTAGGACAGATACTCCTGCGCTGTCACAAAAAACTGAAAGTTTTTACATTAGTCCCATAGGGCCCATTAGCCCCATAGAACAACAAAACTAAAACCAAAATTACGGAGAAAAGTACGATGAATTACAAAATTGCAGATATTACATTAGCCGATTTCGGCAGAAAAGAGTTGGACATTGCGGAAAAAGAGATGCCGGGACTGATGTCTACCCGAGTGAAATATGGTAAGGACAAACCGTTGCAGGGCAAAAAAATCATGGGCAGTCTGCACATGACAATTCAGACCGCGGTTCTGATCGAAACCTTAGTTGAACTCGGTGCGGATGTCAGATGGTGTTCATGTAACATCTTCTCAACTCAGGATCACGCGGCAGCGGCGATTGCCAAAGCCGGTGTACCGGTTTTTGCCTGGAAAGGTGAAACTCTTGAAGAATACTGGGATTGCACATTGAAAGCTCTGACCTGGCCTGATGGCTCAGGTCCTGATCAGATTGTTGATGACGGCGGCGACGCGACACTGTTGATTCACCGTGGTGTAGCGGCAGAAAAAGATGCCTCCATTCTCGACGAACCAACCGATAACGCTGAATTGCAGGTTATCAATAGCGTCCTGAAAAAAACATTAGCCGAAAAACATGGTCACTGGACTGCTGTAGCTGAAACTATGATCGGCGTCAGTGAAGAGACTACTACCGGTGTCCATCGTTTGATTCAGATGGAAGAAAAGAATGAACTGCTCTTCCAGGCGATCAATGTTAATGACTCTGTAACTAAATCTAAATTTGACAATGTTTACGGTTGCCGTCACTCACTGGTTGATGCCATCAAACGTGCCCTTGATGTGCTGATCAGTGGTAAAACTGCTATGGTCTGCGGTTATGGCGATGTCGGTAAAGGTTCTGCTGAATCTCTAGCGAACGAAAAAGCTCAGGTAATGGTCAGTGAAGTTGATCCGATCTGTGCACTGCAGGCCTGCATGTCCGGCTATAAAGTTACGACTATGGAAGATGCTCTGCCGGTTGCGGATATTTATGTAACTACTACCGGTAACAAAGATATTATTACCGCCGAACACATGAGCAAAATGAAAGATCAGGCGATTGTCTGTAACATCGGCCATTTTGATAATGAAATTGAAGTCGCTAAACTTGAAAACTGGCCTGGAATTGTTAAAGAAGAGATCAAAGGCTCTGAATGTCCGGTTAGCCGTTATACTTTCCCTGATGGTCATTGCATCTACTTGCTGGCTGAAGGCCGTCTGGTTAACCTCGGTTGCGCAACAGGACACCCAAGTTTTGTCATGAGTAACAGTTTCACCAACCAGACACTGGCGCAGATTGATATTGCAAAAAATCCAGCCCGTGAAATTGGCGTTTATCTGCTCAGCAAAAAACTTGACGAAGAAGTAGCCATGCTCCACCTCGAAAAACTGGGTGCTAAACTGACTACCCTGTCACAGGAACAGGCTGATTACATCGGCGTTCCGGTAGATGGCCCATACAAACCGGCAACCTACCGCTACTAATACACAAGTGTATTTTTCTAGCTAGTTTACTGCGCCTGTTTAAGTTCAACTGCGCAGCTCTTTAATAGCTTTTAGATCGCAAAACGGTATTACAAGAAACTTTTAAATGCTATTTTTTTTGGAGTACAGGCTTTAGCCTGCAAAATTGTACGTCCTGAAAGCAGGCAACGTTTCTTATTTCAAAAGTCGTTGCTCGGCCCGGTTCCCCATCGGTAGATTATACCACTACCTTATGAAGATATCGCCTGCAAATGTCAAATGCTAAAACTGACCTCATGGACTTAATTTAAGAAAACGCTTCACCCAACCAACATAATAACCACTTTTTTCTGCAGTTGCAAAATTATTGTCTTTTACATATTGTTCATAATAAACAAGTTGCATTTTGATATCCTTTAATATAATGATATGCGAACGTTCGCATATCATCATAAATACAGGGTAATTGCGAATATTTTCACCGCTTTTTTATCTAAATCCACCCTTGCTTCATATCTTTTTACTAGATATTACGAACGTTCCCTATTTCTAGATATCACTAGATATTACGAACATCATAACCGTCTCATTAAAAATCCCATTTGCAATTTGAGCTTATCATGATACTATATATTGTTCCTGCTCAACTCATAGAGGAACAATTACGGGAAAGCTAGGGAGTTATAATAGAAAAACTTACACCAACTCTACTTAGATAGATAAAATAATTAAAAAATTTAATTTAGATGAATTTTAACAATACCCCGTAAATTGCGAACGTTCGTCTATTATATGTTGTACTAATAAATATTAGCCAATATTTTTTTCCCTGCGGTTCCGGCCAAGTTAAGTTCTCTTTAAAAAAAACTTCATTTTACTGGCATTTTATGTCAATATGTTTATAATGCTGAAATGGAAAC
>JAKIUY010000015.1 GCA_021647315.1 Victivallaceae bacterium
ACAAACTTAACGATGTATTTATCATTGTGGAGTCCTCCTTTTTTTGAGTTACCGTAATATACTTTACGGATAAGGTTGCTCCACTCTCTTTTTAATCTTTTTTAAAAATTGTTAGGACACATGTGATTTTAGATAGGATGAACAGGATACAACAGGATAGAATAAAAATCTTGTCAATCTTGTTCCAGTTAAAAATCGTCAAAAGGATGGTAAAGTTACCGTGGTAGCAGAGACCTGTAAAGTTGTTCTGCAGACTAAAGGTGAAACGAAGCAATTTTCGAATCAGTAAAAGTAGAAGTTGTTCCAAAGCAGTAAAACGGTCTCGGGATACGGGAGTTCCGCTTTTTTAGTGGGCGATGGCTCCTGCCCCGTTACTTTTTACGGGCAGTACCCGTAACAGCACATGTGGAGCATCTGGCTTACTATTACTCCAGCTTATGACCAGCTTGCATTTTTTGATTATTTACTTGCCTGGGACCGCGGGCGTCCCACCCGCATAAAAATGAGCGTCTCGCTCATATTAAAATGCTGGACTTATGCAGGGTGATTACCGGCCAGAGTAATATTATGTAGAAAGCCAGCGATAAATGCTGCCTGTAACTGAGCAGTTTCGTCGCTGAAATGTACTGAATCGATTTCATTCAGATAAATATTCGCTCCGAGATTGCTGGTGAATTTGTGCAGGTCGATAATTGGTCTATTATTTTCATGCATTATGTTATCAGCAATTTTATTATAGCTGGCAATATCATTGCGACGACGGGCTATTTCAGCTTGCTTCCATTGCGGTGTGTTTTTATTAACCGGTGTTGTTCTGATCCAGATAACTTTAATCTTTTTGCCTGCAACAATATTCAATATTTGTTTTAGGTTTTTACGGTAAGCATCCGGTGGAACCTGTAGTTGTCCATCGGGCATTTTTGTGTCATGAATACCGCAGTTCAATAATAGGTAATCCGGGGCAAAAAAATCCATATTTATAACTGAACTGAGATAGCTCAGCACCATGGAGCTGTCGCCGCCGTTAATGCCGGTACAGTCATCCAGATTTTCCAGTCTGTTTGAACCACCTTTGCGGTCGTATTCGAAAATGCCTTGCAGACACTGTTCAAGATATTTACCATAATAGCAGGATATGCTATCACCGATAACAAATAGTTTTTTCACTTTTTATATTCCTGTTTTACTGTGTTTATAGATCTATTTTTTCTTAGCCTCGTTAAAAGTCGGCATTTCCCAAGCTAAAAGAAACTGTTCTTTAAGATCATTTTTAATTCCTGCAAGCTTTTCCTGATTTGTCAGGTTATTGATTTCCAAAGGATCTGTTTTCAGATTATACAGCTGATCCAGATCTCCATGGGAATAAATATATTTACTCACAGTATCCAGTCCAACTGCTGCAATATAATCATCCAGTTCATAGGTTTTGAATCTGAGCCTGCGATCGTCAAAGCCAAGGTCACAAGTTGCGGATTCACCCCTTATATGGACTTTGCCAATAAGTCCGGTTGCATAACCGGCATCTCTAAAAACACTGCCTAAAGTAGGAATATCCGGTAGCGGTTTTTCATAAGGCTCAGGCGAATGAGTTAAATTTTCTGCTGTATGCGGGTAGGTTCCAGTTAACACTGATGCCATTGATGGTCCACATAATGGACACTGAGAATAGGCGTTTGTAAATCGGATACCTGTTGCCGCAAGTTTATCTATTGCAGGTGTCTTGACTATATCATGACCATAACAGGAAGAACTATCTCTTCTATGCTGATCTGAAATAATAAATAAAATATTTTTTTGATTCATTCTGCTTAACTCCCGTCAAATTCAGCCGGATGGCGTTTTTTCAATTCAGGAATCGCCCAGGCACGATCGGTTTTCGCTAAATATTCGCAATAGGCCGCCAGTTTGCCCCGCGGGTATATTGGACCACCCTCTTTCAGATTAGTCCACAATGGATCAGCGTCTTCCGGCATACTTGCCATCATCTGATCGTGCCATTCCATAAGCTTGTAAACGGCTTCCTTGACCAGTTCCGGGTGGGTATCTGCCAGATCATGTTGTTCGTGCGGGTCGTTTTTAACATTGAACAGCATATCTTTGGGAAACAGATAATAACCGTCATGATAGGTTCGGATATAGTGCCAATCGCCAAAACGCACGCCGCGTTGTGTTACATGGGTACACTGGCTGACGACCAGATAGTCATGCCCACACGTTTCGCCTTTATCTAGCGTGGCGGCAAAACTTTGGCCATCCCAGGATGGTTTATGTTCAACTTCAAACATTTCAGCCAGGGTTGGAATCAAGTCGAGATTATAATGAAATGCGTCATCTACGCCGCCATGATCTGTTTTGCCCGGCCAGCGGATAATCATCGGAATACGGCAGGTTATGTTATCAGCGGTGGCGTGTTCACCGTAGATACCCAGTTCGCCCATGTTTTCTCCATGGTCTGCGCTGATGATAATAACAGTGTCATCCAGTACGCCCTGAGCTTTCAGTGCGGATAGCAGTTTGCCGATTTCGCCATCCATATAGCGAATACCGCAATCATAACCGTCAAAATTCCTGCGCAGGTCATCCATGTTTCTAATCGCGGCGGGTTGACGGGGATATTTCGGGTTTTCTTTATCAGAAAATCCTGAAAGGCCAGGAGCACGGTGCGGGCCGACCATTTGGTTATGTTGTTTGATTGTCGCTTCATCAATCCAGTTCGGCAATGGTTCGTTTGCAAACGGATTACCAAATTCCTCAGGAGCGCGATAAGGGGTATGGGCATCCCAGTAATTCACATGGAGATACCAATTGTCATTACCGGCATTATCTTTAATCCATTTTAGTGCGGTCGGGGTTACATCTTCGCCTGATTCGTTGCCATATTTACCGGTATCATGGGTTTCAGAGAATCCGGCGTAGAAAGTCCAACTGCTGTGGCGCATGGCGAATGGCGAAATGCAGACAGTTTTTAGCCCGAGATCTTCTTTCAGCATACCTGGCAGGCTCTCAAAAAAGAGGGTGCTGGCTAAGCCTCGACCACTGCCTTCCAAGCGCATATCAGCACAGGTCCCGGCGTGATTTACCACACCGGTATGAATACCGAACCGTCCGGACATCAATGCGGTTCTTGACGGCAGACATGGTGCATCTGAACAGTAGTAGTTTTCAAATCGCATTCCAGCTGCAGCCAGTTGATCAATGTTAGGCGAGGTATTACGGTGATAACCATAACAACCCAGATGATCCGGGCGCAGGGTGTCTAAATCCAAGTATAAAATTCTCATAGTTATAGTCCAGTTTTAATATTGCATCCTGTTGTTGAGAGGTATTGTTTCATGGCATTGTCCAGTTTGTCGTGCATCGGAACATAGATGGTTTTGTACTGTGGATTATCCGGTTTCAGGTCATCGAAGATAATCTGTGGCCGGTAGCCTGAATTATGCATGGTTATGACAATTTCTTTAAAATTATTATAATATGTTCGGTCTGCCTCAGCAGATTTGTTTTTCAGTTTTCGAGAATGAACAATGCCGCAACCGTATGGTTTAGCTGCGTCAACTTTAACTTCAGGATAGCCTCGTTTTAAAGTTTCTTCTTCAAGTATCACCGGAATTTTTCTCACCTGCCGGCAGAACCATGGACGTGCTCCGTAATCCTGGCAGAGCGTTGCCCATTGGTTGAGGATTTTTATATCATCCGAATAGGCGAGAATCAAAGCCTGTTTGTCGGTGTAACCGGCAATTGATGACACTGTGGCGAGATCACAGATAATATCATCCAAATGATCTTCAAGCCCGAATGCATGATACATTTCAGCAAAAATAAAGTCCATACTTGATGCCCACAGTTCCATACTGCACCCCTGGCGAACTTTATGGGGCATGGGGTCATTACAACTGCATGCAAAAAGCGCAATCTCTGGTGACAGGGAGTTTTTTACTCCTTGGTAAAAATCGGCAATAGATTCATAACGCATCTGAATCCATTCCTGAAAGAGCGGTGACTCATAGTTTTCCCAGAAAGTTAAATCATCAACCTCCGGCAAAAGTTCTTCAGTGCGTTGCTCGAATTTCTTTCGGCAATGTTCGCAGGCACATGAATAGATATCCGGGTGAAAGGCGGTATCATCTGACATGACACCGTCAATGCCGGTATTCTTAACCAGACGCTTTAGATATGCGTAATATTCTGCCTGATAATCTGGGTTATTCGGACAGAACGCCTCGGCGCAATAGGTCTCAATATAGACCGGTTCCTTGGTTTTTGCCGACACCATGCGCCAGTCAGCTAGTTTTTTGCCGTTAATTGTCTGTTTTTCCCATGAGTCAGGAAATAGCGGCAGGTGATGATCCTGGAGGTTGGCTATTCTTACCCGGTCAGCCTGAGTGCGAATGTGATGGGTGAGCTGATTGCTGTGGTGATCTATAACCTTGATGCCACGGGCATGACAGATTTCAACGAGATTACGGAGCATCGCGTCATATTTGTCAAAATAGTTTAACCAGTCCCAACGGAAATGGATGCCGAATGTGGTTACGGCATTGACTCCAGCTTGCTGGTAGATATCAGCCCGTCGTTCCCAACGGGTAATAACATCATCAGCTGGCCATCTTAAATCATCCCATGACAACCACCAGGAGGTCATGTTGGCATTGTTCAGCCACTTAATTCTTTTATCTTGCATTTTTCTTCCTTGTTTAATTTGTCTAATTAGATCTTACTCGAAAAGCCAGCAGGTTCACTTCGTGGTTTTCAACAGGCGATCTCCGAGCGCAAAAAGCAAACGTCGGTCAACCTTAAAAGCTAAAGTTGTCTAGCTGCATTTGATAAACTGGTAACCCTTCTCGAACAGCGTCTAATTACTTCGTTCGTCGCTTCGCTATGGCGTTGACTAGCACTTGTTATTTTTTAGTTCCGGCGCAGCCGGTTATGTGCTTAATTCTCTGTCTCCCACAATTTAGCCTGGCGGAAGATTTCCAGTTCAGGCAATTTCCTGCTGTACACCTTGACTTCATCAATTATACCGTCAAAAACCCCGCTGCCGATGAGCAGATCTGAACTCGAAACATCTGGGGACGCGATGTCGGTGCCGGTAGCCATCAGTATGCCATCCAGGTAAAGCTTGGTTGTACAGGTTGTGCCGTCGTAGGCAAAAGTTACTGCTACATGATGGAATTTTCCGTCGTGTGGGAAAGCGGTTGAAACATTTAAGTTCCCATTCCAGAATGCCCCGTTTGTAGTTTGTCCGAATGAGATTGTGTTATTTGCTTCTAGACGAAGAATGAAACCGTTTGGAGCGGCACCGTCATATTTGGTCAGAATATTCCGGTTGCTGTTGCCGCTGCTGTTCGAGTCAGTCTTTACCCAACATGACAGACTGTAATTGCTTTGATTATTCAGTGAGTCATTATTACCGCAGTTGATATACTCGCTCCAACTGGCATTGAAATCAATGGCAGTGCCGATAAGCCCCGTTATCCAACTGTCAGTTCCGAGCACTGAAGAGAGCAGGCCGTCATTTGCATTGGCGGTGGTGTCGTAAGCGATTGATCCTGAATTCTCGTCAAGTTTAAGGAAACAGTCCAGGCTGCCTGAACTCATATCTCGACAGGCGAGGATTTCTGCCGCCGACAAGACCCTGCTGTATATTTTCACCTCGTCAATTGTGCCGTCAAATACTCCGGTTCCCAGCTGTAGTTTACTGCTAGCGGTCGATATATCCGGCGTGGCGACATCAGTCCCGGTATCAGCTAAAACGCCGTCGATATATAATTTTGATGTGCAATTGGTGCCGTCGTAGACAAAAGTCACCGCTGCATGATGAAAATTGCCGTCCTGTGGGAACGGGGCGGACGCTATAAGGTTTGAATTCCAGACCTTGCCATTTGAGACCTGTTCAAAATTTATATTGCTACCGGTTGCCATGCGGAGCAGAAAACCATTTGGTTTTGAACCATCGTACTTCATAATGATATTCCTGTTGCTGCCTGAACTGGCTGCGTCAAGTTTGACCCAACAGGAAATGGTATAGTTTGCCAGCCCATTGAGTGAGTCGTCATTGCCGCAATCAATGTATTCGCTCCAACTGGCATTGAATTTAACAGCGGATCCTATGACGCCACTACCCCAGGTAGGCGAGCCCACCAAAGTCCCGTCATTTTTATAGACCGTTTCATCAGCGGTGGTTGTGTCGCTATTTTCGTCCAGACGCAGCCAACAGACTAAAGAGTCATAAGGTGATTCATAACAGCCTATATCAGGTTTGCCGATGCTTCTGCCAGTCAGGTCAACGGTATGATTTGCCGCAGTTCCAGCATCAATACAGGGTGAGGTAATGGCAAGTCTAAAATTATTATTGGCGGCATCAACAAATTGCGGGTTAATGCCAGCAAGATCGGTGGCATTGCTGAAGTTATAGGTCGAATTGGCATTTTCTATATTGTAGAAACAGTTATTGCCTCCGCTGACATTGGCGACGCTGCTGTTCCAGACCGCTCTGCCGTGTCCCGGTGATTTTAGGTAGATGTCGGTGATAATGTTGTTATTGATTTTCAAGCCTATACCGCCTGCGGGAACATTACTGTAATTAATTATCCCTTCATTGCCACAGCCAACGATTGTATTGTTAAATATTTCACCTGATTTCAAGGTGTCATCCCATAGTGACAGGTAGATTCCTGCCGCGGCGAAGCTGGAGCAGTTGACAATTAAATTGTCATAGATGTGCAGGTCGTCCCAATCATTGGCAACAATAATTGCACTGGATGGATAGTTTTTTATAATATTGCGATAGATATGGACGCCGGTGTAATGATTATCCTTGAACATGGCTTGATCCGCAGCGGTATTAGCGTCACAACCGAACCCGATGGCGTCGAGCTCAGTGTTGTTGAATTCAGGATAGTAGGTGGTATCGTGGATATAGTTTTCGTAGACATGGGCATCAATATCATTAATGCCGTCACCTGTCGCATTATGAGAATAATTATAGAACCAGAGTCCAAAATGAAAAGTTTGAGTTATTTCGTTACGATAAACTCTGGCCTGGTAGCAATAGTTATCAGGATAGTCAATAGGCAACATCTCAATACCTTTGCCGGATGGCATGGTGGTGTTATCATAGAATGTTATCAGATTATTAATCTTATTGCGTCTGATGATCGGATAGTTTGCCACGGCTAAAATACCCCAGGCTTGACTGTAAATATTACTTGTGGTGCGACGGAATGATTTTTCGATAAAATTATCCTCTACCGTGGCGTGATGCGCCCCCGCCGCAACGACAATCCCACGAGTGCTTTCGATAATATGATTATTGCTGATAGTAGAATATTGGCTGTTGGTGATGACAATAGCTCCATCATTGCTGTTATAGTTGTCGTAGTTACGTGAGCCAATTTTTCTGACGGTCATGCCATGAATGGTAATATAGTTTTTACTGTCAATTTTTATGCCATACAGTCGGGTGTCAGTGCTAGGGCTGTTCGGCGTCGCAATCAGGCGAATAGAACTGAATCTGGTTGCCGGATTGCCGATGCTGTAAAGGTGTATCTTGTCATACGGCCAGGCGACATTACGATAAAATTCACCTTCATTGACCAATTCTGCAAGCGCATAGACACGGCGGGCAAATTTATTCTCAAGCATGACATGAGGTTCTTGAGTTGCATTATAACTATAATACCAGATATTTGAGCCGGACGCGGTCTCTGTCCAGTCAGCGATTGTGCCTTTTATGTTGACTGAACGGTCAATAATCCCGGGATCACCAGTATAGTCCCCCCTGATTGTAATAGGGGAGCCATAAGAACCGGCGGCTCCAATAAGCAATGACTCGTCGTGGATGCCACAAATATATAATGTATCTCCAGCCATCACGCCATTAGTTCCCCAGATAATATTGCCGAAGCCGTCCCAGGCATCGACATAAGAGGTGCCGTCTTCAGAGCCGTATGTTCCACCGCTTGGTCTGACATACCATGTTGCTGCAGTTAAAGTAGAATTCACCATCAGTATCACTAGCGTAAAAAGCATTGCCTTCATAAAATTTCTATTTTTCATAGTTGTGCTCCTGCGTTGTAAAGGTCAAAACCTGTACAGTCATGACCTCTTTTGATATTTTCAATTAATGTTCCGGCGAGAATATTCCAGCTTAAAAATCCCGGTTTAATTATTGGTTGCCCAGTGTCGCCGTGGTAATATTCATGGATGCAACCGTTTTGCTGAATATCTAAAGCATAGGTTTTCTGTTGTCGCCGGGCGACTTCGTAGGCATCAGCAGTAAAACCGTAATTTATCAGACCGTAAACTGTCAGGCAGGTGCTTAAACCCCAGACTGGCCCCTGCCAGTTTGACGGCCCACCGCTGAGTTCATTATTATAAACCGGATCCTTTTTACTGTGTGACCTGATGCCGCACGGCGCGAGAAATTCATCTTCATCCATAATTTTATCTCGTAGAATCGCTGCCTGTTCATTGGTTGCCATATTAGCCCATAGAGGATACAGACATGACCAATTTCTGAATTTCAGATAGGTATCCCAGGTGATCAACTGCCGTCCCGGCACTTTATAATCAATATTGCGATCAATATCATAGAACATCCCATCAATAACGTCCCAATATCTGGTTTGCACCAGTTGTTTCAGACTCGCTGCCTTGGTTTTGAATTCGGCGGCTTTTTCAACGTTTAATATCTCTGCCAGTTTACTCAGCGCCAGATATTCACGATAATGAAATGCGGCTAAATCGACACCGGCAATGATACCGGGTTGGCGTCCATAAACTGACGGATTATTGTCAATGCCGGTTAAGGTCTGCCAGCGGAAAAAACCGTCATTATCGCAGGTTGCGGTTTCATACCACCGCATGATTTTCAATAGTTTATTCCAGTAAGGCTCCAGCCATTCAAAGCTATTCAGGCGCTTGCCGACAATATAGGCAAACTGCGCCCGCAGCGGGTAGGGGTGCAAATAGCAATCATACTCGCCTGCGACACTGGCTTTTTTTGAAGGTCGACCATTATGCAATGGCGAATCCAGTAAATTAATTATACTGCCTTTGGCATATATCAGCCCTGCTTCAGGAATTGCACAACTGGTAAAAAATGCATCCCAATCCCACAGGTCATCATAAGTCGCACCTGGGACTAAATATGGCTGTTTAAGCTTATTAAGTGGGGGGCGTGCCAACGTTTGCCAACGTTTATCAATATAGTCTTTGACAATGTTTTCCGTCTCAATGTCAGTTAAAGACTCTACTTTCAATGCGGCTTTAGGTAATACTCCTGGACGGGTTTCGTAACCGTCGTTATTGAACTGTGGTTTCATATTTCAGTTTTTTCTTGTTTATTTAGGCACTTATTTATACTTTTGCCATTTCTTGTGAGATATTCTATTTTTTTTACTCCGCTTCCGTAGCGACGTAGTCGCGTCTACCTGTGCGTTGCACGCAGGCAGGGAGTTTGAAGCGGCATTTGTCTTCGGGGGCTACCCGATTATTGTAGAATAAACCGGGCATCGCCCCACCAGGCGTAATCTGCGACAATACCGTCACCGGCATCGGTGGTGACTAGTTTGAGTTTTGAGTTACCGGCAATATCAACTACTACCGGTAACAGTCGCATGCCAATACGATACATCCCGCTGTCATATTTCAGTTTGCCATCAACGTAGACTTTAAACTCTACCGAGGCACGGCGGTCACGATTACCGAATCCGCACATTGCAGCAAAATATTTAGTGTTAGGTGGTATTGCGTATTCCACCTCAAAAACACTTTCTCCATAAAGGCTCTGGGAGTATGCCGCACCTTTCAGATTGTTGACATCGGTATAGAGCCTGACCCAGCCGTTGAGCTGTGACCACTTTTTCCCGGTCGGCATCCAGCCGGGTTTGACTTGCAGTGGTTTGATTGAACGCAGGTATTTAACCTGTTTACCAGTTGCCTGTTCTATCGCTGTCGGGAATGATACCTTCCATTTAGGAACTATTGATTGGCGTTTAGGCTGATATAACTCAGTGTTTTTACCCATAACAGCAAATTCAACCACTTGAGCACCGGAATATGAGGCATTGCGTAATACCAGCAGTTTAACATAACGCGCGTTGACCGTTTTGAACCAAGTTCCTGTTCCACCTAGTTCAGCAGGAGATTCATTCTTGCTTTCATCAATCACGGTTGTCCACTCTTTACCATCGATTGAGGTTTGAATCTGATAGCGGTAAATATTTTTTCTGATTGCCAGAGCTAACTGTTGCCAGACATGGAAGACCAGCTTTACATGGTCAATTTCTGTTGTCTGCCCGAGATCGACCGTCAGCCATTGTGGCATGGTGAATTGACGTTTAGTTACTCCGGATTGCCAGAAATAATCGTTATTGTCTGAACCGTCGACGGCATAGCCCGCCGCAAATTGTTTATAGGTTGATGAAACGGTAACCGGTTTGTTTAGTGCTAAGTTTATATAGCGTTTATATGGAGAAAGCTTAATCTTTTGCCGACTGAATTTATAAATTAGAATATCGCCACCCTGCATTGATTCCTGAACAACCAATTTGCCTTTGACTTTTTGATATTTGACGTCGCGTTCGGCAAAGAGTTCAACGACATCATTAGCCGGAACATTTGCGACAATCTCAAACGGGACAGATTTGTAGGGATAGGTCGCAGTCACTTTGGCTGTTCCCAGAGCTCTGGCAACTAGTTCTTCACGTTTGAGTGAATAGTTGAACATCGCAACGGTCCAGTCGTCACCCTGTTTTGAAATAACCCACGAGATGTCCGGCCGGTGTTCAGGAGCAACATTGACCATAAACGGGGTAACTGACGCAAACAGGTTGCCGAAAAAATCATCGCAGAAATTCAGCAACAGTGGACGCAGAGTCTGTTTTCTGATACGACCTTCAATCGTTACACTTTTCTCGCTGGTGAGCAGATATTTTGGTGCAGTGACGATGACGTTCCCGCTACCATACTTATTGCTGGTTACAACCGGCGCTTTACCGGTGACATAAAGGGGGGTTGCTTCTTTCAGAGTCAAAGCTAGGTATTTAAATTTCCGCTCTTTAAACTGCTTGCCGGTTTTGACATTTTTTATGACTGACGCAGTTAAGGTTTTGCCTATTTCAATTCCGGTAAAATAGCTGTTGAAATTCTGCTTCGCATCGACAGCGTTAATAACGATGATCCCACCGGTTTTAACATAATTTTCCAAGGTTTTTTTGTATTGTGGCGATAATGTGAGCCCGCCGGTTAGAATCAGTACTTTGTACCCGTCAAATATTTTTGGGTCTACAATTTTTTCTGGATTCGGTTTCAGCAGATCAATGATCTCGCCATAAGGTGCGGTAACCGAATAACTGCCACTGTTACGGGTATCGCGGTGTTCCGGCAGCAAAAGGTCTTTTATTAGTGCGTAATTCATCCAGTCGGCTCTGTCAAAAGCTATTTTCCCACCATAATCCCGTTCATTCAACCCGCGATACCAACCTTGTACAAGGGCGATCGGAGTATAGATTGTTCCACGTTGAGGAACACGTTTGGTATAATTAATCAGATCTTTGGTTATTCTGCCTACAGGGGTAAGTCGGAATGTCTTATTGTCTTCAAGATCATAAATCAGCGAGCCGGGGAAGCCTTCGTTCATATAGTAATTTATCCCGACCAGATAGGGGCGGAATATATAATATTTAAGATGTGGCAGAGGATAACCCCAATTCTCACGGCTGGGTTTGTTGTAAAAGTCCCGCTGCTGATAAGTAAATTGTTCTGTGGGTTCATGACCGCGCCATGACAGGGTAAATTTATTACCGCCACTTTGGCGGTTAACTCCGCGTGTCAGTGCCAATAGGTAAGCATCGGCTCCTTTGGCGGCAACGGTAACCAAATCTTTGCGTTCTGCGATGGCATAAGGACTCAGATACATTGTCCAGCATAGTGGTCGGGCGTTAATAGCAAGGTAACTTAAACAGTAGAGATCTTTCAGTTTTTTCAGTTTCTTACGATCCCATTGATAATTGGCTTTAGTGCAGCCTGGCAACTCTTTTTCCAATAATGGTTTCAGTTCGTTTTTCAGGTAGTCAACCGCATATTTATCTTTCCATAGATACATGGATGACCCTTTCCACTTCTTGTCAGTTTTGAGGAAATGAAAGACTGGTTCCAAACGGTATATCGGTTCCTCCGGCTGACCGTCACCGATCCAAATATGATCAACACGTTTAATGGTTGACTTGGATGGAGCTGGATTGCCGAACATTCGTTGGTAATTGATGCTGAACAGTGGCCAGCGTTTGTTGAGAAAATCATTAACTTCAGTTTGTTGCCAAGGTAGCAGTTTGGCTCCTGGTGCAAACTCCTTTAGCCGCCAGTGACCGGGAATCATGGTCGGGAAAATACCGGTTTCATAATAACGCCAAGCGGTTTTCGGTTTCATTCTGATATAATTGCCCTGTTCAGCAAGATAAAAGTCTTGCTTGCCAATTTTGCGTTGAGTCCAGTTTTTCCCTAAAGGAAAGGTAGTGGTCTGTTTTATAAGAGGCCTGAACTTGGCGGTTTTTACTATTTCAGGGCTTTTTTTTTGAGTCCCGATAACAACTTTAAGGTTTTTTATTTCAACTTTAGCCCCCTTAGTCAGAGCAAAGAAGAATTTAACAAATTTAAGAGTTTTGCCTTTGCCTTTTGTTGGTATCTTAACCGTGCGGGCATGCCCTTTCCAGATAGTCATGGTGGAAGATTTTATGATATTACCACCAGCGGAAACTGCACTTGCAATGTATCTTCCCTTGGAATCATGCATATAAAATCCGGAAGAGATATAGGCTTTTTTTCCTGCGCCCAATTTGCCGCGCCACTCGTAACTGACTTGAATCGATAAATCAGGAATAATCGGAATTTCACGATCCAGATAATAATGAATACCTTTCTTGCCGGACTCGGAGGTCAGCTTTAAAACAGGGGTATCGTCATCCTTTACTAGTTCAGCGGTCCCATCTTTGACCCACTTGAAGCATTGCCATTTTTCCGTGTTGCCGGTTAATCTAAACGTATTAGCGGCTGCCTGCTCACCGCTATAGGTTACCAAAGCCAGGCCAAATAATACTGTCATTGTAATTA
The DNA here is from genome assembly GCA_021647315.1 of Victivallaceae bacterium. GTDB lineage: Bacteria > Verrucomicrobiota > Lentisphaeria > Victivallales > Victivallaceae > JAKIUY01. Next base: position 13,114 of record JAKIUY010000015.1, read on the forward strand.
ATTTCATATTTTAATCCTTTTTAGCATAATGATGTTATTGTCTTTAACCCTATTCGATTTAAATCCTGTTCAAAAAAGGTTGTGTGGTATTTTGCGCAACCGATTTTGTTCTTTAATTCCAGCCCCAATTTTTCAGGATGAGTTTATTTGCGTTGCAGTTGTCAATAACTGCTTTCTGGTATTTTCTCACGGAACCGTCTGCAAAACCGACATTGCTGCCACCTTTATGGCGAGCGGAAACTCCCATGGTGGTTGTTTTGACCCAGTAGTTAAGCAGCGGATTGGTGTTTTTTGTCGGATCATATTCATGCTGACCGCCATCCGCAATAATCATAAACTTTGTCGGTTTTCTGCTCCGGGTTATCTTATAAGCAGAAGAGCTATTTAAGCATATCGCTGAGTAATTAAGTGCATATGAAGTCAACAGTAGTTTAAGTATCCCGCTGGTCATAACCTGACCGGGATCATTGTCGGTCGGACATTTCATCAAACCGGTGGTGTCAATCAGACGACCTACTTTTAACGTCAATTTGAGATACTTTCCTTCGTGCAATCTTTCATACCATTGGTAGTATGGTGCTGGGAAATAGGCATCATTGTCCTGCGTATACATGATTGTTGCCAGCATTAACTGCTTTTCATTGCTGGTACAGGCAATGGTTTTGGCCTTTTCACGAGCCTGGTTTAATGCCGGTAATAGCATACTGGCGAGGATCGCGATAATTGCTATCACGACGAGGAGCTCTATTAGTGTGAATTTATTGATGTAGAATGGGTTGCAACTTTTGTTTTTGGTCTGTTTGGGCATGGTTAATTCTCCTTGGTTTGTTTTGTTATCCAACATATTACGACGTTTATTTCGACTGTTTTCTTTCACGACTAATTTTCCTTCTTTTTGTTTTAATTTTAATTTGGCAACCGTAGAGACAGCACACTAGTACAATTGACATCCTGATAGATGTCATACAACATGATAATCGTCAATCATAATTTAAAGTCTCCTTCTGTTATTTTAGGTGCTTAGCTATCTAATGTCTCGTGGTGAACAAATTCTGCCGGCACTGAAATTCGCGGTTTAATCTTCTGCTCACCGGCAATCTGGCGGAGCAAAGTTTCAGTGGCGGTAACACCTACCTGTTCATTGGCCGGTACGACAAAATCCATAATTCCAATATGACTGAGCTTCTCAATTGCTGGATCAGCAATAACGCATATACGTGTTTTTTTCAGAATCTTTTTTCCTGAATCACTCATTGAGAGCAGTTTTACCATCTCGTCCGCAATAAAATAGCCGTCGGTGAACAGCACTTCAGGTATATTAGAACTGCTGAACAGTTTTTGAATGAAATATTCAGCGCGTTCCTGTGAAAAAGACCATTGATGCTGATTTTCAGGGAAGAGTACTACGGAGTTAATGTCGAAAGCATTGCCTGCAACATTCATTGCCTGCTGGTAGAGCTTGAAGTTGTTCATGCCATCTTTTGCAACAGCAAAGAACCCAAATCTGGTCAAACCCTGTTTACTGTAGTATTTTATCGCAGCTTTGACCCCGGACATGTAATCATTAATGATCAGTGGCCAGTTATAATTATATTCACGGATATGGAATGAATTGATAATGGAGCATACTTTACAGTCATGTTCAATAAAATAATCGTTCAGGTTAGGCGAAATAGTCATACTTAAATCCATAAAACCATCAATTTTATAGCCGACAAACAGCTTGTTGTCAATCGGTTGACTGTCATCATAAATAAACATGCTGGAATTTGACTGATGCCGGCTCGCGGCCTTCTGGATGCCTTGAAACTTCTTGCCGAAAAGTGGATTCGATGTAAAGGCATCAACTGAATGCTGCTGGTTATGATTGAGTATTATCCCGATATTTACTATTTCATTATGAATTTGTAACTTTTTGTCCATGACAAATGAACCGCGCCCATGCTCGCGATTGATATAACCGCCCTGCTGCATTGACTTGAGTGCGTTACGCACGCTGGTCCGACTGACATCGAAGCGTACACAGATCTCCTTTTCGCTCGGCAACATGCTGTGTGGCGGATATTCTCCGGTTTCGATTTCCCGAATCAGGGTGTTCATTATGTCGGTATAGACTGGCATTAAACGGTTTCCTTTTTAACTCTACTCAAATCTTTTGCCCATTTATTTGATAATGGTTGTTCGGACGATTTAATTATCCCTTTGCCGGCGGGAAAGAGATGCCGTGGATATAGCTTGGCGGCAATTACCACCGTTGCCCAGCTCTGATGTCCCCAGCGATCCCGGTCTTCAGGATTGAGGTTTGTTATCATATATTTATAAGACTTATCAATGGTGGTTTGCAACTCTTCCATTGGCGGCAATAGTTTACTGAATATTTCCAGCCCGTAGAGGACTCCCCAGGTGTAGGTGCCGAATTCGCGGTTTTCAAGTGCTTGGGTCGCACCGGGCTGCTCGCCTTCATATCTATCATGAATCCAGAAGCCTTCAGTCGTTTGGTTCTCAATTGCCCATGGAATAATTTCAGCCGCCACTTTGTCAAGAATAAGCTGCTGTAGCTGCCGGTTATCGTTGGCTAGAACATAATAGGCGTCTGCTAAGGCAAAAGATGCATAGCAACGGTTGGTTGACGGTGAACCATGATAGTTTGAATTGAAGTCATCATGTTTAAGCAGGTGGTTGAGTAGCGTGAGTCCACGTTGACGGTAAAGCTCTTTGCTGAATATCAGATACATGGCAGCATAATAACTGATACATCTTGCCACTGCGCAGTGATATGATTCCTGGTTCATATTTTTACCATCAATATAACCCAGCGCAAAACCCTGCTCCCCAAGATTCCATTGCTGAATATAGTTGTCAAACTTTAACACTGAATCCAGAATTTTAATGTATAACGGATCAGCTGGATCCAGATTATAGGCAATGTCCAATAATGCGACTGCCTGATCGGTGGTATCCGCAACAAACCAACTTGACGGTATGCCGTTTCGGGTCTCAAGCAGATAACCCATATTGTAGGCCGCTGGATCACCGTAACTGCCCTGCATCCTAATACTCCAGCCCGCCCAGGTCTTGGCTGCTTCCAGCCACTCATTATGTTTGAATTCTTGCCAATGTGACAGTATTCCGCGAATATGGAATGAGTGGAGATAGCCGGTGAAACAGTCTTTGACGGCCACCTGCATTGGCCCTTGATTAAGCATTACATTTGCATATAAATCGGCAATAGCACAGGCTTTTATCGAAAGCTCTGTCTCAACTATGCTCATATTATCTTTGAAGTTGTATCTCTTTTGTAGCATAAAGCACCTTGTTATTTATTTGTTACTCTTATTATAACAACAAAACAGTTACAAGTCAAGAGAGAAAATGAAGTTTTCACAAAAAAAGACAATATTTACTAAAATAATAGGGCAAATACAATGTTCATAGCAATAAATAAGTATACAACTTGTATGTTTGATCTAATCAGGTGGCATTTGAAGGCAGATACCGCTTCAAACTTCCTGCCTGCGTGAGTCTGCTCGCAGACAGGTCGCTGCGGAAGCAGGAAAAGCAACTTATGTCGAAAGTTTTGTACATGTTAGGCGGTAAGCGCCTAATTTCCTGTGGGGATTATCTGCCTGTGCGCCTAGAAGTCGCAGGGGTACTTTTTAGTTCCGGTGCAACCGGTTATGTTCATGTAGCATAACCTCGATGTCGCGTCATAGCTTAAAGCGAAGTCGGGTTCCAGTTGTGTATCTTTGCCGGTGAGACACCCGCATTCCCGACTTTCCAGATGATATAACGTAATGAAACAGCTTTAGCGTGCAATCAATACGCTCAAAGTATAGATATTTCACGATACCAGTGAAATGCTCAGGGTAACTCGCCTTTATCTCACCTTTTCCTAGTCACAGAGCACATGACCTAGAGGATTTTTCTTAGTTAAGGGTCATGTGTTCAGAGTCAATCTCATTCTCGGGTTGGTCGCCGAATTTTGCCTGCAGTGCGTGCAATTCATCTTTGAGCTGCTTTACAATTACTGCATAGGCGGGGACATGGTAGACATTTTTCAGCTCGCGGGGATCTTTGCCGAGATCAAAAAGTTCCCATTCAGGCTGCTTGGGTTCATCAATGGTACAAGGCTGTCCCAACGCTTCACCGTAGTAGTAGATCAACTTATAATCTTTTGTCCGTATTCCATAATGGGCTGAGACATAATGGTGGGCAAGGTGCATCCAGTAACGGTAGTACATTGACTGCTGCCAGTCGTCGGGAGTCTCGCCTGCGAGCAGGGGCAGAAATGAGTAGCCCTGAAAGTATTCAGGTTTTTCAATTCCTGCCCAGTCAGCGAAGCTGGCAGGTAAATCTACATTGGTGACGATTTCATCAATGACGGTACCGGGTTTGATTGTTCTGGGGTAACGGATGATCAGAGGCATGCGCAAACTTTCTTCATACATGAAACGTTTATCATACCAACCGTGATCGCCGAGGAAAAATCCTTGGTCACTGGTATAGATTATAACCGTATCATCCAGGATGCCTTCTGCTTCAAGGTGATCAAACAGCCGTCCGATATTATCATCGACTGACGCGACACAGCGAAGGTAATCTTTGATGTAACGCTGATACTTAAAATTGAGCAGTTCAGCCTGGTCTTTGAAAAAGACTTTTTCGCCAGTTTCCTGCGGTATCAGATAAAAGCCGGTTACATCTTCAGGATGTGGAATTTCTGCTGTCCTATCTATCCCTTCCGGCGGAATAAGCTTTAGGTCCATATACATCATGTCAACAGTAATTCTCATTTTTGCTTCAACCGCTGCCCGGCTGCGGTTTGAATAATCATCATCGATGGTTTCTGGCAATGGAATCTCTATGTCATTATACATATCTTTATGTTTAGCATCAGGCAGCCAATTGCGATGCGGGGCTTTGTGATGATATTTGACAAAAAATGGACGCTTTTTATCTCTTCGCTGGATATAGTCAATCGTCTGATCTGTTATAATATCGGTGGTATAGCCGGTGAATTGGACTTTTTCTCCGTCACAGACCATTTCCGGATCGAAATAAGGACCCTGTCCCTGTAATATCTTGTATTCATCAAAACCTGTGGGCCAATGTTTTTCTCCCTGTCCCAGGTGCCACTTGCCGAAGATGGCCGTCTGGTAGCCTGATGCCTGCAGCTCTTTTGCCACATTCGGCAGCGAGTTGTCCAGATGCGAGCCGATGGTTGTGACTTTGTTGATATGGTTGTAAGTTCCGGTCAAAATAGCAGCTCGGCTCGGCTCACAGATACTGTTGGTGCAGAAACAGTTATTGAACAGTACGCCTTCATTGGCGATTCGATCCATATTGGGTGTTTTATTTATCCGGCTGCCGTAACATGACAATGCGTGGGCTGCATGATCATCGGTCATAATAAAAATAATATTCGGTCTTTGTTCTTTCATTTTTGATCTCCATAGTTTTTGTTTTCGTATCTGATAACACACTTTTCCAGTAGTATGCGTTGTCACAACGCATGTAACGAAAAAACAGGCTTATAGCCTGCGCTAATTTTACTTTGTTCTATACGAGTACCGCTGGTAGTTATGATTTATGATGAAGGCGAAGCCGTATAGTCTGGCAGAATGTCAGAGCGTAGCGTCAATGCAGATTTTTAGAGTAGAGTCTGATTGCACATTTGTTTAGTAAGACAGATGCTTCCGTGCAGTCAAATAGTAACGAAGATCGTTACTTACACAGGCGGGACGCCTATGCTACTTTGCTCGTGCCCGATTGGCTGCCCACTCCAAGCCCCAAGTTTCAAGTTTCAAGTTTCAAGTTTCAACCCCCCATTTTTCTGATCCAGTTCCTTGGCTAACTTTTCCCGTCCGGTATCGCATAGACGCTGTTTGTATTTGGTGAAACTTGGTGAATTAAAGTTGGCATGAAATGGGCCACCTTCGCGGAGCACAGTCCACATTGGATCTGTAGCATGGGCCGAACGGCTCATTTCGTCAGTTGTCCAGTTTTCGAGTTTGGTCATAGCGGCATTGACCAGATCTGGTCTTGATTCTGCAAGATTATGCTGTTCATGCGGGTCTTCTTTGACATTAAACAACATGATATCAGGGTAGTTTTTGAATCCGGTATGGAAACTGCGGATCATGATATAATCATCCCAGCGGACAGCGCGTTGACATGCCCAGGCGCAGTTTGAGACAATCAGCTCTTCACGACCTGATTCCATTTCCTTGACAAATGATTGGTAGAATGATTGGCCATCCCATGATTTGGGGACATCTTCGCCACACATTTCAAGAATTGTTGCCGCATAATCAAACTGATAGTGCAGGGCGTTATCAACCCGGCCTTTGCCACCGAGTCCTTTGGGATGTTTGATAATTAACGGTACCCGGTTGGTAATATGGTCGGCGGTCTGATGATCGCCGTAGACCGCGAGTTCGCCTAAGTTTTCACCATGGTCGGAACTGATAATGATCATGGTATCGTCAAGAATACCAAGCTGTTTGAGTTTTTTCATTATTATACCGACATGCAGATCAGCATGATAGATGCCGCAATCGTAGCCGTCAACCCATTTTTTATAATCTTTCATCGAGGCGATTTGACTAGGTGAACGGGTGGTTGCCGGTTGCGGATTGTTATATACTCCTCCCGGTTCCTGCGCACAACCCGGACCATAATTGTTCCAGGTGGCTTGACGGATTTCTTCGGTCATCCACGCAGATGGCGGTTCGTTTTCGAATGGATTACCCATTGAGTCCGGTACCCGGCTGTATGGCGTATGTGGATCCCAGAGATTAACATGCAGATACCAGTTGTCTTCAGTGCCTTTGCGATCAAGCCAGTCTAGTGCGACCGGGGTTATTTCTGCCGCACTTTCATTGCCGCATTTGCCGGTATTATACATTTCGCGGAAACCGTTATAGAACCAGAATGACGAATGACGTTCGCCGAATGGGCTGACGCTGACGGTATAATAACCTGCATCGCGCAGTTTTTTGGTATAGTTATCGTCAAACATCTGAAAGTTGCGTTCAGCGGGATTGACAATCATTTCCGCAGCGGCGCCACCATGGTTGATGGCACCGTTACGAATGCCGCATTTGCCGGAATAGAGCGCGGCACGTGCTGGCAGGCAGGGTGAATCTGAAACGTAACAGTTTTCAAATCTCACGCCGTCCGCGGCTATTTTGTCGATATTTTCTGAGGTATTGCGATGATAACCGTAACAGCCCAGATGATCCGGACGTAGAGTATCAATGTCAATGTAAAGAATGCGCATTTGCTTATCTCCTTATTTTTGTTTATAGACTCGAATGAAATTATTTTGCCCTCAATTATTCTGCCTTTAGTTTTGCTTCAAGTTTTTTGCCGGTTAGTTGTAATGTTGTTAGTCGTTCTTTAATTTTACTGTTTGCGTCCGGGGTAAATGATTCAGCTAGAGCAATGATGCCGTACAATTTTCCGTTAGTATCTTTAATGGCCACCGCCATGCGTCTGATACCATTAGGGTTATATTCATCGTCCATTACACATTCAGCAGCCGTGGCTTCGGTCAGTAATTGATTGAATTCAGCCCGGTAAAGTTTTTGTATTTCGCCTTTCAGGTAATTCCAATATTGATTCCAGTCTGGTTCAATATCTGCTCTATTGGCAATCGCGATTCGGGCTACAGCTTCAAATTCACCGGTAAGATGCCGGATATAACCAATATTTGCCACAACTTTGACCGGTTTACCTAACGGTTCTACGCGATCAACAATCATCATCCCGTCAGCGGTCTGAATATACCATTCCGTCGTCAGGCCGGTCTGTGTCGATAATTGAACTAAAGCGGTATGGATCAGCTGTTCTTTGTCATGAGCGATGCCATTGACCGCAATTAGTTTTACTGTAGCCTGATATTTTCTACTGATAGCATCGCGTTCAACCGCCCCCAGCATAATCAGGGTATCAACGATGCGCAATAACGACGCCTTGGAAATGGCGGTTGTCCCAGCCAGCTCTTCCAGAATCATCGGTCCATGCTGTTGCAGGGTTTCAATTACCTGCAAACCTTTTGCCAGGGCAGGGGCCGGATACTTTTGCTCGTTGTTATCGGTTATTTTCAATTTTTATACTCTTTTATTTTATATATAAAACTTGGTTCACATATAAAATAATAGTAATTGTCGAGATGTCAAATCTTTTTTGATAAAAACTTTAACCACGGAATGCACGGATAGACACGGAAAAAAGAAAAGTTTAACCGCAAATGGACACAAATAGACGTGAATAAAAAATGATGGTTACCTTTTCTGCTCCGCAAAAAATCTAACCATCGGCTGTTCTTAAAAAAATATTTCCGTGTTTCTCCGTGTGTTCCGTGGTTGAAAATGTATTTACCGCCGTAGGCTTATTGTCCCAATTGTTTCCTTAAATACTTGACTTTACACTTAAAAATATTATACTAATAGTTATTAGTGTGATGTCGCATAGCCGTCTCGGTTGTGTTTATTACTCAAGCGGGACGCTCAAGCTACATCATTTATTTGGCAATACTTTGTTTTGGCCCCCGCGAAGCGGTAACCTGTCTGTCGGTGCTACCGACTTTTGATAATGGATACTTTACAAAAACTTGACATGCTCTCTGAAGCATCACAATATGATCTGGCCTGTGCCTGCGGCACCGGAAAGGATGACCGGCGCAAACGTTCGGCTGATGGTAGCTGGATATATCCAGTGCCGTTGCCGCAGGGCGGACATAGTGTAATATTGAAAACCTTGCTTTCCAGCTGCTGTTCAAATGACTGTAAATATTGTCCGCTGCGTAGTGATGCTAATGCGGCTCGTTGTACGATGACCCCGGAAGAGACGGCAAAGATTTTTATGGAGTATTTCCGCGCGAGAAAGGTATTTGGGCTATTTCTCAGTTCCGGTGTGATCGGCACGCCGGACCGAACCATGGAACGGCTGAATGACACGGTAAAGATATTGCGTTACCGCCATAATTTCAGAGGTTATGTGCATCTGAAAATTATTCCCGGTGCCTCGGATGCGGCGGTTCAGGAGGCCATTTCACTCTCCAGTGCGGTGTCATTGAATATTGAAACTCCCGGCGAGAAATATTTCAGTCAACTTTCTGATTCAAAGAATTTCCTTAATGATATTGTCCGTCCAGTAAAATTGATGAGCAATATGACTGCTAAAGGAGAAAAGTTCTCCCGGGTAAAATGTACCACGCAATTTATCGTCGGTGCTGCCGATGAAACTGACCGTGATCTGATCAATTATGTTGATGCTGTCTATAATCGGCTGAAATTTCAGCGGGTCTATTTTTCCGCCTATCAGCCGGGACTTGGCGCCTCGGATATTCCGGGTGAACAGCGATTTGAACTGCAACCCGGCGATCAACTGACCCGTGAACATCGGCTCTATCAATGTGATTTTCTCTTCAGGCAGTACGGTTTCAAGAAAGACGAATTGTGTTATGACCCATCCGGTAATCTTGATCTGACGCGTGACCCTAAACAGGTCTGGGCTGATGCCCATCCTGAACAGTTTCCAATAGACCTCAATCGCGCTTCACGTGAAGAGTTGTTGCGCATTCCCGGACTTGGCCCAACGACTGCAAAGAAAATTATTAAATTAAGAAAACTGCATCGCGTGAAGGCGCTGGAAGATCTTGGCATCAAAGGCAAACAGTTACTGAAGGCCGCAGTATACTGCTGTTAGTAAAAAAATATTTTAACCACGAAAAACACTAAAGACACGAAAAAAAGAAAAATTAACCACGGAAGGCACGGAAATACACAGAAGCTTTGTTCTGCTTCGCAGAAAATTATTTTTCCCGTGTTCTCCCCTTTGTTTTTTCCGTGTCTCTCCGTGCCTTCCGTGGTTAATGTTTTTAGTTTTATTAGCCTTTTACTGCACCGGAGGAAAGGCCCTTGACGAAGAGGCGCATGGTGAAGAGGAAGATGATGATCAATGGAATACTGGCAATCGTATAACCGGCCATCAGTTGTCCCCACTCCTTGACATATTCAGAATCCATCCGAACCAGACCGACCGAGAGGGTTAACATATTGTCATCACGCAGAATAATCATCGGCAGAATATAGTTATTCCAGATACGGATAAACTGCAGAATTCCCAGCGTGGAGAGGATACTGCCGGACATCGGCAGGACAACGGTGTAGACCTGTCTGAGCATTGATGCCCCGTCAACTTCGGCGGCATCAAATAGATCCTGTGGAATGTCCTCGATGAAATTACGCAGGATATAGATTTGCACCACCTGTCCGGCGGCCATATTGACCACAATCAGGGCGAGAAATGTATTGAGCAAATTGAAGGTTTTCAGCAGCATGAAGAGCGGGATCAGGTTGGAAATTGCCGGCATCAGCATGAGAATCAGGAAAAAGTACCAGAAGAAATTTTTACCCGGCATATTGAAGCGGGCAAAAAAGAAGGCACCGTTCAGGGTCAGAAAAAATGTCAGGACAACTGAAGTTACTGCGATGAAAATAGTATTGAAGATATAGCCGGAAACCATATTCCAGGCAAAACCGTAATTTTCAAAATGAAATGGCATCATCAAGGTCCAGGGATTGCCGGCAAACTGGGCATTGGTTTTGCCGCTGATTGTCAGCATGACGTAGAAGGGAAACATTGCCATAGCCAGAATTCCGAGAATAAACAGATGTTTCTGGATTTCGGAGGCGAGCGTTTTGGTTTTGTAGATAGATAACAATTTCATTTTTTAATCCTGATATAGCGGTTGTTGAGTTCAGTTAACAGTAGAATGAATGAGAAGATAATCAGCCCAATTGCACAGGCATAACCGGCATTGCCGTACTGGAAGGCGTTGGTGAACATAAACAGTCCCGGTACCAGCAGTTTGCCGTTCGGACCCCCACCGGTGCCGAATAGAATAAGAATAAAGGCATAGGTCTGTAACGTACCGATAATCATCAGCACCATATTGATTCTTACCTGGGTAAGAATCAATGGCAGTTCGATATGGAGAAATTTCTGAATCGCCCCGGCTCCGTCAAGTTCAGCCGCCTCATAGACACTTTCAGAGATATTTTCGAGCCCGGCGAGGTAGATCAGAACCCCGACGACACCGACCCAGGGGAAGCCCCAGAGAATAATTGCCGGCAGCACCAAGCTTTCGTTGCCAAGCCAGACCGGCGTAACGCCCTCCTTGAATACCCCGCCCCAGCCGAGCCAGCTATCAAGATGAATAAGGATATTCATTAGACCGGTCTTGGTTAGAAAGTGATTGAAAAAGCCGACATTGGCATCGAAGAAAAATTTCCAGAGCAGGAGCATTACCATACCGGGAATAATCATGGGAATAACAAAGCAAACCTTGTAGAGGTAACTCATTTTTTGACTGGTCAGACGGTTGATAACGACGGCAGTAATGATTGATGGCATCATTTTGACAATATTAAACGCAACCAGGATCAGGATCACAAAGAACCCGTTCCACAATATTGGGTCGCCGCCGCCATATTGTGCCAAAGCCCAGAACGTGATACCGAGGGTCGCAAAAGCCTGAAAAGCCTGAACTGTATCAATATATGGCAGTTGACGTACTTTTTTGACTGTCCACAGGATTATTCCAGTTGTCAGCATAATAATAAACCAGGCAAAGACCGCGTTCAGTCCACAGCCGCGCAGGATACCTGCTCCCAGCAGATCAGCAAAGATGAGCATGGTAATCCAGCGACGGTCGTTTTCACTGCTGGCAAGTGTTTTTGTTATCAGCATGCCACCGCCCCATAGAACGAGTGAGACAATAATAGTTCTGCGATCAATAGTATAACTGGCGGTACTGCTGGCCAATCCTTGGACTAACAGGGTAATAATCGCGGTTGCCGCGACCACGATACCGCTGAATATTTTGAATGTTGCCGCTCTACGATTCGATTTGGCGGCAAAGATCATCGTCAGCATAAACGTTAGAAAAACGGCGGCCCATAGCCAGTAGTGTCCAAGTGCCCGGCGGAAATTAAGATCTCCGACATAATAGTTGATATCTTCACCGTTCCAGCGGAAAAATGCATGATAAAATGCACTGGCGGCAGGAAAATATGAAAAGACCGCGACCAGCAGTAGACTTGGCAGGATAAACAGATAAACCGGCCAATATATTTTTAAAGTTTTCAGTGATACATCTTTTGCCATCAGTCAATGACTCCTTATAAATAAATTATAAATTACGAATTACGACAGACTTTCGTCTGGTTTATACCGCCTAACGGCGGGGTATTAATTACAAATTACGAAAATCCAGTTTCCAGTTTCAAGCCCTATTGCTTTATTGCTTTGTATGAATTAAAAAACTTACGGTTGAATTCACTCTCCTCCGGTTGGTTGATAAATGGTTTTATCTGGGCATTGATCCGGTTTATAGCAGTCATTGCTGTAACTAGCACATCCCAGGTCGATGCGAGTTTATTCAGACTTTTTTCGGTTGGTTGATTGCCTGCCGGAAAGATTACCTGAGCTAGATAGATACTCCGTCTGAGTAGGCGGTCAGGGATCTGTTCTGTGGCATCCCGGCGTGCGGTATCATAATCTCTGGCAGCTGCATCAGGCAGGCGTGCGATAATTTTTTCAGCAAATTGTTCATAAGTGATAGCACCGGAAATAAAGGGCCAGAAAGTCTGTTTTTCCAAGGTTCCGGTTCTGGTATTGCGTTTGAAACCCAGTGAGCCACTGTAGCCTTCGGCATGCGGCTTGAACGGTCGCAGTGCTTCAGGTATTTTGGCACCCTTGATAACCGGCATCCATTGACAGATGCGGTTGAATTCCTCGTTATTCTCCGGGGTGGTACAGAATTGGAGAAATTTCAGGGCAAGATCTCTGTTTTTTGAAAATTTACACACGCCGTATGCCCCGCCGGTACTGGCTAATTCCACCACTTCACCCACGACATATTTTCCGTAAACAGGATTACTTTTGTCGGGCATTGGAAAGTCAAATACGCCGATTTCGAAGCATTTACGTGGTTTAAGTCCGGCAACTGATGCCGGTGATGCTGAATCGACGATGGTAATCACCGGAACCAGTTTGTTATCGCTGTTGGGAAAATCTTTGATTTCGATGCCGTAAGCGGTGAAAATATTATCAGCGTTTAGCGGTTTTACCGTGAATGTTTTCCTGGCTCCTTCACGTTCAACTGTCAGCTTAACCGGCTTGCCGGCGGTAACACCGGTAATGAGTATTTTTACCGCATCTGCCGAGTCTGTCACCTGTCTGTTGTTAATTGTGAGAATAATATCACCGAACGGTTGATCTTTGGCCTGTTTTATATATGAACTGGCATCCCAGCTGCCGGATGTGATCATGGCGGCCCGGCTCTGAATAAAAGAAAAACCGGAATCCATCCGCCCCAGCGACATAAAGCCACGTGGGAAGTATTCAGCCAGTTGCCGCTGCAACAGATGAGCCATCCGATACTTTTCGTCATTGACAACCAAGTTGTTATTCAGGAGTCCGGCAAATAGTTCAGCGTCATCCACTGTGCCGTTACAGTTGCTGTCAAGCCCCATATAACGATCCGAGGTTAGCATGGTGGTATAACGTGACTTGAATAGATTTGTCTGATATTTAGCCGAAGCGATTGGCGTGACGATAATTTTATTTTTCTGTAAATCATGGCTGCGGTTATAATCAGCAACCCGTTTGTTCCATTGTTGTTCGTAGGCTTTGATGCGTTCGCAGTAATCAAACAGTTCTCGTAGGTTGCGAGGCGGTTTGTCGGTTTTAAGTATACGCCGGAATAGTTCTTTGTTGTAAAAAATTCTGACGGTAAAAGTATTGAATCCCACTCTATAGTAGTCGATAAGTTCTGGGACATAAGAACTTTGCAGACCGTCATTAAAGGTATCCATCCAGGGGACATTTTTCAATTCCGGATTATCGGCATTGAATGGGTTTGGTTTGCGCAATGTATCAGTCAAAGGAATAAAGTAACGCGGCAGTGCCTCCTTGACGTTAAACATGCCCATTTCGATAATATCCGGTGCGGTACGGCCAATCAGCTGGGTAGTGACCCATTGGCCGTAAGTTTTTTCGGAAATAGGGATTTGGACAACTTTAACGTCTGGGTATTTCTGTTCAAACCTATCAATAATGGTCTGCATGGCGTCTCGGTAACCGAGTTCGAGCTGCCAGTGACAGATTCTGATCACTTTTTTATTGTCGATAATTTCATCTTTTTTTATCTTGTAGACATTCCACAGGGCACCGAGGTAACAGATAGCCAGAATCCCGAAACCGATATAGTTGAACCAGGCAATCTCTTTTTTTATTTTTTTCTTGACCATTATTATTTTATATCCTTATTTAATGCGATAATTCGCTGCTGGGCAAAATAGCGCCGTTTGTCACTTTTTATTTCATACTGAAACAGAGTATAATAGCTGATAGCCAGTGGTTTGTCATTGAGCTTGACATCCGCAGTGCGGGCAATTTTGAACAGGACATCAGCTTTGTAGGCGTAGCTGCTTGCACCGAGCTCATAATAGTTGATTAACCATTTGACGGAATTTTTATAATCTTGACGCCAGAAATAAAAATCTCCGAGATAATTACTCATGACTGCTGCTAACAGCAGTTTTTTAGCGGTAGCAGGAGGCTTTTTACCATCCTTGGACGGGATGATTTTATTGGTTTTGAAATAACGTTCCAGCTGTTTCGCCAGTTGCAATGCTTCCGGTGTGCTGTAGTCATCACCGGTCATTGCCATTACTTGATAAAGCAGGGCATCCTGACTGGCAACAGTGGTTGACCATTGCTGCTGGATTTCATTCCATAGTTTTACCGCTTTGTTTAAATTATCTTTTTCGTCGGTAAGCCGATATATATTGAAATAGCATTCTGCACGCATTGCGGTGAAAAATGGGCGATATTTTGAAGCACTGTCAATTTTCTTCAAAGCCTGCTCGTAGAGTTTTATTGCATAGCGGTAATCACTGACGGCGGTCTGTTGTTTTTTTGCATACTGATAACAGAAGGCGATACCGGTGAGAGCCTCACTGTAACTTTTATCATCTTTGGCTAGTTTTTTTGCCTGAATGAACAGTTTTTCCGCCTGCGAATATTCACCCAACTTGTACTCCTGCCAGGCGGTTTTCAGCAGTTCAGGTTTGGTTGCAGTTGCCGCCATACACAGCGTGCTTAGACCGGCGATTAACAATGTTGTCAATATCAATTTTGTTTTCATAAGTAACGTTGTTACTCCTTTTATTTTTTTAACCACGGAATACACGGAAATTCACGGAAGTTTTTTTGTCCTGCTTCGCAGAAAATTAAAATCATTTTCCGTGTCTCTCCGTGTATTCCGTGGTTCATGTTTTTAATTTTTATTTTTCTCCGCATGATCTACCAATTATCAGTTGCGGACTGGCCAAACATGGCGATAATTTTTCACCGGATATTTTAGCAAAAAGCTGCTTCATATTGGCTTTAACTATTGCTTCGGGATCAAGCTCCAGTCTAGTCAGCGGAACGGGACAGAGCAGTTCATGCCCTTTATTGGTCTGTGCCAGCAGTGCCATCTCCTGCGGTATTTTCAGACCATAATTCATCAGCGCAAAAATGACTCCTTTACAGACGGTGTCATTCAGCACCAGCAAGGCGTCAGGTCGAGGTGACTGTTCTGATAAAATTGCTTCTGTCAGCTCAATTCCCTGTTGCTCAGTCGATTCCTTGCCGTTATAAATGGTAGCTGAATAGTCGATATTTTTACTGTTATATGCCTTTTTTGTATAGCCTGGACTTTTATCATCAGCAGACATGTTTATCACACCGATATTCCTGTACCCCATATCCAGCAGGTAACTTGCCCCGCGGTATAAGAGGCTTGTCTCCGGAATATCTTCATCATCTGTGCTTCCGTCAAATTCAATGGAAACGCAACTGCTCTTACTTAAATAATCATTCATGGCAGTTGAACCGTCAAGGTTGATTATTGCCCGCAATTTCCCGGCCGCAATATCGCGTCCCAGCTGTGATAGTTGCTGCGCATGATTATCGGCGGTAACCGGAAAATAGAGAGCAGTACGCCAGCCGTTCAACTGCGCTTGCCGAACAATCTCGCCATATAGCAACCGGTTAAACTGACTGTACTGTTCGGTAACGATATTATGACCGAAAATTACCCCGATAGTTCTTGAATTGATCTGTTCGCAGACAAATGTGCCGCGTTTTGACCGGCGTTCGATCAAACCGCGTTCAGCAAGGATAGACAGAGCCTGCTGGACTGCATTACGTCCAACGCCGAAATCTTTTGCCAGTTCCAGAGTAGGCGCGATGCGATCACCACTTTTCAGGGTGCCTGAATATATCTGCTCCTCAAATTTGGCGACGATCTGCCGATAAATCGGTGGTGCCTTCAATAGCTGAATCTGATCCATATTATTCCTTATTATCTTTCAATGGGGCTAATAGGGTATTATTATATCGTAAATAACTATATTATCAAATGGTATAAGGCAAATTATTGATTTTAATTTCAGATATTCGTCCTGATATTCCTCAGACCAGTGAGCACATATCGGATCACGCCAGCCGTAAATAGCTCCGGCTCCGATTTCGGAAATAATGAATGGTTTGTCACTTAGGCCACGCTGTTTTATTTATTAATGGTCGTGATGATTTCACCCAGTGGTTGTTCGTCAGCGTAATTTTGAGCATACCAGGCCGGATACATATTAAAACAGACAACATCAATAAGTTCTAGAAAGCGGTCTTTCAGTTCTTTATTACTGGCATAGCTTACTAAGCGGGATGGATCTTTTTTTCGTATGAGTTTTATTAATGCCTTATAACATGTTCTGGATTCTTCAAAATTACTTTCGCCTTCATTTAAGAAGCCATGCATTATAACCGAAGGATTATTGTAGCTGGCGGCTAACATTTCTGCTGTTTGTTTCAGCTGAGTGTCAATAAAATTTTGATCTGTAAAATGTTTGACTGTTTGTCCCCAGCCCATACTTTCTTCAAAGACTAAAAAAACAATTTCATTACAAAGAGTCAGGAAACGCGGATCCTGTGGGTAGTGAGAGCCGCGAATGAAATTACAGCCCACATCACGTAACATTTGTAAACCGGCGATTAATTGCTGGTATGGTAGTGATGGCCCATATTGCGGGTGTGCTTCATGGCGGCAAAATTCCAAAAGTTTAATCGCTTTGCCGGGTTTGAGCTTAATTTCTAGTTTAGCCCAGTAAGACAGATGCTCCTGCGCTGTCATTTTTAACGTTTCTGTACGTACATTCAGCTAGAAACTCAAGCTTAACGGTTACATCGCTTTTGCTGGACACTTTAGATTTAAGTATATTTCCCGCATCAACTAAAAAATCAAATCATTGGTTATCAATACTTTCCCGACGAGCGTCCCTGTTCGCTCCAGGTTCTGCAAGCTCACTGCAGGCAGATATGTTGCGATTCAATCTTTTCCAGATATGCACTTATGGTGTCGACAATGAGTTCATATCCTTTTGTGTGTCAATAGACTCCATCGTATACCAATTCCGGTTGATTCTTTAACACGCTGTAACAGGCAATTATGGGGATATTCAGTTTATGCATCTCAATTGCTGCTAACCCATTTCGTTTTTTAAGTTTTGCATTCAACAATGCGACATGTCCGTTGACGATAGAGTCGCCAATCAGCAGAATGTGCGGCAACTCGGATGAGGTATTGTCATCAAGTCAACGCATTGTTGTCCATTCGTTTTCTTCGCGTATATTTGTTTTCATGTTGGAGCCTTTATTAAAGGTTGCCATTTTCTGAATACGCTTGCGTATTAAACAAATCTATTTTACGTAATTTGACAGGGTCGTCATGTTTCAAAACCTCAACGATTACACCTCTGCATCTTACTAACGGAAACTGGCAGATAATTTTATGACCGACACTATATCCGTGATAGACCGTTACAGGTTCTCCATGAAGATATGGTATTATGGAAATTTTAAACTGTTGTATATTTTCACCATCGCTTAAATCTTCTTGAATCACAACATGGTTAATTAATAGATTTTTTTCATGGCATTTAGTGTCATTTTTCAAATATTCAGAAAACTTACATGTCCAACTGTTTTCTGAATTTTTAAAATTACTTATATTTCCCAATGACGAAGAAAAACGTTGTTTTATTTCATCTCCCATAGCCTGTAATGATTGAACATCTTTTTCAGGCAATAACCCACGGTTATCCGGACCGATATTAAGCAGCATATTGCTTCCACGCCCTACAGAATAATAATAGATTCCAAGAAGTTCTTCGGGAGTTTTGACGGTATCATTATCTTCTTCACGCCAAAACCAGTTTTGGCGCATTTTGAAATCACACTCAGCGGGTAGCCAACTTTTATTATCTTTTACGAGTTTTTTATCTGTAGTGCGAACAGAAGTTAATACTTCATCTACTGTATTAAATTGCGGTGAGTGAGCTAAACCGCACTCATTGCCAACCCAGCGATAATCCGGATCGCCCAGACTGAAAATTAATATTTCAGGTTGCATAGAACGTATTTCTTTAATAATGCGTCCCCAGTCATATTCATGATTTTCAGAACCACAACCATCAAACCACAGCATGTCAATAGTACCATAATCGCCACCGAGGAGTTCACTGATTTGTTTGATAAAGTAGTCATCATAAACTTCCGGTGAGGAATAATACGGCGATGTTGCGTCAGCAGGAGAATAATATAAACCGACGTTTAAATTGTATTTATGGCAGGCGTCAACGTATTCACGCACAACATCACCCTTACCGTTTTCCCATGGCGATGACGCAACACTAAAATCAGTAAATTTTGAAGGCCAGTTGGCAAATCCATCATGATGTTTTGCTGTAAGCACCATGTATTTTGCTCCGGCAGCAGCAACACTTGCGGCCCATTGCTCACAGTCCAATTCTGCAGGCATAAAACTTTCTGCCTGCATATCGTTTTCTTTACCATCCCAATCGCAATGGTCCTCATAAAAAGTACGTATCCCGAAATGGAGAAATACGCCGAATTCCCAATCTTGAAACTCCTGCTGTCGAACTGTAGGTTTTGCTTTACTCATTTCAAAATCCTTGTAGTTTTTTAGTGTTTTTAGTGGTTAAAAATCTTTTTGGTTGCGGCTTTGCTGCTCTGTGTTATTCATGGTGATATCCGTATTTATGGATAAAATTTATCACCGGTTCGGGATTTTCTAAACCGTGCGGATGATGTTTCCCGGGGTGTCTGATCACTTTTATATTTCCTCCAAGTGCCTTGTAGCGTGCTTCGAGAATATCAGTATTTTCCGAAATCGGCACAATTTCATCTTCAGTTGCACTGGCATGAATCAGAGGAATGCCTGCCTTTGCAAGCGGTTCCAAATTGTCAATTGGATTACCGGAATACTCCAAAGCTTCATCTTCAAAGGCAAAGCCATAGTCTTCAATTAGTTTTGTCCAGTTCTCCAGGCTGTCGGGGGCATCGCCCTTTCCACCCGGCCAGCTTTTAAAATCACATACAGCATTATCGGCATAGATACAGGAAACCTTATCTGTATTCTTTACAGCCCAGTTGTATACATAAAGTCCACCGCGGCTGAGTCCCAGCAAAACAGGATGGCTGGCAAAGGAATATTTTTCTGTAAGTATCGTATAAAATTCATCAAAATGCGTCATAGCTGAAGGGCAACCGAATGTATTGCCTACATTTAAAAATGCCAGATAAAATCCACGTTCCAACATTGCGAGTTCAAAGTTCGGGAATGCCGAGAAGAATTCGGCCTTCCATATCCATTGCCGTCTAACCTTCGGTATTTTTGGTTCTACAATTATTGCATCAAGACCACCAACGTCAAATCGGTACAAACTATAGCCGTGATAATCCTCGACGATTCCCGGGAATTCTTTTTCACTCATCACGTAATTTCCTTTATCTTTCGGTCGCGACTTGTTGCAAACTGCGCAAAGCACAAACCGCGCCCCTCCACGGCTTTGCCGTATTTTTTTTGTCGAAATATCTTTCTGTATTATCTTGTCCTTACCAATCAGCTAGTCTTGTATCTGGTTGAGTGAGATTTCTCATAATTCGATTCATTAATTTGTTTTGCATTTCCTGTTTAATTCCAGCGTAATTCGGATCATCCCAGCGGTTGATATGATTTCCCGGATCATTGGAAAAATCAAACAGTTGTCCGTAAGGTCGATCATTGAAGTAAACAATTCGGTAACGTCCGTCGAAAATCGAAAAAACATGCTCGTTTTTTGAGTCATCATTATTCAAATTAAAATGCTGTATTTCGGTATAAACATCATCGTGAATAATCGTGTTATCACCTACCATTAGCGGATGCCATGATTTTCCCTGTACTTCGGCTGGTACAGGCACTGAGACTAAATCCAACAATGTCGGCATCAAGTCGACACTTTCAGCTAAACCTTCGAAAGTTTCTCCCTGGGGAATTCCCGGGCCAGCCATTATACCTGGTACTTTCAACGCGCCATCATAAAAATAAATTCTTTTACCACTAAACCAATGTTCTCCCATCATATCACCATGATCAGAGGTAAATAGAATTATAGTATCGTCGGTAAGCCTCATCTCATCCAGACCATCAAGCAACTTGCCAAACTGATCATCAATATGTGATATCATCCCCATGTACATGGCTCTAGTGTTGCGCCAAACCTGCTCCATGGGAATATCAGGATTTTTGTGAAAATTTACCGTAGCTAGACGTTTTAACTCATCCGGATACGCTTCAAGCTCCGCTTCTATTTGAGCCGGCGGTGTTATGTCGGCAGGATCGTACATACTTCCCCATGGTTCCGGCGCGCGGTACGGGCTGTGTGGGTCCCAAGTTCCTGCCCAAAGCAAAAATGGTTGCTTTGGAGATTTCTCGTTATGTTTCTCTATGAATTCCAAAGAACGTCCTACCACCCAACTGTTCATACTAAGTTCTTCCGGTACTTCTGTGTGACTACCCAAAAGATCGCCAACCTGGTTGCGGTTGGCAAAAGCAATATCATCATAATACTCTGCATGCTCTTCTCTGATCCAAGCGAGATAGTCATTATCTGGATCGGTGTCACCACAGTAGACCTGTGCATGCGTGCATTGATTAAACCCATAAAAGTTTGTCTTCGAGTATTTTGGACGGGGTTGAGTACAGACCACATGAGTTCGTCCTACCGCCATTGTATGATACCCTGCATCACGGAGTACATGGGCAATGGTTTTATCTGTTTCCGGCAGGTTATAACCGTTGCATGTTACTGTATGTCGACATGGATAGGTGCCAGTTAAAATTGAAGCTCTTGATGGCATACATATAGTATTCTGGACATAAAGATTCTCATATCGAACGCCTCTCGCCGCTAAGCGATCCAGATTGGGTGTTTTGATTAACGGATGCTCGGCACAACTCAAATAATCAGCTCTTTGATGATCTGTGCAGAATATAATAATGTTGGGTTTAATACTCATTTTTTCCTTGTGACTTAAAATTGATAGATTAGTGTAAAATGCTATTTATTATCAGTTATTGTGGTTTTTTTACTGAAAATGAAACTTTACCGATGAGGCCGTTAAAGTTATAATCCTTGCCGGATGACACCCCGAACTGAAGTTTGCGTGAACAGTAAGCTGGCAATCCTCCAGCGACAACATTTTCCAGCTTACCGTTAATATAAAGCATTGAACGTTTATTATCGAACACTAGTTTTATCTGGTAAACTGAGTTGAGTTGCAAAGATCTTTTTGAGGTAAGGTATATTGGTTTGCCTGGCTTGGTAAATATTGTAACATGAACTTTCATATCTACTTTACGTAATTGCAGTCTGAAGCCATTTTTTCGGTAAGACATCCATTGCAAAATTCCACCGTAGTAACCGTCAGGCTTTGCTTCGGGATAAATTGAAATATTCAATTGAAATGGTTCTCCAGGGTGTAACTGTTTTAATTTTTCACATGATAATTGTTGACCGTGCTGGAAGCGCAAACCGGAAATGCCTGGCACTTGAGCCGGAACCGGAGCCTTTTTCCACGCTTTCAAAGCCGGAGCTGAAGCAATTAGATTTTTTACGGTTTTACTATGAAAGCTATTCAAATTCCAAGCGGCAATAACTTTTTCATCTGAACCAGCACCACCGGCAATGTCGTCAGTAATACCAGCAGTAATACCGAGAAGGATAAATTGAGTCTGGGTCAGATTGCCGATTACACTGATTGATTTAATAGATTTTTCAGGATATGGATTATCCCAGCCAAGTGACCATAATCCTAATCCTGAATGTTTAAGATTGTGTCCACTCCAGGCCAACTCTGCATGCGGCAGAGGTTCTGGACGCCACCAATCGCCTACATCCAGACCATTAACTATCGGAATGGTTTCAGTTGTGCTGTCTGCATAATGAATCAGATACTTAGCAACTACGAGCCGATTGTTGCCGGGCGTCCAGCAGGCAGAATGTAGAAACCATAATTTTTCAGCCTTGTGGTTTACCGGAATATCTTTTACCTGTTCCAGCAATGTCGCTCCATGTTCTCCACCTCTGAATGAAAGTACGCTGTTGTTGTTATTGATTTTAGGATCAATCAGTTTATATGGATGTTTGCCAAGCTTTACTGTTTCCGGGAAAGATTCGATGCCAACCGGCATACCATCTTCTTTGCCGCCAGCTCGACCAGTATGATTGATGATAAAAAAGCGCATATCATTAGCCCCCTGATCAGTCCAGCCCCCTTTGCCATCGCCCTCGATCTGATCATAATAGCCCATATTGGCAAATTTTTTCAAATCGACAAAGAAGTAGTTGTACCGCTTTTCAGCGATAGTTTTGATTAAGCCACCGCAGTTAGTCGTGATTGCTGATACAATGCGTGACACTTTAGTACTCTCTCGCTTGAAAGCCCTGTCCCATGCAAGCGTATCAAACAAAATAGTTCCAGCACTAACCGGAATTTTCACCATAAACCCTGGCGCCATAAGCTGTTCAGTTGCATCAAATGGTGCCTCGGCTAAAACGTAATTGCCCAGTTTGGCTGTTGGCTTTCCGTCTTGGAAATAATCTTTACGCGAATTAAGGTTAATTTTTGTCCAAAAGAAATCAAAAGAAGCCAGACTGTTGATAATCGGCGCATGATTGCGTCTTGCGGCTGATTGAACTGTTGCGTCAGGTTTAGCCAGCTGGAGTTTAAACGGTATTAGAGTGGCAATTTTGCTAATCGTTTCAGGAGTAAAATTATGCAACCATACTGTTTTACCTGAAGAGAGCTGGTTACGCAGTATTTCAAGTTTAGTGTCGTTAAGTTTAGCACTGCCGTCCACTAATATTAAAGATGCCGTTGACGCTTGCTGCGTGGTTACTACATTACATGTTTCAAGTACCGCTTTAAGTTCGCTATTGTTGCCTGCATATACGGTTACCGGGGCTAAAGGTTTTAAGCTGTTTGATAAAGCATATTGGATTAAATCTACCAGCATATATTTCGCCAGAGGTTCACTTGCTAATTTTTCACAAAGTAGAAGCTGTGACATAATATATTCACCTTTGCCACGTCTGAATGCCAGCAGTGGAGACCATTCCATGCCGTAGCGACCGCCACAGTCCAGGAAAATTGTAAAGTTGCCATTTGACGGTTTGCGAAAATTGTGTCGTGAAACAATGTTGTCGGGCTTCCAGTAACGTAGTTGCCGTTCATCAATATTGGTAAACAGACCGGTACCGAAACTTCTCCTCCAGGCTTTTGAAGCAACGTGTTCCGGGTCTGTTTCCGGTAATTCTGCAATAATAGACCGATTATTATCCTGATTGAGCACTAATACTCTGCCACCATTAACTGCGAACTTGTCAATAATCTTTCTGTCGTTTTCTGATAATTCACCAGTATTGCTAATTATTAATAATTTTTTATTGGCAAGTAACTTAGTATTTAAGTTTTTGAGCCCCTGTAACTTCATACCAGATATACCCAGAGCAGTAACCGTCTTGCCACTGCGGTCAAACAGGGCAATCGCTTTAGTACTGATATTTGTCAGTCCTGACGGAGGAATAATAAATATGGTCTCTTCAAAACGGGATAATTCTCTGAAGCCTCCCGCCCGCCAGTATTGCAGTCTCATTGATAGTTTTGCCGGAGTTATTTTGCTAACCCGTGGCATTTTTATTCTGAGATCAAGCTTTTTGTTTGCTCCTGCCTTAACTGGACATTTAATTGTTTCAGTCCAAAGCATAATACCATTTACGGTCAGACTGCACTGTAGTTGCATCCCATAATAGTATTCCCGTGAATCGTTGAATATCACCATTTTTCTGGTTCCGGTTTTCCCAGAAAAGAAGTTAGGATGAAAATCAAGTGGACGAGCTTCAACTGCATTAAACACATAATTGCGATTTCCTGACCATGGATTGAGACATGCTACTCCAACGGCACGATAGTAATCGCTTGCCATTCTCAATGCTTCAATATATTTGTTTCCGGGTAACGTTTGGGTATTTTTCAAGTCCTGATAGCGCCATTTTACCCAGTCGAATGCGGCATCGCCGGTAAAGCTGGATATTGCTTCAATGGTACTGCCTGCATGCCAGTATTCGCCAATCATCAATGGGCGGTCCCAGACGAAATTAGCCCGCCATGCACTGTCATTTACCCCTTTTTGTTTCAACCATTGCAGGTCATTAGGTATGACTAAACCGGAATTGGGATATTTTTTTCTTACCGGCCCGGCGGTTGTTTCTGGATAATGAATATTTATTGTCGGCAGCATTCCGTTCCATGAAGCCTCACCATCACCTTGCAGTGGTCGGGTTGGATCAAGTTGTTTGACTAGGTTTAAAATTTTAGCAGCCATTTTCATGTCAGCAGGGCGACGGTTATCCCAGTAGGTTTCATTGCAGAGCGACCACATAATTATTGACGGGCGATTGCGGTGCAACTTAATCATTCGAATATAGTATTCCTTAACATTCGGCCACCAGACAGCATTTTTAGCTGATGGAAAATGTTTGACCCAGTTCCATGAACTTTCGGGGATGATCATCAAACCGATACTATCGGCCGCATCCAACGCCTTGGAGCCGATAAAACCCAAGTGAAGGCGAGCTGTATTATATGGTTTTCCTGCTGTTTTTTGAAAATTTTCTGTTTTTGAAAGAGTAGAATTACGTAATAGCACAATTCGTTTGCCGTTTAAAAAGAAATCACGCCCTCTGATTTCAAATTCTTTAAACCCGAAAAGTTGACTGATTTTATCTATTGTCTGACTGCCACTATCTAAACTTACCTGAGCTCGGTACTGAGTTGGATGGTTTATATCCCATAACTCCGGAGCAATCCAGTTTGCAGATAAAGTTACTGTACGTTTCGAACCAGCTGGAATTGACAGTGAGTGCCCTTTTATCGTCAGCAAGGAGTTGCGGCTGCTGTTTTCATTGCTGAAAATATTGACGGTTGGTATAATTTTTGCGGTAGAATGACCACTATTAACAATGGTCATTTCCAAGTCTATTTTTTTTTGCCTGACACTGGTTTTGACGAAAACATCTTGGATATATGTTTTAGAACGTATGATGAGTGAAACAGATCCCCAGATACCGGGACTGACGCCACATGATGGAGCAATGTAGGTTTTATTTTTTATATCAACCAGACCTTCTCGCCCGTATACTGCCAATAACAGCACATTGCTCCCCGATTTCACGGACTTTGAAATATCATATTCAAATGGCACCGTACCTTGCAATGAAGTACCAATCTTTTTGCCATTCAGCCAGATGTCGCTCTTACAGGCAACACCTTCAAAACGCAGCGTCAACTCTTGTTTGCTCAAATTTATCTGCGGCAGCTTGAATGAACGCCGATACCAGGCGCCGGAGTGCTTGTTGATAAAATTTTTCCCGGTCTTATCCAACAGACTAGTTGGAGCAGGAGGATAAAATCCCCTGCTTTTTATAATTCGTGAGGCAATAGTTTGAGGCACCGGAGTTTTAAACCAGCCGCTGTCTGGAAGGGGATAGGTGAATTGCATATTCTCAACTCGATGCGCCGACCAGGTTCCGTCAAGCGAGATAGTTTTTCTTGCGGCACTCACCTTATTTATGCAAGCAATAAAAATGCCACAGGTAAAGATCAAAAGTATTGTTTTTTTTAATGACGTCATTTCTACTATCCCTCGTATTATAGTTTTCTAACTTTAGCTTTAATTGTTACTTTTTGATCTTTTTTGACTTTAATTTTCTGCGTTGCCGCACTGTTAAACCAAACTTTAATATATTTATTACCATCTTTGCTGATAAGGTTTTCAGGCTTGGTAATCCAGCCTTCAGGTTTGCCGTTTTTATCTAATTTATCAAAGGTGCCGTTAACTATTTCAGCACCTTCAATCACTATATTATCCCAGCAAGTCCAAACTGCTATATTCTTTTTTTTACCTTTGGGTTTGTAATACATACCTTTAAGATTCAGAATAACAAAACCGTCTTTATCTGGCGTGAACGCTATTTCGAAATCTTCCCAATCATCACTTTTTAATCTAGCGCTCAAAGTATAAATAAAATAATCTTTGCCAACTTTAAGCCATGAAGGATTATACCCAACTCCTTTGGCAGGTTTCTGATTCAAAGTAAGCTTTACTTTACCTACGATCCCGTTAATATCGAGTCTTGCATGTGAGTCTACCGCAAATGCACTGATGCTTGTACATACTAATAACGCTACTAAGTAATTCTTAATCATTTTCTTATTTTCCTTTTAGTATATTGTTTAATGGGTTTGCAAAACAACTTAACCGATTTATTTTTGATGCAGAAATTCTGTTTTTCATTTTTAATCTCCATTTTATGACTGTCTTCTATTTTTTGTGAATCAATTCCTAATTTACAGATGGGGTTGTGCAATAATGGGGGCATTAGGGGTATTGCCTGCATCACGAGGCTGTTTTATACCGGCAATCTCGTTACGGCTCATACCTTTAACATGCCCGTCTGGGAACCACAGGTTCGCCTGTTTTTGATGAGCTATATAGAGCCTGTTGGTATATATCCCAATAGCGTCAAATCTTCCTGTTTGTGCACTGCGTCCATCGCCTGGCAGTTGAATACTGTCCGCCATATATGGTGCCTTATTATACAAAGATGTGAGCAATGGTAGCCCATATGGTCCACTTCCACCGAGTCTTTCCCCTGGATAGTGAAGGTTTTTATAAATAAATCTTAATCCATAGCTTAACCATGAACCATGCTCTTCAGGAACAAAACTATGTCCACTGGCACTAAAAATGCCTACTTGAAGAGTCGACGGACACTGGAAGATATTATCAGTTTTCAATTTGGATGGCCGCCATATACCGTTCCAGTAATTAGTCCAAGTTGTGACCTGAGGAAGCGATTTGCTTGCCATCAGCAAGTCGACCCAATAGGTTCCAATCGTCTGACTGCCATAGTCAATCCCTACTGGAAGATAACCGTTGAAATCATTTGCGTAAAAAAACATCCCTTGCCCACACTGTTTCAAGTTGCTGACGCATTTTATCTGTTTAGCCTTCTCCCGCGCCTTATTTAAAGATGGTAATAACATGCTGGCGAGGATCGCGATAATAGCTATTACAACCAATAGTTCGATTAGGGTAAAATTTATTTGATTTTCACACTTTTTTGATGGCTTTAAGTTAGTTCTGTTCGATTTCATTTTTCCTTCTCCTATTTTGAGGTTGGATTTTGTGCAAAACCTTGTATTTTACACGATTTTACTCTTTAATGGTAAAAGTTGAAAGTTGGGTAGAGCGCATCTTTTCTCCTGTGTTTAGATGATTAACAAGCATTTCCACTGCGGCGACTCCACATTTTTTTATATCCCGGTGAGCTATACCCAACAGTTTTATTTTGGGATATTTTTTTATTAAATTGTTTATTAATAGACCATCTCTGATGAGCACTTCAAATTGCTTGTCGCCTGGCAGGGCAGATAATTCCTGAAAGATTGTTTCCAACCGCCGTTCTCTGCCTTCTATGATTAGACCACTCGTTTTGTGTCTATTTATCAGTTCAGTCAATTGCCCTGCTTTGGGATCATGATTTCCAAGGCAATGGCTGGAATCAAAAGGGATTCCCGCAGCACTCAAACATGACGTTAAACCACATAATTCAGCAAACCAACTGTCGCCAACATAAATGATATTTTTATGTTGTTTTTTAATAAATAAATCCGCAATTTTGCTCCCCATAGCATGATAATCTTCTGTTATACAGACTATCTCGTCCAATGGAGTACCATTCTTATTTGACGGGGTAATGGAAATAGCGACAACCGGAATTAATTTAGTATTTTGAAAGTCTCTGATTACCGGGAATGCTCCATTATTAGGCGAAATCCAAATGAGACCGCTTACATAATGCGACATGGCACTTCTTGGAATATTTGATACTGGACTGGCTTGAATCAGATGAGGAACTAATTCTGTTTTGTCAATACTTTGCAGTATTGTTGTAAACAGACCTTCCGACCCCAAATAAGGTGATTCTTCACCATTGCCGACAACAATCCCGATTTTCTTAGCACGATATTTTTCAGGAACGATATAAAT
This sequence comes from Victivallaceae bacterium, assembly GCA_021647315.1. Classification (GTDB taxonomy): domain Bacteria; phylum Verrucomicrobiota; class Lentisphaeria; order Victivallales; family Victivallaceae; genus JAKIUY01. The sequence goes on from JAKIUY010000015.1 coordinate 41,693, forward strand.
ACCTTTCCGTTGAAAGTTTTCAGCGATAGATTCAGCAACCAATCTGTTAGTAACCTTGACATAAGTAACACTGCTGACTTTCAAACGCTCACACATTTCTCGACTTGGCGGCAGCCAGCCACCTGCCTGGTATTCGCTGTCAATCAAGCAGCGAAATGCCTTTAAGGTTTCCATGTATACTTTGTCTTTGTCAAAAACAATTGCCATTTCAAGTTTCCTTAATTCGCCCTGCTTTACTTTAAAATAAAGCAGATGGCGGAAAAATCAAATGACTTAATAAAAAAAAGTGAAATTAATATATACTGTTCCAACAGTTCCGAATGAATGTTCCTATAAATCACCGCAGTTAACTGGTCGTGAATCTTTGCAGGCTCGCCCTGCCACCTTGCGTGGCTTTATTTTCTTATTGTGATTTTTCAATAGGGTTAGAGGCAATTTCAAAAATCATGCTCGCGTTGGACTTTTGAAATCACCTCGTTAATAATAATAATATTGTGGAGCGACCTGAATTTTTAAGCGGACTTCAGCCCTATCCGCATCGGCATAATCAACGGTTACATCGCTCTTGCTGGACACTTTAGATTTAAGTATATTCTCCCGCATCAACTAAAAAATCAAATCATTGGTTATCAATACTTTCCCGACGAGCGTCCCTGTTCTTCTTTTTATAATGCTCGCAGGATACATTCGGCTCTGGAGTATAAAACGCCGAATGCTGTTTACCAAGAGGCTTGCAATGTGCAGTCAAGCATCTATAGTTAGGACAGAGTCTTTACACCTATCTTCTTATAAAAAGTAGTACAAGCTAAGGGGCAAGCGCAGTTTCACCTAAATGATGGCAGTATTAAAAGTCAGATTTTACACCAAAATAGGAAGTGCCAGTTGTAACTCTTTGATATACAATAATGTTTTTTTATCTTGCACTGTATGACTTTTGGCATTACCGTCGTAAATCTATCCTATTTTTGTTAAAACGAAAATATTGAAGTTTGCACGCCGATATAATTTTGCGTTCCCAGTATCATATTTACGCCCTGAAGGTTTAGTAAAGTCTGAAAAGTATCGACAACTAGGCCATAATTCGTCGATTTTACTAAGCCGTCTCATTCTGCAATGCAACATAAAAGTACTGGAAGATTGCTAATAAAATAAATTTTGACCACTCACAAGATCAACTTTATCGTATCCTGTGTCGGAATATTTTCTAGTCTAGTTTGCTTCACCATCTGTAGTCAGATAAATTCCATCTCCTGCCCCCAAAAAACCTGCTGCTAATACTGTATCATAATCTGTATTATCCACAAGTAAACTTAGTGAGCCGGAAGCCATTGGGTTTTGGAAGCCAGTCTTCGTTCACCGTCAATACTTTTCCAGACCTGTGATGTTTAGTACCCAAATAGACAACGGACGCATTTGAAGGAGCAAACTTTATATCCATTAGATGTTGATATCCTTCGCCGCCTTTTAATCATGCTGTACGTAGATGCATACATTTCCAGTCATAGTCAGACTGCCATGGAACAGCACTCAATATACAGCAAAGGAAAGTAGTAATCATTGTAGTACAAAATATTTTTTTAAACATAATTACCTCTTTGTTTTGTGTTTATTTACATTATTGGGTTAATTGCAGAAAATTGGTTTTTTAATCGATCAATTTAGTGCTTTCATGGTTCTTTTTTAATTTTTCACCTCCTTATGTCAAAATTATTTAATAATTTATCAATCAAAATGGTTCTACTACATATAGTTTATTCTGCTTACTTCAGCACCAGCCAGCCCCAGTCAGCGGCTCGTTTGCCGTCACCAATTCCAGGTGTCCATTGTATCCAGCCGCGTCTGCCGCCGCCGTCATTTATATTTATAATAATATTGAAGCCGAGTACTGTTCCCGTCTCTGGTTTAATTTCGAGCTCTTTCCATTTTATCTTGAAAGTGTAGGTGTAAAGATTATCATCAACTGACACATTCAGCAAAGGCTTCGAAACGACTCCAACTGGCAGCATATTCGAGACGATTTGTTCTCCTTCGGGGGTCAAAGCAAGTTGATACTCAAATGTCTGCATTGCTTTCATATTAAACATTGCCCTACTGCATTGCGGGTCTAGACCGAGCTGAATACTGTCGCCGACATAGGTCATGTTGCCGGTATATGGCTGATGAAAATAATTATCTTTGACAATTGTTGTAATCGTCAACTCTTCGTCATCATAACAAAAAGCTGTTTTTGCTTCAACATCGTCATCACGTTTTTCATCTTTCAATACATATTGTTCAAGCTTTAAATAGTCATTATTATCGTTACTTATAGCATGAATCATAACATTCAATTCCTGTTCATCAATGAGTAAATCAGACCTATCAAACAAAGAAATTTTCAATTTATTTTTTTTGCCGCACAACAGTATATCATCTTCCAGAATATCGTATTTGCTAGATTTTTCTGAATCAATATTCATAATAAATTCATAGTTTTTATCATTTATTTGCAGAAGCAATTTAGCATTGTCCAAAGTTTTAAAATGCTTGTTTGTGATATTTATCCTGTAAGCTATCTGCTCGTCCCTTATGTCCGGCTTTGAATCTATCACCACCCTGCTTTCGGTATTTGTAATAACACCCCTAATCACGCTGAACTCAGCCGTTTCAAACTCAAAGAATATGCTGTCATAGCCCGACCTGATAGAGCTTCTTTTGAAAGTACATTCTTCAATGAGTTCGAGTTCTGGGTCAAAATAGATTTTTGCCGGACAATTATTATTTGTAACTTTGAGAATGATGTCGCTTTCGTTTTCCTGACGCGCAAGGGAACAGTGTATTAATTTCCTGAAATTTTCCTGCTCATTAAACAACGCAGAATATTCTTTATAAAGCGCAATGGCTGCGGGGGGGCCGTATATTTCGCCCTTCCAACAAGCAACCGCCATATTATCTTTGAAAATTGTTTTTAAAACAGAATCAGAATTACAGGCCTCAGGAAAGGCAATCATATAGACATTCCCTATTTCGTGAGCCATATGAGCATCCGAGCCGACTGTAACGGGAATATTTATACCAGCTTTCTGCAATGTTTTGTAATATTCAATGACCGGTATATTCCCTTTTTTAGCATTGCCGTCTTCGTCATAATTTGCTGAATAATTTATAAGTTCGATCCCGTCAAATTTGCCATCTTCAGCACAATTATGAAATAATCTATTATCCCAGAATGTTTTCTTAGTTCTACTCCAACACGGATGTGCGGCACAGAGAAATCCATTTTTTTTGTGTACTTCTTCTGAAATATTCTCAATAGAGTCAGAACACATAATATTTTCATCACACCCCAGAGCCAGAAGATGACAGCCCGGGCCAGTAACTTCGCAGCCCTTAATTACAATTGTCGGCAGGCCTTTTCTTTTGAGCCATTCTTGAGCAAATGGTACGCCTTTAGAGGTGTCATGATCTGCGACAGCAAGAAAATCCAGACCTGAATTTACTGATTGAAAAAGAACTTCATCCAATACATCTCCATCAGAATATTCGGTGTGAATATGTAAATCACCTTTAAGCATATAGCACTGTTCATTCTTAAGATAAATCATTTGCAAAACTCCAATGAATGTTTTAAACCATCTTCAATATCTTCCGTTAACTCATATTCAATCACATCCAGACAGGGGGAGCCCTTCAATGTCTTCCATATAATACTCCAATTTAGCTTACCTTCGCCGCAAACGCAAGGCTTGAGAACGCCAGCAGAAGTCAGCGAAAAGTTTTTTAAGTGAAAATAACTAGTTTTCGGAAGAAATTCTCGATAAAAAGAAATAATTTTATTTTCATTCCTTCCAACCGCTCCGAGATTAGCCGGGTCAAAAACTATTCCAGCCGGATATTCCAGTTCTCTAAAAAGCTTACCCATTTTTTTTTTGACTGTTGTCATGCTGTTGAAATGTCTTATGCCATCAAGGTATTCCACAACATCGCCGTGAGTTTCGATATCTGGCAGAACATTGTGTTCCTGACCATATTTCAATACCTCATTAAGCATTTTTATCATGAAATCCCAGCGCGCACCAATAACTTCTTCTACAGGGCTAAAACCAGCGAATATTCGAATGTTTTCTATGTCCAAGCGCTCGGCAATATCAATAGCTTTTTTTACATTTTCAATTGATTCAATACATTCATTTACTCAACGCTTGCGCATCTTTAGGTAGCAATCATTATAGTAAATGGCGTTATTGACTGGAACGTTCGGCGGAATATGATTGCCGGTACAGAAAATATAGCCCGGACATTTTTTGCCGATATCCATCGCAGTTTGAACTGCTTTGCGAATTTCTTCTTTACTACCTTGCAAAATACGAACATCAACACCACCGACAAAGCCGTGAGTTTCACCGTATTTTTCGGCAAATATAGCCATATCACAGCAGGGTTCCATGACTAGCATTTCAGCTCCGCACTTGACAATGTCATCAAAAAAACAGCTATAATCGCCATCAGAAGTGAAAATCACACGTTTACCGGAAGCTTTGAGCATGTTGATCCACTTTGTGTACCATGGAAATATCTGTGTGCGATACCATTCCGGGGGGGCGAAAGGACCACTGGTCCAGCAGATGTCGTCGTGCATCATAAAGACCGGAACATTACTTTCACAGAAACCACGATAAAATTGTTCAAGCCAAATGCAATAGCTTTCCAACACTTTGTTAAATTTATTGAGATCCAATCCCATCATCATCAGAAGAGTATCCCAGCCAAAGATTTTCAGCATGCCGGAAACGGGATTAATATATATTCCCGCCATATTCAGAGCATCAGGAACATTTTTGCATTTAAGACGGAATTTTTCATCAAACATGCTTATAATTTCATCTTTGCCGTATTCGCCGTAAACGGTTGGAATATCAAGCTCAAGGGCTTCCATGGGGTCGGGATATGCGACTGAAGTATGATCGCTATAATCACTTTGCCCTTCCTTGTTTTCCATATAAATTGCGTGCCCTAGATCAGTAGTCGGACCTTTTGCAGATATTTGCGCTCCGTGAATACAGGTACACCAATTGAAAGAATATTCCCATGCCTTGCAAAAAGACTCCGACGCTTCCTGGCGACTGTCTTTAATTGCTGTATCAATGCCGGTAACTTTTTTTATCAGTTCCCAGTGTGATTCCGCAGAATATTCTGTGCGCGGTACAGTATCAGTCATTTCCATATTTAGTGCTGCCAAACCAAGTTTATAAGACATTGTTAGAATTTCCATATTGAATTTTATTTTGATTGCGAAAATCCCGATAGTTGCAACAAGCTTACTATGAAATAGATACAATAAATATCATCATTTCTGTATTTCTATCGTTAATCTGCTACTCATTAACAAGTTACAACGTTACAGGTTGAGCCGATCATCCAGCCAGTTTTTAAATGACTTTAATTGCTTGATGGATTTCGAGCTTTGGAACATTGAAATATACATAATTATTCTTTTGTTCCCACTCGAGAGGAATGTTCTCCGGCACTTGGATTACTTTTGATATTTTTATTTTTGAATATAGCTTTACTTTGATATTATAAATCGGAATAAAATCATCCATTAATGCCATAATCCCTTTTCCTGTACGCTCTTGTTGATAATTTAATAAATGCACAATTTGATTGTTATCCTTTTTCATAAGGACAACTTCAACACATTCAGGTGCTTCAATTTCTATTATTCTCTTAGGGACATATTCTTTGACAATATTTCCAATTAAATGTTTTAGTGCTGGAATATTTTTTTGCCAATATGTAGTAAAAATATTAGCGACACAATATATTGCCTTGCCTTTTCCTGTGTTATTAATTGTCAGGCCGGGAAAACTTTGTTTTTTATCCGCACTTCCAAATTTCAACATTTCTCCAGAGTCGTAAGCTGGTTTGCAGCACTTCATTATTTCAGTTGCCCCAGCAAGTTCAACTATACGGAACTTACCCGGTATGCTGATTGGGAAATCAGAACATGTTTGACCAAGCTTGCTTTTTTCCGGCAGGAGGTAGCCGCGCGGGAATTCACTTTTGGATTTAACTCCGAAAAGAGTTTTAAGTTTTGAGTTATCAACACAACCATTAGAACCAATAACAACTCCGCCATTTAAAACATATTCGAAAATTTGTTCTGCCGACTCATCACTGATAACTTCCAGATCAGGAAGGATAAGCATTTGCAGTTTTGGCAAGTATTCTTTCAATGAGTCATTATTCAAAATTAGATGATGAATATGTTTCATGACTAAAGCTTTATGAAGACCTTTGATAGCAAATAATTTATCTGGTTGATCATTTGCGGCACTCGCTGTAGTGTTATAATTTTCTCGAGCATGAAATATTCCGACGTATGGCACCGGGTCAGCATCAATGCAAATATCAGCTCTGGCTTTTATAAAATCATTGATTTGTTTGAAATAATCATAAATATTATCATCCAGTTTCCAGTCTACATCCGCTCTATCACCTAGAAAAGCCCTACCACCATGAGCTAATATCACAGCGTTTTGATATAATAGCGAATTAATTGGTTTTAGATTCCAATCTCCCCACCAATTCGCCATACGTGTAGTCATAATATCCCAGGTACGATTCAGACCAGCTAGATATTTTGCGTTGAGACTTACATTGAGCCCATAATAGTCATTCTCATGAACATCCATGCTTACCATGCCGTAATAATCCGGGACTTTTTTAGGATTCCTTAGAGTATACGAATAGTTGATTACCAGTATTGCGTCAGGATTAATTGAATGTATTGCTTCATGTAGCTTTATTTCTACTCGTTCCTGCTCGAGACGTTTCCATTGTTTGTATATTTCCCATGCTGGTGATTGATAGTCACCCTTGTCTGGTAATTCCATTCCATGAGTCTTAAAGAATGCCTGTTGGCAATTGCTGCAACCACAATAGCCATTAGAGCGTCCAAAGTCAAAAAATATCCCTGAAACCGGATACGTTTCAAAAATTTCCTTTATTTGCGGCAAAACAATTTCTTCTATATATGGACTTTGAAAGCACATGACATTGTTAGCGTCAACATGGTTAAAGCAATTATTAACTTTTATTCCGCTAAATTTCCATGTAGGATTGCTTTGAGCTTGATAATTATCCGGGCGCAAACTGTAGTATGCTATGACCTTGATTTTTTCTTTCACAAAAGCATTAGTCAAAGTTCCGAACAGGTCAAAGTCAAGATGAGAATGCATTTTGCCAACTGAAGTAGGATAGTAACTATATCCAAAATGTCCTTTAGTAAAAAGCTGAATAGCGTTGAATCCAGCATTTTTTACTTTATTGACAATATCCTGACAATCAAATTCTTTACATAAATTGTCAGCTCCTTTTGGGGTATGAAAATCTATGTGAAGTTTGCATATACAATCTTTATAATCACGAGACATTATAATATTCCTTTAACTGGCATTTTTTTGTTATTTTTAAGTTCCCAGGTTTCTCGCCACGAAATGACATTTCCTGGATTTAGTATTTTTGTAGGACTATGAGTTTCTACTTCGATAAATGATTTGCATACATAAAAATGTGCTGGATAAAATTGGGGCATGTATGTATTCATTGATGTCTTGTAGTCAAAAGTTTTTGTAAATATAGTTTTATCTTTCATTAGAACTTTCATCTTGTTTACTAATGGGAAATTCTGCCATTCAACAGAAACTCTTTTTTCAGCTAGAAATTTAGAATTAATAGTAAATCTATTAAAAGGACTATTTTTTTCATCTTTGAATGCAATTAGCACTGGAGTAAGTTTAAACTTTCTATATGGACGTTTCATTTCTTTCGGCATGAGAATAGCGGCAGCCTTTGAAGTTGTGATTCTGCTAACTGACCATACTCCAGCCTCATGTGGATATGAAGCGATGTTTTTATGTATTGTTGTAATGGTGATTTTTGCACTGTCAGGATGAAGTTTGATATGATAGATGTATTGCAATCCAAAGTAGTAGCTTTTGGGAGAAGTCATTACAATTTCACCTTCGGTTGGGAATGCGATAGAATATTGTCCATATGCCAGAATCGGATCGCTGGAAAAAAAATATTGGCGTGGTTGTGGACGGGAAAAATTCCCACCTCCATTAATACTCATTCCACGCTTATAAAGATTTTCCCCCCTTGGATTTTTCCCTTGAAATAAAATGTTTTCTTTCCCCTTCAGGGAAAATTTCAAAATACGTCCGCCGTATTCAGGAACAACAATTAGAGAACATTTATCATTTGACAGCTCATAAGCATTATTCCAATTACGATATTTTACTTTTTTTATTTTAACGCTTTTCCACTTTGGAGCTGCCAAATAATATATTTTTTGAAACAATTGTTTTTTTACTTTATGTTGCCACGCGGCAGCGGTTTTTAAAAATTTTTCTCTATTTTTAACTTCAAAATATGCGTTAGTAAAATCTACACGTTGTTTTATAAATCCAGTTTTAAAGGTTCCACGCAATTCAATTTGCTGTTTACCACGCAAATCAACTTTAATTGGAACTCCTTTTCCGCCAAGAACTACAGTAAGTCGTTTTACGATTTTGCGGTCAAGGAGTATCTGAATTTTGACACTGGCTGATTTTATTTTTTTTGAATCACGCGGATGCGCTTCGTCGTCAACTCCGACAATCGCGGAGAAGCTCAAAGCTTCTCCGGAAAGATTATAGACTACGCTGAAAGGTGTATGTCCGGCAATACCTTTGTCATACTTAACTCCGCCTATTGAAAGCTTATTACCCATAAGGTTTTTATTAAATATCGGCAATTTCTTACCATCCATACTCCAAAAATAACATGCGTCAGTCCAGGGAACAGAATCTATATTAATTCTATCAACAGCATTTAATGATAAAATTACAAAAAAAGCTAACATTATTGATAGTAATTTATATTTTATCAGCATAGTATATATTTTTATTTTTCCAGGGGCTTTTCTACAAGAACGATCTTCCCGACATAAAAAGTTCCGGCAGTTTTTACATCAATTACAATAGATGTGATATCTCCAGTTTGAGCACTCTTACGACTATTCAAATTCAATTGAGCAGTAAAAGGCTGCCACATTGTGCTAGTGTCAAATGTATAAAATTTGTAATTCATTCGTTGCTTGTCACTACCAGCTTTTTTGTAATTCCCCATAATAGATATTGCAAGTTTTTGTCCTGGATTTTCACCTTTAATATACATAGTTGCTTCGTATTTCTTATCTTTCTTAAGTATTATTTTAGGATTTACGAAAAAATACACGCGATGTAGCTCTTTAGTGTTAACCTGATTAAAATTAAATTTCATAGATAGGTCTGCTGCACGTAATTTGATTTTTTGGTTCAGGCTTATTGAACATTTACCGCTAATAGAATTACGATCCTGATAATAGAAAAAAAAGTTTCTTTTCTCTTGAGCAGGTAGTTTAAGAAACATTGCGCATTTATAACGACCGTTTTGGTTTTCTGTGGAAACCTTACAATCCTTAGCTAGCCACTTAAATTCTCCAATTGGGAATAAATTAGTTTCCGCTTTAACAACAATAGATGCTCCAACCGCGAGACACATACTCAAAATTAACATTTTCTTTTTCATGCAAATACCTTTTTAATTTTATTATTAGTTACGGGCATATTTTAAACTGGAAATAGCTTTCTTGTTAAGATCTTTAATATCCAGGGCAAAGCCCCAGTCACCAATGTTATTCTCAATCTTTAATACAATTTGATTCCAGCCTTTATTTAATACTACATCAACAGAATTTTCCTCTGGAGTCAAACCACGCTTAGGCTTAATTGTAAATACTTTTTTGCTGTTAACCCATACTTTTAAGCCATCGTCGCTACCAAGTAAAAGTTTAGCTGGCATTTTTTTATCAACATAAATTTGAGTCATGGCATAGGATAATTGATAATTATGATTTCCGCCTCCATAAAATTCAATTAGGTCAATAATTCCGTTGAATTTGCCTGAACTAGCAGCGACAACCTTGCACCATGAAAGTTTTTCATTGTTGATTCCAGTATAATGTTTTTCCATGATTCCAGCATGCAGATCTTTTTCAACTGGCAACTCTTTTTCAAAAGCTTGACGTTTTGCATTATCAAATGGTCCAATAATCCACCAGTTCACAGGAGATGCCATCCTCCTTGCTTCACCTAGACCTTTACGAAAAAGGCCTCCATTAAGAGTCATTAACACTTTGCCGTATCGTTGTCTTTTGAGATCTTTACTAAGATTGTCGGCTGACTTTATAAAGCTTTTAACTAAAGTGCTTTGTGCTTTCTCGTTACTTAATGATTTCGCAATAGCTATAGCTTTTCCAACCCGTGCTTTAAGGCTTTGAACCAGCTCTTTAGGGCAAGTCGATTTTGCTCCAGTCAGCCTAGTTTGAGATGGCGAATCACTTTGAAGTTGAAATGTATTCAAGGAATTTGGTCTTAATCTAATCTCAACAGTGTTATTCTTAAGCTTATATATTTTTCCAATAGCCAAATCGCGTAAAGCTTTAGTATTTTTAGCATATAGCTTTAATTTCATCTCTACAGGCAGAAGATTAATAATGTAAACATTGTTCTTGAAGGCACGAATAAGAGTATTTGCGTTAAGACCATTTCCACTAAGTGTTTTGTATTTTCCTTCAGGGATAACTGTAAAAGCACGGTTAAAAAGTCTGCGTTCTTGTTCAAATCCACATGGTAAGTTCATGTCCGTCCAATATTGAAGAAGAAGGTACGGAGTCTCATTATAAAGAACACGGTTATACATGCGGGAAATATTATCGTCTGGAGGTAAGCAATAAGCACCATTGAGTTGAGCATCCCAGTACCAGCTACCTTTAGACAGAAATAATTGTGGTTCATAAAATTGCGGTCCTGTCTGTATCGCGGTACGCTCAAAACCTTTATTAAACATTTCTACCACCTTAGGGGAGTCGGCATAAGCTTCTCTAGCTAAGTATTGACCTTGATTCATCGTTTGATGTCGAATTGATTCAATATAAGCACGCCCAACTATAAAACCATCTTCAGTATAAAGCGGTGGATAAAAACCAGTGCGTTTTTGAAAATATTCCGGGCTAAATTCTTTGTTGAACACACTTTCTGGATTAAAACTGTGAATAAGTGTAACTGTCCAATCAGGATTAGTTTTTTTAGCTAAATCCAAAATTTTAGCATTAAGACTATGTATCTTAGAGCAACGCCAGTTAACCCATTTATCATAGTGATTTTTAGTCAACCAATTGTAACGTTTGCTGAAGCGTTTTGGGTCGCGACGAGATATTGGAACTTTAATACCAGTTTCTTTCTCGAAAACGGCAATAGTCGTATCAGAATAACCATAATCCAGCGGATCTTTTGCATTAGAAACTGCGGCAAAACAAGGATTATAATGATTTTCCTTCTCCTGAACAAGGAGTCCTTTTATACCTGGATTATTTTTGTAGAGACGGCAAATATCTTTTATCATTCGCAAGAAACCATCTTGTACAACTTTGTCATTAATATTAGCGATATTATGCCAAGTTTTAACTTGCTTGCCGTCTTTAGCCATTTCTTTTCGAGTAAAAGTACCTTTAGCAACAGCATCGTTGGTAGCACGATTAGTTTGACGAACAATTGCGGTAGATGAAGACTCAATACCCAATAATAAAGTTAAATCATTGGCTGCAAACATTTCTCCCATTAGCGTGGCAATATCAGCTTGAACAGCATGGAGTGCTCGCATATCCTCTGGATCGCTACTTGGGAAAAGCATGTCAACATACATGTTAACTCCGGCAACTAAGGTGTTTTCCCCACAGAAACGCATATATTTGATGAGATTAACATTCGTCGTATACCATGCTTTATAGAAACCATGAAAAGGATACGTGGCAAGTTGATGTCCGTCTGCAAAGACTGAATCCATATCACCATTGTAAAAGTTATTAGGAATTTCAGTAATCCGTTCGGTATGGATACCAGTAATTCGAGAAGTTTTTGAGCCAAACTTTAATGCCGGCAAATCATTTTCAATAGCATAAAGGCGCATCGCCGCAACGCCTGCACGTCCGCCGTTTAAAGCATTTGCAACAGTAATGGTTCCGATTGGCGCTTTGGGATAAAACACCATGCGCAAAGTTCGCATCTTATTGCTTATCGGATGTTGAAACCCAGTATAAACTCCAGATGCGGCATATGGCCATTCTCGTCCACCACGATCGTTACAAACCAGATAATATCCATTAAATCCCAAACTTATAGCATTAATTCGATTGCTGTCATCGGGATAGTCTATTTCTAACATAAATGGACGTTGATGGTTAGGATACTCTAGTTTCCAAGATAAAAAATCCCATTTTTTATTGCCACTTTCAACATATTTTCCAAAAGGTTTTGTAGTCAGTTTAGGAGTTATTTTATTACCTTCTTGGGAAGCACAAAGAATTGGGTTTTTCTTAGGATTGGTACAGTCAATTGTATCAACAAGTTTGAGTTTTAGACCTTCAGTCGCTGATACCCCCATGATTTCTTGCTGTTTTATTTTACCAACGGAAACGGCTTCAAATATATTGGAGTCTAATTCTTTGCCGCTATTAATATCAAGTAGTGATAATTTTATATTGTAAACACCTGGATGTGGTGGAGAAAATTTTAAATTGACATTAGCCATAGCTGGAGCAGATTTTTCCAGCAATATTCCGGATTTTATTGCTTTATCGGAATTTATAGCATCAGTAATTTTGTAGACTAATTTAAAGTCGCCGGGTAAGTTTTTCCCAAAGACCTTAATCGCAAAGCGAATCTCCTCATCAAGACGAAAAATTGGTAATGGTTTTCCGACTGGAGTTACCTTAATCCGACCATAATAAGGAGGATTGAGGAAATATGCCCTGCGCCCCCCTTCAAAACGAGCGGTTTCCCGACCTGATAATTTAACAGGCTTCCAAGCTTGTTTATCGACGTTCCCTGATTTTGAAAGATATTGACCTTTCCAGGAAGAATCAGTTTTGATAATGTTTATTTTCCCATTTTCGCCATAAATAGCTCCTTCCATAACAAAGTTATTTTGATCCCCTGACCAGTTGCAGGTCTCAGCTTTAACCAAAATTGTGTTTTCGCCTTTATGAAAATATTTCCCCATATTGGAGTAACGATTGAGAATTCCAGACATACGAGAACTCTGCTCAGCTTGACAAGCAAGTTTATCATTAATAAAAACCTTGAATTCTGGAGCGGCGCAAAGACTAAAAGCCGCATCAATCACCTTACTGTCAATGGTAATTATTTTTTGATAAGCACGAATAAGGGTTGGAGTGTAGATGCTTACAGACTTTATTTCTACATTATTTTTGGGATCAGCGGTAATCAAACTTAAAGAAGCATACCAAGTACGCGAGTCACCCAATGATAAACGAACAGTTTGCCATTGCTTTCCCTTTAAAGTAAATGATTTTTGGTTTTTGTACCTATAAGACTTATTACCCTGACGCAACTGAACATACCATCGGGATTTTTGCAATGACTGTCTAATTCTTAGTTTCAATCGGATTGGAGACCAATGGCCAGACCATTTATTGCCAATATTTTCTTCTCCGAACTCTGGATTCTTCAGATAATGATCGCCCCAGAATATCTCAGCATCTTCATCTGTCGTGAATTTTAAAATCCCATTTTCTAAACGGAAATTTTTGACATTGAGTTTGCCTTTTAGTTTATCAGGTATACCCTGAGAGAAATCCCAGGGTTTGCCGTAGGTCTGTTGTGCGTAGTCTTTTTGTTGATACTGCTTAGCACCCTTAATGCCGATTCTAAAAGCTTTCCACCGATTATTTTCCATGTCAAGCGTGGTTATTGGCGGCTTATTTTTAGCTAGATCTTTTTTTATTTGTGCTGATGTTAAGCCAGTATCGGCAAACGTGATAGTACAAGCCAATAGCAGACACTCTATCATTAATATTTTTGTTCCTTTTTTACAGGCTTGTTTCCCAGTTTGTATATAGTGCATCTTTTCCCTCTTTATTCATGAGTTATTTTTATATTTCAACAAAATACTTTGATTGAGCAATAATTATTTTATTGTATTTACTCGCGAAGTCCGAAGTAAGGAGCAGAAACTGCATATACAGCCATTTCTTTATACGCTTTTGGGGACACATGCAAATCCAGCCAAAGAATATTCATGCTTTTACCGTGCGGATACCATGCAAATCCGTTAGGGCTGAGAGTTGGGTTACGGCCTTCAATTACATGATATCTTGACTCACCAACCAATATCCTTTTGGATGGTCTTCTTAACTTGTTCTTTTTCAAAAATGTTTGATGCCAACTGGCATGACCGGGACTATCTGGTACGCCTGCAAGCTTTGCTAAGACTGGATTCATTCCATAATTTTCATAAATAACTCCGCTACTATTAACCTCTTTATTAGTTGGGCAATCAAGTAGTGGGGTATTAGATATCACTGATCCCCAAAATGTTGGTCCGGTAATATGCAGAAGACCTGCTTTATATAATTTACCAGTCCAGTAATACATGCTTCCATATCCCGCGCCTCCAAGCGGAGCAGGCAAAACTTCATAGTCAGTATCATACATGGCAAGGGATAGCCCTAATTGTTTCAGGTTATTTACACAACTAATTTTCTTAGCTACTTCTCTTGCCTGATTCAATGCAGGCAATAACATGCTGGCGAGGATGGCGATAATAGCTATTACAACCAATAGCTCTATGAGTGTGAACTTCAAAGAGTTGCAACTTTTTTTTGTCCTGCTTTTCATCTTTCTTTCTCCATTTTTATGTACTGTTTTTTGTAAATATTCTTACTGGGTTATGCACTTAGCTTCTCAGCATACTACAACATGCAGTATGCTAAAAGGTAAAACATCTACAGTGTACTTGGGAATCAAGTGCCCACCTTAGTATTTTTATTTCCGTATGCGGCAAAAAATACCGCTTGATTAGCCGGCATCGCTATGCCATAGTTTTTTGCTTCGGTTTGTTTTTTTCATGATTTACCTTCCTTTAAATCAACTGGGTACTGTCAACCCTTACCTATGGTTACAGACCTATTTTCTTACTTAAAATCAATAAAAAACAGAGAAAAACCGTCTTCCCCCTTTTTTATTGCGCTTTTTGATATAAAATCAAGAGAGGTTCCC